>CAJWQG010000050.1 GCA_913045175.1 uncultured Gammaproteobacteria bacterium | reverse complement strand
GGTCGGCCATGATCTGCACCCTGCCATTCAGGCCCTGCTGATCGAAGTGATGGTGGAAACGCATCGTGGCGGCACACTCCTGTCGGACGCGAACGTGAGTTTATTGTTGAAACCAGACTGGAAGATCGAACCGTACGGGCAGCAGGTGCGCCTGCGAAGCTGACGCCTTCACCCTGGCGGGTTAATCGACCTGCACCTTGCATTGACGAGCAAGGCGAAGAGATCAGAGGTGAGACCCGTCGAGAGAAACGTCAGGTAAATAGTCCGACTGATTCGCTGTCGAGTGACGAATTGGCGGCGGGACCTCTTGCGGGAATTCGTGTGTTGAGTTTCGGTCAGGCCTGGTCCGGGACTTTTTCTACAGAACTCCTGGCACTGCTAGGTGCGGACGTTGTGCAGATGGGGTCGTTAAAGCGACCGGACGTGTTTCGCCGTTTAAGGAGTCATATTCCTGCTGGCGTTGTCGATCACAGTAGAACGCAGTGCCCACTTAATACCCAGGGCCATTATAACTCTGTGAATCTTCACAAACGGGAAGTGACGCTGGATCTGAATCAGGACAAAGGTGTTGAACTCCTATGGCAGCTGATTCCGAAGTTCGACATTATCGCGGATAACTTTCGACCAACGGTTCTGCCGCGTTGGGGCGTTACGCTGGAGAAACTGCATGAATTGCGACCCGGGATAATCTGGGCGTCGGTCTCTGGCTACGGCGAAACCGGTCCTTACTGGGATTACCCCGCAAATGGCGCGACCACTGAACCCATGTCCGGGCTTTCCTCATTACACGGCTACGAAGGCGACCCTGGAATGAATACTGCGGGCCTCTATCCTGATCCGGTGGCGGGTTATTTTCTGGTGGCAATGATTATGGCGGCTCTGGCGCACCGTGATAAAACCGGGGAACCACAACGGGTAGATTTATCAATGCTGGAAGCCATGGCTGCTGTCTGTGGAGACGCGATTGTGTCCTATGACGCGACTGGTCGCGTACCGGGACCCGGTGGGAATCACCATCCGCGTATTACGCCCCATAATAACTATCTGGCGGCAGATGGAGAATGGCTGGCGTTGGCGGCAGAAACTGAAGTCGCATGGCAGGCGCTCGCGAAACGTATTAACGACCCTCGATTGTCTGCGCCGGAATTCGCGACGATGGAAACCCGCAAGGCAAATGAAGCGGAACTGGATACGTTGATTGGACAGTGGTGTTCCACACAGGATGCAAATCAGGCGGAAAGAGAACTTGGTTCGATCGGTGTAACCGCTGCGCGGGTGAAGACCCTGTATGAGCTATACAGCCTACCGGATCCTGACTTGTCCGCAAATGGCTTTGTCTCTCAGATAGAGCACCCCGAAACCGGACTGACCTGGTTGCCGGGGAGACCATGGCGCTTTTCGGCCGCTGCCGGAACGCCAATAAGACCTTCTCCGTGTGTGGGTGAGCACAGTAAAGATGTGCTTATGGCGGAGTTAGGACTAACGGAATTAGAGTATCAGACATTGGTCGATGAGGGGGTTACTGGTACCCTTGACGACCTCAAAAGTTAAGCAGAAATATTCATTGGAGAACTCATGAGGTTTAAGTCACTGCTCATCGCAAATCGTGGTGAGATTGCCATACGCATAGCACGCGCGGCATCAGACCTTGGTATACCGACGGTCGCTGTATATTCGGAAGATGACAGTGCAAGCCTGCACACGCGGGTCGCAGATTCGGCGCATCAACTGGAAGGTAAAGGTGCTCGCGCTTATCTTGATATCGAGGGAATGGTGGCGGCTGCCAAGGCAAACGGTTGCGATGCAGTACACCCCGGTTATGGCTTTTTGTCAGAGCAGGGAGAATTCGCCCGCCGCTGCGGTGAAGAAGGTATTACCTTTATTGGCCCGAGCGTGGAACATCTGGAATTGTTCGGTGACAAGGCGCGTGCCCGTAAGGCAGCGATCGATGCTGATGTGCCAGTGTTAAGAGGGATTGATCGTGCTGTTTCCCTGGATGAGGCGAAGACATTTTTTGCTGAATCCGGTGGTTCAATGATTATCAAAGCACTCGCCGGCGGTGGTGGACGTGGTACCAGCGCAGTCACTGAAGAGAGCGAACTTGAAGCGACCTATGCACGTTGTCAGCGGGAAGCCAAGGGTGCATTTGGAATTGAAGATGTTTATGTAGAGGAGTTCGTTGAACAGGCAAGACATGTCGAGGTACAGATACTGGGCGATCTGCATGGTGGCGTTTCACATTTGTGGGAGCGCGAGTGCAGCATCCAGCGTCGCAATCAAAAGGTGATCGAGATCGCCCCGGCGCCTGGACTCGATGAACCCTTGCGTGATGACATCATTGCGGCAGCCGTTCGGTTTGCCGAAAAGGAAGGCTATAGCAGTCTCGGTACGTTCGAATTCCTGGTTGATGCGTCAGAGGATCCTGCCCAGCCCTTTGTTTTTATCGAGGCTAACGCACGATTGCAGGTCGAGCATACGGTGACCGAGGAGGTGACCGATGTTGATATCGTGCAAAGTCAGATTCGTCTTGCTGCCGGTGAAAAACTAAAGGCACTCGGGCTCGATAAACCCAACACGCCGCGTGGATATGCGATTCAAACCCGGGTCAATATGGAAACCTTTCGCGAGGATGGTGCCGTGCGACCGGCGAGCGGGACCTTTACTGCCTATGATGCGCCGAATGGCCCCGGCGTGCGTACCGATGGTTTTGGCTATGTGGGCTACAAAACCAGCACGGCATTCGATTCTCTTCTGGCCAAGGTAATTACGCATTCCGGTACCAGCGACTTTATGGTCGCAGTCAATCGCACCATTAGAGCCCTGTCAGAGTTTCGTATAGAGGGGGTTGGGAATAACATTTCTTTTATTCAGAATATTCTTGCCCATAAGGATTTTGTGAGCGCAGCTGTGCATACGCGTTGGGTTGACGAGCATATGTCGGAGTTGGTAATTCCGCCTAGAGATTTACGGCCGCGCTATGTTGAGGGAAGCGGTGTTGAAATAAAGGTAGAAGGTGGCGCGAGTCCGGTAGGAGCGGCAGACGGCTTTGCTGGCGCGCGAGTTGATACCAGTGATCCACTGGCGTTGTTCGATCACGATGCCAAGGTGAAATCAGAGCAGGCCGCGGCTGTGCAGGAGGATGATGCGCCAGAGGTTGCTGGTCCGGATGGTTCGGTTGGCATGAGTTCGCCCATTCAGGGAACCATTGTTTCCGTTGACGTGAAAGTCGGCGACGAGGTGCGTCAGGGTCAGACCGTCGCCCTGGTTGAGGCCATGAAGATGGAACACGTTATCGCATCAGACGTTGATGGCGTGGTGCGTGAGATCACAATGGGTATGGGTGACATTGTGCGGGATGGCTTTCCCATTGTGTTTATCGAAGAAGCAGAAGTTATCGGTGGTATCGTCGTAACCGAAGAGACTATTGATCCTGATTTCATTCGCCCTGATCTAGAGGAAAACATTAAGCGTCATTCCTATATCCTTGACGAGAATCGTCCTGAGGTCGTGGAGAAAAGGCGTGCTCGTGGTTATCGAATGCCACGAGAGAATATTAGCGAGTTGGTGGACGAAGGCTCATTCAAGGAGTACTGGCCGCTAATCGTCGCGTCACGATACAAGCGCCATGACGTTGAAACGCTGCGTAAAGAAACGCCTGCGGATGGGTTAATCGCCGGCACGGCCACCATCAATGCCGATCTCTTTGGCGAAGAAGCCGCCCGTGCCATGGTTGTGCACTATGACTATACGGTGCTGGCAGGTACCCAGGGTAAGAAGAACCATTACAAGCAGGATCGAATGTTTGAACTGGCGAAGCGTTATCGCATGCCGTTGGTGCTGTTTGGTGAAGGGGGAGGTGGCCGCCCTGGTGACGACGGAAATGGACCCTCTGTCGCGTTTGACGTGACTACATTCACTACCTTTTCACAGTTAAGTGGACTGGTTCCGCTGGTGTGCATCATTAACGGTCGCACCTTTGCCGGGAATACGGCACTGGTTGCCTGCTGCGACGTTATTATTGCGACAGAGAAAACCACGGTTGCGATGGGTGGTCCTGCAATGATTGAAGGTGGTGGTCTGGGAATTTATACACCGGAAGAGGTCGGACCCATGTCGTTCCAGGTGCCCAATGGGGTTGTTGACATCCTGGTAAAAGACGAGGAAGAAGCAGTCCAGGTAGGTAAGAAATATCTTTCCTACTTCCAGGGTCCCGTAAAGGAATGGGAAGCGCCGGATCAACGTTCTTTGCGACACGTGATACCAGAGAACCGGTTACGCCTGTACGATATGAGGGAGATTATCCACACCCTTGCCGATAAGGATTCTGTGCTGGAGATTCGCGAGAAATTCGGTATCGGTGTTATTACTGCATTTATCAGAGTGGAAGGTCGTCCCCTGGGGGTCATCGCTAATAATCCGCATCATTTAGCGGGCGCTATTGATTCTGACGGTGCAGATAAGGGCGCACGTTTTATGCAATTGTGTGATGCGTTTGATATCCCGATTCTGAGTCTCATGGACTGCCCGGGCATGATGGTCGGTCCGGACGTGGAGAAAACTGCCCTGGTGCGCCATTGCACACGCATGTTCAACGCTGGTGCCAATCTGACAGTACCTCTTTATGGCGTGATTGTGAGGAAGGCCTATGGCCTTGGTGTTCAGGCCATGTGTGGCACTGGCGCGATGGTCGGATTTTTTACCATCGCCTGGCCTACGGCCGAGTTCTCCGGTATGAATATCGAGGGCTCGGTAAAACTGGGATTCCGCAAAGAACTGATGGCCATAGAAGATCCCGAAGAGCGTAAGCAGGAATTTGAAGATCGTGTCGCACGGTCCTATGAAGGCGCCAAGGCAGTTAACTCGGCACCGGGAGGTGGCCTGGATGATGTCATTGATCCGGCAGAAACGCGAAGCTGGCTTGTGGACAGTATGAAACGAGTGCCGGCGCCAGCGCCACGCGAAGGGAAGAAGTATCCGTTTGTCGACACTTGGTGAAGACCGAAGACCGAAAACCGAAAACCCCTAACCGAAAACCGGTAATCGGTGGTCGGTAATCGGTAATCGATAACTAGAAGGCCAGCTTTCCCGTAGATAGGTCGAGCGTACGATAGAAACAGCTCTTGCGAGCTTCGCCGGTGTCGGGATCTTTCGTGTGGCAAGCACCCTGGCCTTGTGGCTCGACCCGATAGACGAGGGCATCCTGGTCGCAATCTGTCAGCACCTCGACGATTTTCAGAAAATCGCCGGAAGTTTCGCCTTTGGTCCACAGTTCATTTCTAGAAGTTGACCAGAAAGTGGCCATTCCTTTCTCCAGGGTCGTGTCCAGTGCCAGCTGGTTTACATACCCGAGCATCAGTATGCGTCCGTCTGCGACATTCTGAACAATGCAGGGTAAAAACCCATCCCGCTTAACGTAATCGAGCGCGAGTTCGGTACCTTCCTCAAGTTGTTGTTTATCCACCTTCGTTTTCTCTTGGTTGATTCGTTAGGAACTGATCATTTCCTGGGTAAATACCTTGGGCACCGGTACGGGCACGATGCCATCGACACCGAGCCTAAGTAACCGGGGCGCAAGAATGTTGAGCTCTGATTCCTTGATCACCACCGATACGCTGCGCCAGGCTTCATCTACCACTGGGCTGACGGTAGGTGAGACAACTGCCGGTAACAGGGCTTCGACCTGTTCCAGTGCACCGGTCGGAACGTCCATAAACACCATGTAGACCGGTTCCTTTTCAGCTTTTAGAACAGCATCGATACAGATGCCGATATCTTCGATTTTGTCGCGAGTCGCGGTGTCCTCACAAGCATCTTTGTTTGCGATCAGTTGTGGGTTTGATGTGAATATCTCTGCCACGATGTGGTTACCATTGGCTCTAAGTGTTTCTCCGGTCTCCGTGATATCGGTGAACGCGTCGGATTCACCCATGACGACTTTAGCCTCGGTCTTGCCTTCGGAATGCAGGATTTCAATATCATCAATACCGAACAGTTCTTTCATGCGACGTCGAGTCAGGTTAGGCAGTTCGGTGGCGATAATTTTTCCCGCACAGTCTTCAGGTTTCTCGATTCCTTTCTCGGAACGTGATGCCAGAACAATACGTGATGGCTGGTTGGTTCGCTTGGAGAAGATGAAATCTTTAACCACGATGATTGCTTCTTCTTTACCTGCCTCGTAGATATAGTCCTTGCCGGTAATACCGCAATCTACGATGCCTTTGTTTACCTTCTCTGGCATTTCCTTTCGGTCGAGCACGCGAAATACCACATCTTTGTCATAGGGTGTGGATAGCTCGTATTGTCGGCTGCTGGGAAGCGGATAGCCGGCTTTGTCGAGAATGCGTAAGACCTGCTCCTGCAGGCTGCCTGAGGGGACCCCGAAATACAGGACGCCCTTTCTTTTACCAAACTTCATCGTTTTACCTTTGTTTTTCTACCATCAGATGCGGCGAGATGCGGATATTACCCTTATCGGGCGCTGAAATCATTGGTAACACGGGGTCGGAGTAAAAATTGCTGAAGCTCCATCAAGGGGAGTCCGCAGCTGGTCCTGGGAGTTGTTTTTCTCCGCGGCTTGGCCCGTCCCGGTTGCCCTCAGCTCCTCCACAAGCCCCTCCGGGTCTTGCTCCTCCGTTCGGCGCTGCGCCTGAAGGCTACGAAAAACAACTCCCAGGACCAGCTGCTGTAAGAACGACATCGGGTGTTTCAACGTAAAAAACAAGCTCGATATGTGCGATTCTACATCCCCGCTTTCTTGGCGTCTCGATGCGTTGGTCGCGATACCTGTGACTTAGGGCGGCAGAACTAATACGAAAGCGCTTCGAACATAGGTGGTGTAAGCTACCGCGTTTTCGACGACTTATTCTTACGTCAATAGAGAATATAAGAGAACACAGCATGAAAAATCTGATCCGACTTAGCTTGATACCCCTGCTGGCATTACCACTGACTCTATTTGCAGCCGGGAAACTGTCTGAGGTTGCCACTGTGGAGGGCATTACGGAGTACTCCCTGGACAACGGTCTGAGAGTAATTCTGTTTCCCGATGCCAGTCAGCCAACTACTACAGTCAATATCACCTACCTGGTTGGCTCAAGGCATGAGGCCTATGGCGAAACGGGGATGGCCCATTTGCTTGAACATCTGGTGTTTAAGGGTACGCCCAATCATCCGGATATTCCGCAGGAGCTCACGGAACGTGGCGCGCGACCCAATGGTACGACTTCGTTTGATCGAACCAACTACTACGAGACCTTCCCGGCGACTGATGAGAACCTGGAATGGGCAATGGACCTTGAGTCTGATCGTATGATCAACAGCTTTATCTCGGCTGATGACCTCGAGTCCGAGATGACTGTTGTACGCAATGAAATGGAGTCGGGTGAGAACAATCCCATGCGCATGTTGCGTCAGCGTACGCTTTCCATTGCCTATCTATGGCACAACTATGGTCAATCTACTATTGGTGCCCGGTCGGATGTCGAGAATGTGCCCATTGAGCGGTTGCAGGCGTTCTATCGAAAGTACTACCAGCCAGACAATGCGGTTCTTGTGCTGGCTGGTAAGTTCAATGAGAAGCTTGCCAAAGAGCTCATTGTCGACAAGTTTGGTGCTATTCCGAGACCTGATCGCACAGGTGCTAACAGAATCTATCCTACCTACACTCAGGACCCGACGCAGGACGGTGAGCGAACGATTACGTTGCGGCGTCCTGGCGATACCAAGCTGATTATGGCGGTGTATCACGTGCCCCCTGGTCCTCATGAGGAGTTTGCAGCACTCGATTTGCTAACGCATGCCATGTCTGCGCCGCCGTCTGGTAGGTTGCATCAGTCAATGGTTGAGTCCGGACTCGCGGCACGGGTAGGCGCTTTTGCTTATCAACTTCGTGAGGCAGGGCCCCTAATGGCCTACGCGGAAGTTCGTGAAGAGGGTTCGATCGATACCGCATGGGAAACCATGCAGAAGACGATCTATGACGTAGCTAGTGGTGCAGCACCTGTTGTCGATGAAGAGGTTGAGCGGGCCCGGGCCTACTATCTCAATAGCATTGAACTGATGTTCAATGACTCCCGCGGGATTGCGCTGCAACTAAGTGAGTGGGCGTCCATGGGTGATTGGCGATTGCTGTTTCTGTATCGCGATCGGCTTGCTGAAGTGACGACGGAAGAAGTCAATGCGGTTGCGTCAGCGTATTTGAAGCCGCAAAACAGTACCGCAGGTTTCTTTATCCCGACCGAGGAACCGGATCGTGCCGAGATTCCTGACTCACCTAATGTTGCCGCACTGGTTGCGGACTATAAGGGAAAGGAGGCTGTTAAGGCGGGTGAAGCCTTTGATCCGACACCAGAGAACATTGAAGCGCGCATCATCAGGGTGACACTGGACAATGGTTTCAAGTTGGCGATGCTGCCCAAGGAGACTCGCGGCGCGAACGTGAATGTCTCAATGCAGCTGCGTTTTGGCAGTGAAGAGCAACTAAAGAATAAAGCCAGTATCGGTAGTCTTGCGGGGAGCATGCTGATGCGCGGTACCAAGCGACTTTCTCGTCAGGAATTAACCGATGAGTTTACGCGTTTGAAGGCGCGTGGCGGGTTAAATGGTGGCGTCTCGAATGCGTCCGGAAGTGTACAGACCACACGAGAAAATCTTCCTGATGTCTTAAGGCTGGCGGCTGAGGTGTTGCGAGAGCCTGCCTTTGACGGTGAACAGTTCAAGGAGCTGAAGCAACAGGTTATTACCTCTCTTGAAGGCAGTAAATCTGATCCTGGTGCCCTGGCAAGCCAGGCACTGCAGCGACATTTGGCGCCATACCCAGAAGACCACCCTAGCTATGCGGCAACGATTGAGGAATCTATCGCGTTGACCGAGACAGCGGAGTTGCAGCAACTTGTCGAATTCCATCAGACGTTTTACGGAGCGGCAAATGGCCATATGGCGATTGTTGGTGATTTTGATCCCGCGGAGATTCAGCCGATCGTTGAGGAAGCTTTCGCCAACTGGAACTCTGATGCTCCCTATTCGCGACTGGTAAATAACCACTTTGAAATTCCAGGCGAAAAGATAACGATCGAAACCCCGGATAAGGCTAACGCGTATTTCCTGGCGGGACTTAACATTCCTCTACGGGACGACCATGAGGATTTTCCGGCGTTGTTGCTAGGCAACTTTATGCTTGGTGGTGGTTTCCTGAGTTCCAGATTGGCAGTTCGGATTCGGCAGAACGAGGGGTTGAGCTACGGCGTTGGTTCCCAGTTCTCGGCGGATCCGCTTGATGAGTCTTCACAATTTAGCGGCTACGCGATTTATGCGCCCGAAAATGCCGAAGCCGTGGAAGCGGCATTCCTTGAGGAGATCCAGAAAGTTGTTACCGAAGGGTTCTCGGAGGAAGAGGTGGTGGAAGCGAAATCCGGTTTTGTTCAGTACCAAAAGAACCTGCTGTCCAATGACCGTACCTTGGCGGGATACCTCAGTCGGCGCTTGTTTATAGATAGAACGATGTATTGGACTGCGGAATTGATGGAAAAATTGCAGATGCTGACACCAAAGGATATTCAGGAAGCCATGGCGCGCCACATTGATGCCAAGAATCTTTCCATCGTCGTTGCCGGTGACTTTTCCAAAGAAACAGCACAATAGAACAATGGTATTATTGGCCGATCATTTTTTTGGAACGTAATACCATGAGTTTTGATCTTGTGATCAAGAATGGCACCGTCGTCGATGGTTCAGGCGGTGCTTCCTATCGAGCTGATGTCGGCGTGACTGACGGTAAAATTACCGCGATTGGGCGTATCAACGAAAAGTCGACGGAAACCGTCGATGCTGAAGGTCATGTGGTGTCCCCCGGGTTTGTTGACGGCCATACTCACATGGACGCCCAGGTTTTCTGGGATCCAATTGGTTCGTGCTCCTGCTATCACGGGGTCACCAGCGTTATTATGGGTAATTGCGGCTTCACGCTTGCTCCCTGCGCCAAGGAAAATGCCGACTACGTATTCAAGAATCTGGAACGGGCCGAGGATATTTCCCGGGAGGCGATGCTGGCAGGCATCGACTGGGCATGGGAAACGTTTCCTGAATTTCTGGACGTCTTGGAAGGGCTTCCCAAGGGAATCAATTACGGTGGCTATATCGGCCACTCTGCGCTGCGTACTTACGTAATGGGTGAGAAAGCGTTTGAAGCGGAAGCTTCCGAAGATGAACTGAAGGCGATGCAGCAGATAGTCAAAGAGGCTGTATTGGCGGGTGCCATGGGTTTTTCCACTTCGCGCACCTTTAATCACGCCACCGCCGATGATCGGCCAGTAGCAAGTCGATTGGCGACCTGGGATGAGGTTCGCGCCATTGTTAATACGGTAGGTGAGACAGGAAAAGGCCTGTTTGAACTCGCGGGTGAGGCACCGGGTCGAGACCCTGATGCGGTTCGTGAATATCATGTCCGGCTCCGTGATCTCGCGGTTGAGTCTGGTGTTACCCAGACCTGGGGCTTGTTCAGTAATGGATCATTGCCCGAGTACTGGCACACTTTTGCCGACCTTCTGGATGAAACAGCCGCTGCTGGTGGGCGAATGTTTGCCCAGGTCCACAGCAGAGGGCTGAACACGCTGCTGTCTTTTGAAAGCAACCTGCCGTTTGATCACTGGGAGCACTGGAAGGACTTCCGTGCGCTGCCTTTATCCGAGCAGAAGGCAAAGTTACTGAATCCGGATATACGGACGAAACTCGTCGAGGTTGCCAGTCAGCCCTATAACGGACCAAGAATCATTGGTGCTGAGCTAAGACCGCCCAAGTGGGATTACGTATACCCCATGGATGACATGCAGTACGACAAGCCCTCAATGGCGCAACTTGCGGCCGAGAAGGATGTTCACCCTGTTGAGCTGATGATTGATATGGCACTTGATAGAGATCTCAAAATGTTCTTCCGTTCTCCAATTGCCAACGAAGACATGAACGAGGTCATTAAACTCATTAAGCATCCACGTTCTGTGGTGACTTTTTCAGATTCTGGTGCGCATGTTTCGCAGATTATGGATAGCTCGTTGCAGTCGCATCTGCTGAGCTATTGGGTGCGTGAAAAGGAGGCGTTGTCGCTTGAGGAAGCTGTACGTCAGATAACCTACAATCCGGCCACTATGTGGAGATTGCATGACCGTGGCCTGATACGTGAAGGCATGGCAGCGGATATGGTGGTATTCGACCCCGAGACAATCGGGCCCAATATGCCCGAGGTGGTTCATGACCTTCCCTCGGGAGCAACGCGATTAAAACAAACGGCCCGTGGGATCAAGAATACAATCGTTAACGGTGATGTATTGTTAACGAACAATGAACATTCAGGTGCAGCGCCAGGAAGATTACTGCGTAGCTAGTTTCTGTCCATAATCACAATTCACTTAGGTAGTAATTAATGTCCCAGTTTGAATTGACCGATAAGGTCGCCATCGTCACCGGTGGTGGCGGAACGAGCCATGGCATTGGCAGATGCATTGCGATGACCTTTGCCCAGGCTGGTGCAAAGATCGTTGTGGTTGGCAGGCATGAAGAGAGCCTGAACAAGGTTGTTGAAGAGATAAATAGTGCAGGGGGCGAAGCAGTGGCGATCGTCGCCGACATTACAGATCCTGCCCAGGTCGATGGGATGGTTACCAAGGCGATGGCGGCTTTTGGTCAAATCAATATTCTTGTGAATAGTGCTGGTGGCAGTACGTTCGGCAATCCTGAAGATCTATCGCCGGCAGAGTGGAACGATTGTATCTCGCTTAATCTGAACGGTACCTGTTTATGTTGCGCAGCGGTCGCAAAAGAAATGATCAGGCAAGGTGGTGGCAAGATCGTCAATATCGGCTCGTCATCCGGAATAAAAGGCGAAGAGCATGCGGCCCATTTTGCAGCAGCAAAGGCTGCGGTGATCAACTTAACCAGGTCGTTGGCAATCAGTTGGGCCATCCATAGCATCAACGTAAACTGCGTGTCACCGGGAAGCGTTGAAGTGCCTGATCATGGCATTCCCGATATGCCCGATGACGAATATTCGAAACGACAGAAGCTTCAGTCAGCAGATGCTGGATCTCTGGGCCTGCCAGGTACGCCGCAGGATGTTGCCAATGCGGCGCTTTATTTCGCATCTCCCGGGTCGGACATCATGACCGGTGAAAACCTGGTTGTCCGTGGGTCTGAATGGGCGTCAGCCTACGCCTAGCCCGCCGTCGAAATTGTTAGAGGAAAAATCTTAATGTCGTTTAATTTAGAAGATACGTTCGGTTTGAAAGACAAGGTGGCGATTGTCACTGGTGGTGGCAGCGGTATTGGTGAGGAAATCAGCAAAGCTTATGCCAGGGCGGGTGCTCATGTAGTTGTCGCTGCGCGCAAGCAGGAAAGATTGGATCGTGTTGCAGAGGAAATTCGCGAGATGGGCCGGGAGTCGCTTGCCATTTCGACCGATGTAACCGAGCCGGAACAGGTAGACAATCTGCTCAAGAAGACCGTTGAAAAATTCGGCCACCTGGACATTATGGTGGCGAATTCCGGGGGTGGAGGTTTTCCGCCGCTGGACAAGGCGACGCTTGAAGACTGGGACAAACAGATTAATCTCAATCTCGACAGTGCTTTTTTGTGTGATGTGGGCGCCGGCAAGATCATGATCGAGCAGGGTGCCGGTGGAAAGATCATTAATATTTCATCGACGGCTGGAATCAATCTTAATCCTGGGCTGGCAGCCTATGCAGCAGCCAAGGCGGGGGTTATTAATTTTACCAAGACCCTGGCGTTGAACTATGCTGGCCACAATATCAACGTGAACTGTGTGGCGCCCGGGTTTACAGCGACTCCGGGAATTCGAAAAGCTGGCTATGTCCCGCCGGATAGGCGAAAGGATGGCACCAAGGTCCCGCCATTGCTAATGCCGAACGAGCCCTACCACGTTGCCGATGCTTGTGTGTTCCTAGCATCTGAGGCCTCATCCCACGTGACAGGGGAGCTGATGATTATCCGTGGCATGTTGCATATGGAGCGCAGTGACGACGTAAATCGTGACCGGGCACATCTGGTCCGATAGCAAAAGTCTCCGATTGTAAAAGTATAGGAAATCGAATCAAGCCATAAACAAACTGTCGAACTGTCTCGCCTCGTTGCTTGTTCGTGCTTCCCTAATACACTGGGCCAGGACGGGTATCCCTTCCTCAATTTGCCTTGCGTTTAGATGTCCAAAGGCAAGTCGCAAATAAGGCACATCCTTATCCTGGTAATGAAATGACGAACCCAACAGATAGTTAAAGCCGCGCTGCAATGTGAGCTCCTGGAGCTTCTGGCGATCAACGTCATCCGGGATACGCACCCAGATGAACAGTCCACCAACGGGTTTTGACCACACGCAAACATCATCCAGATACTCCTGCAAGCCATATAGCGTTAGGTCGCGTTTCGTCTTCAGCGCGGCATTGGCGACGTCGGCATGATTCCCGA
Organism: uncultured Gammaproteobacteria bacterium; assembly: GCA_913045175.1. Lineage (GTDB taxonomy): Bacteria > Pseudomonadota > Gammaproteobacteria > Pseudomonadales > Azotimanducaceae > UBA7455. Next base: position 12,752 of record CAJWQG010000050.1, on the reverse strand, counting down.
TTCCATCCTTGTAAAATTCCGCTACGATCGCGGCTGCCAGATAGTTGCTGCCGGCGTCGTGCCTGCGTGCCAGTATCTTGTCCAGCATCGGCGGTCGGGCCAGGATGTAGCCCAGACGTAGTCCTGGCGCCAGGATTTTCGATAGTGAGCAAAGGTAGATATGGTTTGCGTCATCGTCGAGCGCGTAGATCGCCGGTTCCTCAGGTCCCTCGTAATGGACGTCCGCGTAGCAGTTGTCCTCGACAATGGGAACGTCGTATTTTCGGGCAAGCTCGATCATCTCCAGTCGTCTTGCCTTCGGCATTACGAAACCCGTTGGATTCTGGTAGGTGCTGATGGCGTAAATAAACTTCGGCAACTTGCCTTCGCTATTAAGCCGGTGCAATTGTTCCTCGAGGTGGTCTATGCGCATGCCACCTTCATCAAGCTTTATGCCGACCATGTTGTATTTGAGGCTGCGGTAGGCGCTCAACGTTCCTGGATAACTGAATTCTTCAAGGATGACCGAGTCGCCGGGATAGTCCATCAGTACTTCCGCAGTCAGCGTGACTGCCTGCATTGAACCATTGGTCAGGATGAGATGGTCTGGATCAACTGCCACGGATTCTCTGGTTGCTTCGCGCTGAGCCATGGCCTGGCGCATACCGAGATGTCCTAAACTGCCGGGATAATTATTAATTTCGTCTGACTGTTCATCCAGTACCTTCATCGCAGCCGCTTTGAGGGCCTCAGTCGGAAAGGTTTCGGGATCGGAGCGGCCGCTGCCAAAGTCATACAACAATTCTGACAAGATGTTCTCCTTGTTTCTGCACAGCATGTGAACATACACACTTGGGCTTCAATGCGCTAATTTTTGCTAAAATTGCTTCTGCATTAATACAGGGAGTGGTCAATGCTTTTCAGGATCTGCGTCAATGCGCTACTGTGGCTGGTATTTCCATTCGTGCACGCAGCGTCCGAGCCGTCGATGGTGTGGGACGTGGAATATCTCGCCGGTGATTATCAGAACCCTATGGTCTACAGCGAAGAGATCATTCTGCGGGATCAACGTGAGCGTGCTGTCAAACGTGTTACCTCAACGCAAATTGAAGCAATGCTTGAGGTAATGCAACACATCAACGGGGCGGCGGAGCTCAACGTTCGTTTGTATGTGGTGGAAGGTGATGCGCCAAACGCATATGCAAGTGGCGACGATGAAGAAGCAGGTGTATTCGTTAACTTTGGCATGATGGACCTGATCCAGGTGGACTCGGATCAGTGGGCCGCTTTGTTAGGTCATGAAGTCGCTCATATTAAGCTTGGGCATGGGGATAAGAACGAAAAACGTCGAATCCCTATTAATATTTTCAGCGCTGCAGTTGGCGGTCTCGCCAAAACACCATTGGCAGCACAAGCAACCCAGCTCTTAACGACCGGTGTTGCCAGTAAATTTAGCCGGGATCAGGAACGACAAAGTGACTATCTTGGCGCGATATGGGCGGTGGAGGCCGGTTACGACCCCTATGGGGCGGCGGCGTTACACGAAGAACTTTCCAGGCAATCGCTCAGACTGAATATCCCGTTTATATTGTCGCATCCCAGTGACAAAGAGCGGATAGTGAACCTTAACAAACTCGCGAAACGCCTGGATAAAAATAGCCGATAAGTTCCTGCTGTTGTTTAACCTATCCCAGCACCGGTGGCCGGTTCAATGTGTTGCGTTTCTATTCTTCTCTACCAGTTTTTTGCGTAAGTTTTTACAATGCGGTGAATATTGAGGGGGTTTTATGATTAAACCTATGAATTGGCCTGTCTTCGTTTCGACGGCAGCGGTGTTTGTGATGATGGCGTCCACTACTTCTGCATCGGATCAGGTCGGTTGCGTTGCTGGTGGTTGTAAGAACGGTACCGGTACATTTGTTTATGACGGCGAAATGCGGGGACAGCGTTACGAAGGTCAATGGAAAAGTAGAAAACGCCATGGGCAGGGGACGCATTACTACCTGGATGGCCAGTACAAAGGGCAATGGGAGAAGGACAGACGAAGTGGTCAGGGTGAGTATCGTCACGTCGAAGGTCATGTTTATTCAGGACAGTGGCTGAAGGATCAACCGCATGGTGTCGGCGTTTTTGAGCATGCGTCTGGTAACCGGTACGAAGGTGAATGGGAGGATGGCAAACGGTCTGGGCAGGGCATCATGACCGGTGATGATGGCGTTCGATACGAAGGCGGATGGCGGGCGGATAAGTGCCATGGTCGAGGGTCTTACGCTGATAAAAAAGGCAACACGTATACCGGTGAATACAAAGACGGAGAGCGTCACGGCGAAGGCACCTATGAAGATGTGGAAGGTCAGCGGTACGTGGGTATGTGGAAAGACGGATTGCGCCATGGAAACGGCATACTGTTTTATGCAAACGGCCTACGTTATGAAGGCCCCTGGTTAAATGGCAAGGAGCATGGCCGTGGCACGACGTATTTTACCGATGGCGATCGTCACGTCGGGGAGTATAAAAATGGTGAGCGGGACGGGCGGGGCGTTTATTACTTTTACAACGGTGATCGTTATGTAGGGGAGTATAAAGACCGTAGAAAGCACGGACAGGGAACCTATTATTACCTGAATAGCGAACGTTACACCGGGCAATACATGATGGGCGTGAAACAGGGTCAAGGTACCTATCTCTTTGCCGATGGAAGTCGATATAAGGGCGCGTGGGAAGAGAATCACCCCAATGGTCATGGCGTAGCGTCATACTCCGATGGGAGTTGTTATGACGGTTTGTGGCAGGAAGGGATGAAGCATGGCAAAGGTACATTGTTTGAGGGAGACGGGTCCGTCAAGCATGGCGAGTGGCGCCAGGATCGGTTCGTCAGAACGATCGACAAGGAACGTCAGTCAAGGTCGATAACCTGCAAAATGTTATCTATTGGCCAGATCTAGGCCCTGGTAAAACGATGTTATTGCGGAGTAGCGGATGTTTGTGGACTTTGATGTCTGCAGTCGATGCGTCGATTCGCGTGCCTAGCCGTCTGGCGGAACTGATTATCTCGCCAGGACAGCTGCCGGTTTCCCGGTAATTGAGTGCAGCTGCCAGCATGGCTTCATCGGGGTTGCCAAAAGCATGAGTCAGGTCGTCAGCGACTGAACAGCCTGGTACTGAAACGCCGGTGAGCGGGACCGAGTCACTGGGAGAAAATCCTTCAGGGTAGTAACCGAAACCCTTGTCATTGCTGGCCTGGAATTGAATGGTGAAGTGGCTGGGGCCGCAGTTATCCAAACCATAGAACCCATAGGGCTTCCCGCAGGTCGTTTGCCCAATCTGGATCACCTCCACATCCACTCCCCGCAGTGAGTTCATAATTAATTCGCTGGCAGAGCAACTGTTTGAAGTTGTTAGTACAAAAACACGATTAAGATCCAGTGTTGGTAGTGACTCTCCTTCTGCAGCGGAAAATCCAATCGCGCTTGAGTAAAACGGTGTAGAGGTAATTAGTTGTCCGGTTACTGGGTCGAACACCGGGTGTTGATCGTTCCATTGATTGGCGTTAAAGGTTCGGCCATCGGTCTGTGCCCCGCCAATCATATAGGAGAGCTCTCTGGCGATGGCGGTCAGTCCTCCTCCGTTATATCGAACGTCAATAACAAGGTCGGTTACCTCAGCGGTTTTTAGTTCGTTTATGGCATCTATCAGCTGTTGTTCGGCGGTTGCAATGTGGTCATTAAAGAGGAAGTAACCGACCTTTCCCAGATTGGTATCGATCGTCTGGATATGCTGTACCGGAACGGCAGTGACCTCAGCAGAGGTTATGGTAATTGATCGTTCGGTATCGGAGTCAAGATCCAGGACAACGAACTCGTGGGTCTCACCCACCGTAGCAGGATTAAGGCCTGCGTTCAGAGTATCAATGTCGGCGCCGAAAACTATGTCGACGCCATCAACGGCCATTATTCGAGCGCCCCGGGTCAGGTTGATCCCCGCTGCTGGCGAACCGGGCTCGGTCATTACCACGACTGCGTGGCGAGGTGGAAAGCTCTGCAGAAAAGTAATATTCGTGCCGTAACTGCCAGCGCTGCTGGTCCCTGACTCTATGTACTGGCGGAATGCTTCCGTGTTAATGGTAAAGTGAGAGGTATCTTTCAATCTCCCAGACGGCAGTCGCTCTAAAGTACGAAGTTCATCAAAATAGACGATCGGGTCTTCGAAGTTTCCTGGATCCTGATCGATAATCTCGTCATACCATAGGTACGTCAGGTTGCTGAGGGAACGCAACCAGTTATTTTCATCGAGTATTCTTCCCTGGATATCAGGATAAGGCTGGTTGTTTGCAGGGTTAATTCCTTCCCTGGGGCTAGCACACAGGGCGGTGAGATCATTTACGCGAGGGAATACGCTTGGTTCCCAGTTGCTACCGCAGTCTGCGTTGTGGGTGACCCCGTTCAGTGCAGAATGGTCTCGTTCGATAACTTCTATATCTACGCAGGAGATGTCGTTGTCGGTGATATCTATGGATGACAGGAGTTGGTTTTCCGATGCATCCAGAGTGGCTAACTGATTGTTGCTCAGGTTTAGGCTTTGCAGTGCCGTGTTAGCAGAGATGTCGATGGAGGTTAGTTGGTTTCCTGAAAGATCGAGGTCTACCAGGGCAGTCAGTTCCTCGAGGCCGGTCGTGTCAGTAACACCTTGCAGGAAACACGATAGGTTTGTTAGCTCGTTCACGTAGATAACTTCGGTGTTCGCGACACAATCGGCAAGTGCATCATCGGGAAAGTTAATAGCACTAATATGTCGTTCAACGGGACGTGAAAGATTGGTCAGGAAACCGGTAGGCGTATCCAGCAGGTTCTGGACCTTTAGTTCCACGTCCGCGCTAACGGACAGTCGCCATTTTCCGGTTCCATTACCTAGTAATCCCTCAAGGCCGACATCATCATTCCCATTTTCCAGGTCATCAGCAGTTACCGTGATGGCTTCTCTCGCCCCTAGGTCAAACGTCACATCTCCACTCTGTGCCCCGCTATCGTTAATACCGGAGATGTCCACACTCCCGTTTTGATCAGTGTTGTTGATCAGTCGAAGAGAGCTGCGTTGATTCGTATTACTCGCGGGGTTGAACACGAAAATCTCATGGACTCCAGATGATTCTGGTGTAATTCCAGATAGATTGGTTAGAAACCCGTCTGGTGTGCGAATGAGGCTCATTACTTCAATTGTGGCATCTGCAGTGATGGTCAATCGCCAGCGACCATTTCCAGCTGTTAGGTTTCCGACAAGCCCTTTGTCGTCATTACCGTTTTCCAGATCTTGAGTTGTCACTTGTTTTGCCTCGTTGGCAGCAAGAGCAAACTCCACGGTCCCGCCGGATACGCCTGTGTCATCGATCGCTCCAATTGATACGTTTGCAAGCTGCTCACCGGTATTGATGATTCGCAAAAAGCTCGTCCTGAAGGTCTCGCTCGCTGGGTTGGCAAAGTAGACCTGGTGTTCCTCGGCATCGTTGGGTTCGACAACACTACTAAGATTGGTCAGGAAACCATCCGGGGTGCGAATAAGGCTCATAACCTGTAGCAGTAACGGTGAACTTACTGTGAGTCGCCACTTGCCTGTGCCGTCGCCGAGTTCGCCTGAGAGACCCTTGCCAGTATTGCCAATTTCTAGGTCCTGCGAAGTTACCTGTTTGGCTTCGAATGGATTTAGCGTAAAGGTCACCTCGCTTGAGGAAGCAGCGCCTTCATCGTCAACCCCAGTAATAGTCACTGTGTCTGTTTCAGCGGAAGTGTTAACGATGCGCAGGAAAGTTTGCTGGTTGGTGTTGCTCGCAGGATTAGCAACGTAGACGAAGTTGTCCTGGATTGTCCTTGGCGTTACCTCGTTCAGGCTAGTAAGAAATCCGTCTCGGGTCCTGATAAATAGCATGGTCCTAATCTCGACGTTTGACCGTATACGAAGTTGCCATTTGCCCATGCCATCGCAGAGGGAACCGGATATCCCTTTGTCAGTGTTGCCGTTTTCGAGATCCTGTGCCGTTATCTGTTTGGATTCACCCGCGGTGAGCGTAAAGCTAAGCGCGTCCATCCGACTCCGGATGCCACCATCATCGATGCCATAGACCTCAACGGTTGCAGACTCATTGGTTGGGTTGATAAAACGAAGGAAAGTCTGTTGGTTTTCATTACTACCAGGGTTAGCCACGAATAGTTGGGTTTCAAAGGGGAGTATGGAGTCTGCAGTATCCGCACCAACGATACTGGTGTCGGCGCAATTCTGAGCAACTGCCTAGTGGCATGCCAACAGGTTAAATATTATGATCCAGAGTGCTTTCTTCATGCCAAAAATTGTTTTCAAAGGCAGGAGCTAGAGTCAATTCAATTCTACAACAAAGTAATGATACGAGGACCGTCTATGAATGTCTCCGAAGCGATGTCGGCGAGACGATCAATTCGAAATTTTCTGGATACACCAGTTCCTAACGATCTCCTTGAGGAACTGTTGCGAAAAGCATCCCGGGCACCAAGTGGTGGAAATCTGCAACCGTGGCGAGTTTATGTGATTAATGAGGATGCTATGGCGAGCTTCCTAAGTCACGCGACGAATTATTCAGGGTCCGAAACGCCTGAGTATGTGGTTTATCCGCCAAGCCTGAAGGAGCCGTATCGATCATCCCGCTTCAAGTGTGGTGAGGACATGTACGCTTTGCTCGGTATTCCCCGTGATGATAAGCCCGCCCGGTACGCACATCTGGATCGAAACTTTAAGTTTTTCGGGGCACCGGCCGCGCTTTTCGTATACGTGGATCATATTATGGGACCGCCGCAGTGGTCTGATCTCGGCATGTTCCTGCAGAGTTTCATGTTGCTGGCCCAGGAAGCAGGACTCGATACCTGCGCTCAAGAAGCGTGGGCGAGAAAATCTGGTACGGTAAGAAGTTTTATCGATCCACCCGAGGACTTGATGCTTTTTTGTGGCTGCGCGATTGGGCACGCGAATCCTGATGCGCCGGTAAACACATTGGTGACCGATAGGGAGCTGCTCGAGCGCTGGGCGACATTTTTATAGGGCTCCGCCGAAGTTAGTTTTATCAAGGAGTCCGGGATAACAGGCCTCATTGTTTAAGCGGCTAGTCGACGATAGTATTCGTCGGCGATTGATTGAATGATAATAAAGAGAAATAGATGTCAGTAATCAAGTCGAGATTGAATACCCGGTCGGATGAATACTTACGCAATCGGGAAGAAATGCTTGAGGAGCTAGAATACATAGCGACGCTTCATGACGAGGCGGCGCAGGGTGGCGGCGAGGAGGCCATGGCCCGTCTGCGATCTCGTGACAAGCTGCCGCTACGTGAACGTATCGCCCTTGTCCTGGACCGGGACTCACCCTTTTTCGAGATTAGTCCGCTTGCGGCCTATAACTCCCATGTTAAGACTGGTTCGGGTTTTATCCTGGGGATTGGCGTTATTGCTGACACCGAGTGTGTGATTCTTGGCCATGACCCGTCCGTGCGGGCGGGCGCTTTCAATGCATGGAACAGTAAGAAACTAATGCGTGGACTGGAGATCGCGCGAGTCAACCGTCTCCCCTATGTTCAGTTCGTTGAGTCCGCAGGTGCTGATCTAAGAGGTAGCGGCGGCGGCGGGGGTGGTAGCAAAAAAGAAGAGCCTCCCAGGAGAATCAAAACGCCGTCGACTACCGGTCATTTTGCTGAATCAGGTCGTTTGTTTTACGAGATCACCGAGTTGTCGCAAATGCGTATTCCGACCGTTTCAGTTGTGTTTGGTGCTGCCGCTGCAGGTGGTGCCTATCAGCCGGGGATGAGTGACTACAACATCTTTATCAAGAAACAATCCAAGGTGTTTCTGGGTAGTCCACCGCTGGTGAAAATGGCAACCGGCGAAGACGCAGATGCCGAAGACCTGGGTGGTGCTGAAATGCATACACAGATCTCGGGCCTGGGTGACTATCTGGCTGAGGACGAGCATGACGGCATTCGCATGTGTCGGGAGGTGGTGTCACACCTTAACTGGCGCAAATGGGGACCGGGACCGAGTCTGCCCCCAGAACCACCTGTCTACGATCAGGACGAGCTACTCGGCATCGTCAACAAGGATCTGACCAAGCCGTTTGATATGCGGGAAGTGATAGCGCGCATTGTTGACGGATCTCGTTTCGAGGAGTTCAAGCCACTTTATGGGTCGACGCTCGTGACTGGCTGGGCTTCTATTGATGGCTACCCTATCGGAATTCTTGGTAACAATGGTCCATTGATGTCGGAGGCGGCAGAGAAGGCTACTCAGTTTATCCAGTTATGTAACCAGATCGATACACCGTTAGTGTTCCTGCATAACATCACGGGTTATATCGTGGGCACCGATTTCGAGCGAGGCGGCATTACCAAGAACGGATCTAAAATGATTAACGCGGTTGCAAATTCTACGGTGCCGCACTTTTCGGTTATTCCTGCAGCATCCTATGGCGCCGGCAATTACGGTATGAGTGGCCGGGCATATGGAACGCGATTCACCTTCATCTGGCCTACCGCAAAAATTGCCGTGATGGGTCCTAAGCAACAAGCGGGGGTAATGACGATCGTGGGCCGGGAGGCCGCAGAACGGCGCGGTGAGGTTTTCGACGAAGAGGCTGATAAGAAACGTGCCGCGGCCGTCGAGGAAGTGCTGGAAGAAGCATCGTTGGCACTGCTCGCAACGGCTGCGATTTCTGATGATGGCTTAATCGACCCCAGGGATACGAGGGCACATCTGGCAATCTCTTTGTCAGCAGTTCACAACAATAAAGTAGAAGGCGCCAAGGGTTTTGGCGTCTGGCGGATGTAACCATGTCAAAGCGCATTGAAAGACTATTGGTAGTAAATCGGGGTGAGATTGCCCGTCGTATTATGCGAACCGCGCACAACATGGGTATTAGCACAGTTGCGATCTACTCAGATGGCGATGTTAGTGAACCGTTCGTGGGTGAAGCTGACCAGGCAGTTGCTTTGGGGGGGAGTAGCTCTCTGGAAACCTACCTGGATCAGGAAAAGGTCCTAAGTGCCGCCAGGAGAACCGGCGCGGATGCGATCCATCCGGGTTACGGTTTTCTTTCCGAGAATACTGCTTTTGCGGCGGCCGTTCAGGACGCGGGTATTACCTGGATTGGACCATCGGCGGAGGCTATTTCCCAGATGGGAGATAAACTTTCCTCGAAGGAACTCATGACCAAGGCAGGCGTACCAACGCTACCCTCCGCGGAGGTCTCGCCGGATGCCGATGCAAAGAAACTTGCGAAAGAAATTGGTTATCCATTGCTGGTTAAAGCGTCAGCCGGTGGGGGCGGCAAGGGCATGCGCGTCGTGGAAAGCGAAGGTGACCTGCAGGATGCAGTAGAAGGTGCAAGGAGGGAGGCAGGTGCATCTTTCGGGGATGACACAATTTTTCTTGAACGCTGGCTATCATCTTCCCGACACGTAGAGATCCAGGTGTTAGGCGATAGTCATGGCAATGTCGTACATTGTTTTGAGAGAGAGTGTTCTATTCAGAGGCGCCATCAAAAGATCATTGAAGAGGCACCATCGCCTGCGGTTACACCGGAAATTCGCGAGAAAATGGGGGCGGCGGCGGTCGCCGCTGCTGAGGCGATTGGGTATACCTCCGCTGGCACTGTCGAATTTCTATTGGATGGGGAGGATTTCTGGTTTTTGGAGATGAATACCAGGCTGCAGGTTGAACATCCCATTACTGAAGAGATTACCGGACGGGATCTGGTGCGAGAGCAGATCCTGATCGCCCAGGAAGAGTCTTTAAGTTTTTCTCAGGATGAACTTTCGATCAACGGTCATGCCATTGAAGCTCGACTTTATGGGGAAGACCCGGCCAATGATTTTTTACCGACCGCGGGCCCCGTGTTGCTGTTCGAGCGATCGAAGGCGGCATATGCTCGATATGACACAGGAATAGAGACCGGCAGTAACGTCGGGATCGAGTTTGATCCAATGCTGGCGAAAATAGTTGTGCATGCGCCGACGAGAACGGAAGCCGCGTTGCGCCTTGCCAGAGTATTGGAAACGACACGCGTGAAAGGGCTCACGACCAATCGAGACTTTCTGGTATCTGTCCTGCGTAATGAGTCATTTTTGGATGGCGATACGACGACTGACTTTATCGAGCGCATCGACCCGCCTCGCGGCTGGTCTGCCGAGCGTCAGGATGTAATTGAGGCTGCGATTGCAGCAGCCATGATTGCCCAGGGGGATCGGCGGGCAAATGCGAAGACGCTAGGAAGTCTGCCCAGTGGTTGGCGCAACTCGATCATGCCACCTGAGCTGGTTGATTTTATGGTGGACGATGAGGCCGTGTCGTTGAGATATCAGTCGCAACGAGATGGCAGTTTTATCGCGATGACCGACGATCTTGAGTTATCTGTGTTGATCAAGTCTCGTCATGGGAAAGATATCGCTGTTGAAATAGACGGTCGCCTGGTCCCGTTTACTGTTGTATCCGAGGAAGTCGTGGCGCGTGATGTCCGCTGGATAGTCCACGGTCCTAAGGGACAAATTGAACTCACAGAACTACCAAGATTTCCTGACCTTGATCCCGCGGGATTGGCCGGTGGTCTCACTGCGCCGATGCCAGGTAATGTTGTGGACACCTATGTATCCGAAGGGGATTCAGTAGAGGAAGGCCAGCTATTGTTGATCCTGGAGGGAATGAAAATGGAGCATCGAATCGAGGCGCCCCAGTCGGGCGTCGTTAGTGAGCTCAGAGTAAGCAAAGGTGATCAGGTAGCAAATGGTGAATTGCTGGTCGTATTGGCTGATGAATCTGAGTCGGACAAGAAATAGATAAGTGTTACAAAAGGCACTAAGAGAACCGCTCGTACACTTTCTGTTCGCTGGAAGTTTACTTTTCGTTCTATTCGATCTTCTGCCGCAAAAGGAATCGGAGGACGCCAGTGTAATTGTGGTAGGCAATGAACAACTATTGCCTCTGGTGATGTCCCGTAATCCCAGGCTTGGTCTTGAATCTGCCAACCAATACCTACAATCGCTGGATGAAGCACAACGCGAACGATTGACCGAAGACTTCGTTCGTGAAGAGGTGCTTTACAGGCAGGCGATCGCACTCGGCCTTGATGAAAACAACTACAACGCGCGTAAACGCCTCATTGCGCAGCTCGAATATATTAATCAAGGGTTTATTTACGATTCTCTGGAGTTAAGTGAAGCCGAACTGGTGGAACACCATAAGAAGAATCAAGATCGATACTTTGTACCACCCCAGGTTACTTTTACTCATGTGTATTTTTCGATAGATCGACGTAAAGCGTCGGCTGGTGAACAGGCTAATGATGAACTTATACACTTGAACAAAGTGAGCCTGCCGTTTCATCTGGCGGCCTCGCGCGGGGATCACTTCCTATATCACCGAAACTACGTTAACAAGAATGAACCGGAAGTCGCGTCGCACTTCGGTGATTCGTTTGCTACCGAGGTATTTGCTGTTGATCAGGCACAAGACGACTGGATAGGGCCGTTCCGATCGGAATACGGATTTCACCTGCTGCTTCTTACCAGCGTGAAAGAGGGTTACTTTCCACCACTTGATGAAGTTCGAGCAAGGATTGTCGACGACGTTACCCAAAGAAGAGTCAGAGAGGAACTTGATCGAATCTATCAGGATATCCGAGGAACCTACGAGGTTCAGATTGAGGCACCCGAGAACGAATCATGATTCGTATTCTCGCGCTCTTCTTTGTCGCTAGTAGCGTCTTTGCTGATGATTTTAGACCACTCTATGTAGAGATTGGAGAGCTCCAAGACTATCGCTACACGGTTCGTCTAAAACGTCCCCCACAGGTCCCGCCGTCCAACCATCCCGCGATCGAAATGCCAGAGTTTTGTACGGTTCAGCCTGGCACAGACAATATCTATATCTGTAGTAAAGATATCGCTGGTTCTTCGCTGTCGATTAACTATCCCAGCTTTGGCGTACCGAACTCATCGGTGGTAAAAATGTCTTTCATTACGGGGGAGAACCATACGGTTACCTTGTCCCGTGGGGAGCTTACCTGGCGCGTTCCGTTACGAGAGGAAGTGTCGACGGTGGCGGCCCAATACACCTGGCTGGGAATGGAGCACATATGGATCGGCTTCGACCACTTATTGTTTGTGCTATGCCTTATCTGGATTGCGGGTGGATTACGTAGAATCCTGGTGACCATCACAGGGTTTACCATTGCGCACTCGATTACGCTGGTGCTGGCTGCCCTCGAGGTGGTTTCCCTACCGGTACCTCCAATTGAAGCTGTCATTGCATTAAGTGTGCTGTTTCTAGCCTCGGAAATTGCGCGGGGCGAGCAAGATAATCTGACGTGGCGTTATCCTATTGCAGTGTCCAGTTCGTTTGGGTTGCTCCACGGGCTTGGTTTCGCCGCCGTACTGGGTGAAATTGGTCTGCCACAAACCGAACTGGTCACGGGACTGGTGTTTTTCAATGTCGGGGTAGAAATAGGTCAGATAGTCTTCGCGCTGGCTGTGGTGCTGGTGCTTAGGTGGTTGCAAAACTGGGCCTGGTTCTCTGCAAGAGGACAGACTGCGGTTAGCTACTTTGTTGGTTGCGTTGCGGCGTATTGGTTTGTCGAGCGGAGTGCTGGTTTCTTACTCTGACTGGATGGCTACACCCGGTGTCGGTCATACAGCAGTTGGTCCTGGGGGTGTTTTTTCGTAGCCTTCAGGCGCAGCGCCGAAATGGGGGAACAAGTTCCGTAGGGGCTTGTGG
>CAJWQG010000049.1 GCA_913045175.1 uncultured Gammaproteobacteria bacterium | reverse complement strand
TTGTGTCAAGGGACAATATTCTATCGTCATATTTCACAACTTGTTGTATAAATGGCACTTTAAAAGCTAAACCAGGGTCTTCCTTTACATCCTTAACTTGTCCAAACTGCAAAACTAGAGCCTTCTGACGCTCATCCACAACAAAAATTGAACTATAAGCAATTGTTAGAATAGCTATTGTCACAACACCTAAAATACGTAAAAATGTCATTAGTTAGAACCTCCTACTTTGAGTTGGTTTAGAGGCAAATAGGGGACCACACCTTGCTCACCTCCCGCAGCTTTATCCAAGATAACTTTATCAACCTTGCCGAGCATTCGTTCCATCGTATCCAAATACAATCGTTTTCTTGTAACATCCTTAGACTTTATGTACTCAGAGTATATCGACAAAAAACGACTTGCTTCACCACTAGCCTCGTTAACTACTTTCGCCTTATAGCCCTCCGCTTCCTCTAGTAATTGAGCTGCTTCTCCTCGAGCTTGGGCTAGCGCCTTATTCGCATATGCATCAGCTTGCTTTTCAAGTGTGTCGCGCTCCTGTTCCGCCGCTTGAACATCTCTGAAGGCATCGATGACCTCAGTTGGGGGGTCTGCTTTGTCAAAATTTAACCTCACTATATTCACTCCACTGTCATACCTATCTAGAGTAGTTTGAATAAGCGCCCCAACCTCAGAGCTAATTAAAGCTCGATCTCTATTCAAGATTGGGCTTAACTCTGACCGACCTATAACTTCTCTCATTGCAGACTCTGATACTGCCTGAATGGTTTTTCTCGGATCAGCAAGGTTGAAAAGAAATTCTCTTGGATCAGAAATATTCCAAACCACCTGAAAATCTATATCAACAATGTTCTCATCGCCGGTCAGCATGAGCCCATCGTCGGCTCGCCCCCCCCTAATCCCAACACCGATATCTTCAGTATTCTCTCGAGTGGTAGTTAGCACCTCAGCCCTTACAATTGGCCACGGAGCAAAGTTCAAACCAGATTCTCCAGTCTTGTAATAAGTACCGAGGAACAATTCTATTGATTTCTCTTCAGGCTTGACCGTATATAGGGAGGCGTAAGCCCAGAGTCCCGCCAGAGCGATTATTATAAAGCTAATTGGTGTTCGCCCTAAACCAGAGCCTCCGCCCCTAATTCCGTTCGGGCCACCGCCGCCTCCCTTGCCGCCTATGATGCTTCGGAGTTTTTCTTGTCCCTTTCTAACGATTTCGTCGATTTCGGGTACTGAACCAATAGGATCATTTTTTCCTTTTCCGGAGTCCCTATCATCACCCGAGCCCCAAGGGCTTTTTTTATCGTCGTTGTTCTTTCCACCATTGCCCCAAGGGCCTCCGGAATTATTACTGTAAGGCATGGGCCTCTCTTTCTGTTTTAAGATATCATTGATGTGATATTTATTTCCTAGTTAGATGTGGGTTTTATTTTTAAAATTGCAAGAGTTAATTCAAAGTTACGAGTTCTTCTGCGGCCGTGGGGTGCACTGCACAAGTTTTGTCGAAATCTTCTTTTCGAGCTCCCATCTTAATAGCCACCGCTGCTAGTTGTATCAGTTCGGCCGAATTAGGTCCAACCAAATGACAGCCCAATACTTTTCTTGTTTCCTCATCGACTATCATCTTCATAAAAGTTGCCTCTGTCCTACCAGCAATAACATTAGACAATGGTTTAAATGTCGTTTTATAAATTTTTATGGAATAATCTAGCAATGCTTGCGCCTCCGTTAAACCGACCGTTCCGATATTGGGTTGGCAAAATACCGCTGTAGCGATCCCATCGTAATCCATTAACTTTCTGACACCCTTAAACTGAGTACTGGAAAATGCCATCGCCTCTGCTATCGCTACGGGTGTTAGCTGGACACGGTCAGTTACATCACCCAGCGCAAAGATATTGGGAACAGAGGTTCGAAACTCCTCGTCAACAATAATCGCGCCATTCTCGCGACAATCAACAGCAACGTTCTCAAGGCCAATATCGTGAACATTGGGTTTGCGTCCCGTGGTGACAAGAACGAGATCGGTTTCAAGCCTACTACCGTCGGTAAATTCTATATCGAGGGTTCCATCTCCAGCTTTTGTTATGGCTGAAACAACGCTCTCAAAATGAATATTAATATCTTTCTTGAGCAGCTCTTCATGGACAAAAGTACGTACATCATCGTCGAAGTGACGCAAAAATAGTGGCCCGCGATAGGAAAGATGGCTCTCGACACCAAGTCCCGCGAAGATTCCTGCGAACTCAACGGCGATATATCCCCCACCGATCACCAGAGCACGTCTTGGGAGCTCTTCAAGAAAGAACGCCTCGTTAGAGGTAATAACGTTTTCATTTCCGGGGAATTCTGGCACGACAGGCCACCCACCGGTGGCAATAAGAATCTTGTCTGTAGAAACAGTCGTGTCGTTTATCGCAACATGGTGCTCATCAACGATTCTTGCGCGCCCGTCATAATGAGTAACGCCCGCGCCATCAAGAAGACCACGATAAACATCATTCAGACGTTCAATCTCAGCATTCTTGTTGCGCAGAAGCGTTGGCCAGTCGAACTCCGGTGACGCCTCCCCCCAGCCGAACCCTTCTGCCTGGTCATATTCCTCATGAAAGTGCGATGCGTACACGAAAAGCTTCTTAGGAACACAGCCCACATTGACGCAGGTGCCTCCCATATATCGGTCCTCTGCAGTTGCTACACGGGCGCCATATTGCGCACTCATTCTTGCAGCGCGCACCCCACCTGAACCGACACCTATAACAAACAGATCGTAGTCGTACATTTCACTTTACCCATTTTCGAATCGAGTTAAGGTAGCATAGACGCGTGCAATAGGAATGTCGCAAGGTGAAATTTACCTTAGTCCCTTTTCAACCCGCAGGATTTATCGAAAGTGTTGTCTGCCACGTAGACATCGACGACTCGGGTGAGTCCTCGACACTATCGATCAGCTATCATCTCAAAGGCGACCTGAACCGAATCAAGTGGCCTGATGAAAGTGACCTGCAGGACGAAAATCGAGAACTCTGGCGCAACACTTGTTTCGAATTCTTCATTGGTCACGAGAGTGGTAATGATTACTGCGAATTCAATCAATCGCCAAGCGGCAATTGGGCAGGCTTTGAATTCGACGACTACCGTAGCAACATGAAACAATCGAATGCGGTTTACGCCAATGAATTTCACATATCGCGGGACCAGAACGAATGTCACGCTGTATTGGATTTGCCGGCACCGGGCACCTCGACCATTTATCTTGGACTTGCACTCGTGATTAGAGATGTTGATGAACAACTACATTACTTTGGTCTGTCACACCCAGATGATGCGCCAGACTTTCACGTGCGAGCGCACCATCAATTAATTGCGTTGACCACCCTATGACAAATTTCGCTTTTGGAATTGATGTATTACTGAAAAACGAGTTAGACACACTCAAAAATCTGCGCGTAGGACTGGTGGCTCATCCGGCATCAGTAACGTCCAAAAGACAACATTCTATTGATGCACTTCTGGCAAGCGGCGTCGAAGTGGTTCGGGCCTTTGGCCCTCAGCACGGTATGCGGGGCGATAAACAAGACAACATGATTGAGTCGGAAGACTACGTAGATTCCAGGCATCAGATTCCAGTCACCAGCCTTTACGGAGAACATCGTTACCCCACCCTGTCTATGCTCGAGGACCTGGATGTTGTCCTTTTCGACCTGCAGGACATTGGATGTCGGGTCTATACCTACATCACGACACTGCGATACTTCATCGATGCATGTGCGAAAAACCAGGTTCCCCTATGGATTCTGGATCGACCGAACCCAGCGGGTCGACCGATTGATGGGCTATTTCTAGAAGATGGCCATCAAAGTTTTGTCGGCTGTGATGTTCTACCAATGCGACATGGGCTCACGGCAGCGGAACTCGGGACCTGTTTCGCAGATCGCATATCCTGTCCGCGCCCGCAAGTGATTGCCATGCAGGGCTACGATCCCACCGTCCCGTCAGGTTACGGTTGGCCACAACGGATAAGGCCTTGGATCAATCCCAGTCCCAATGCAAGCAGTCTCAATATGGCTGGTTGCTTTGCGGGCACAGTGTTAATAGAAGGCACAACCCTCTCGGAGGGTCGCGGCACAACTAATCCATTGGAAGTTATCGGTGCGCCGGACTTTCCCGCTAATGAAATAATGTCTCTTGTCTCCCCGGAAGAAAGTTCGCATCTACGGCCATGTTTCTTCACGCCGATGTTCCATAAACACCAAAACGAACTTTGCCAGGGCATTCAAATCCACACCGATTTTGACAGCTACCAGCATCATATTTTCAAGCCATTCAAACTGGTGAGCACTATTCTGAAGCACCTGCACCAGCTGCGACCGGATTACGACATCTGGCGTTACCACGAGTACGAATACGAACCAGACAGGACACCAATAGACGTAATCAATGGTGGACCCTTCCTGCGGGAATGGGTGGATGACGATCAAAGAGCATTCTCTGAACTAGACGATCTGCTGCTCACCGCTGCATCGGAATGGGAGAAGATCCGCCAGCCCTACCTCTTGTATTAGCCCCCTGTTAGAATCGCCCTCTTTTTCACGCTGGAGACACCAATGAGCAATGCTTACCGAATAGCCGTTTTGCCCGGAGATGCCATTGGACCTGAAATAATGGTCCAGGCCATGCGAGTATTTGATGTCGTTCAGCGTCACCGTGACGTCGCGTTTGACCTGATCGAGTGTCCCTTTGGCGCCAATGCATACTTTTCCCATGGCAAGGCTTTTCCTGATGAGACCAAAGCCATCTGTGACGATGTCGATGCCATCCTCAAAGGACCTGTCGGGCTCAGCCACGAAGAATCACAAAAAATTCCAGTGGAAGAACAGGCCGAGCGTGGTGCTATTCTTCCACTAAGAGCCAGGTACAACACGTTCGCTAATTTTAGGCCTATTTTCCTCAGCCCGGATATGGCGCATTTCTCGCCGCTCAAAACAGAGATTGTTAAGGATGGCCTCGATATTCTGCTTATCCGCGAACTGGTGGGCGGCCTCTACTTTGGAGAAAAACAAAGAGGTACCAATGACAAGGGCCTGCGATACGTAAAGGAAGTTCTGGAGTACGACGAAACACAGATTCGTCAGGTACTTGAGGTGGCCTTTGAACAGGCCATGCAACGCAAGAAACGTCTACATAACATTCACAAGAGCAATGTCCTCATGTCCAGCGTCTTCTGGAATGAAGTATTGGATGAGGTACACGCTGATTACCCGGAAGTAGAGGTCATACACCTGCTGGTAGATGCTGCGGCGACTGCGATGTGTCTAAATCCCGCGCAGTTCGATGTCATGGTGATGGAAAATATGTTCGGTGACATTCTGAGCGACCAGGCTGGAGGCATACTCGGCTCACTGGGCCTTATGCCATCTGCCTGCATAGGTCCTGATAAAGCCTACTACGAACCGTCACATGGATCTGCGCCAGATATCGCGGGGCAAAACATCGCCAACCCATATTCGATGATAGGTTCTGTCGCCATGATGCTTGAAATGAGCTTTGGTATGAACGATGAAGCACAGGCCGTCTGGCGTGCGATGCAATCGGTATTCGAAGATGGTTTTTCAACCCCCGACCTGTCAAACGATGACAACGCCCAACTAGTTTCCACCGATGTGTTTGGCGACAAGGTAATGGCGAAACTGGATGAGCTATTAGCCGATTCGTGACCTAAGCACTAATGAGAGCACGCAGGTGGTGTTGGCGTACTCACCTGCTCCAGCGTCCCGATGCGTCGGACCGCCGCAACCCTCTAACGGTAAATCAATCTACGAGCTACATTTGAGAAACCGTGGTGACGAAGCTCGTAGCCATCACAAGAATGGACAGCCAACCCCAGCCGATAAACGCCCACATTGCCCAGGGCTGTTCGAACAGATCGCCCAGGATATTGACAGTAGAATCAACAAAGAAAAACTTGAGTACACCGAGAATCCACTGTTTCATATGTTATCTACCCTTTCTTTTAGGTTTTCACGTTTTTATGCGAGCGCGAGTTTAGCGACTCTGTCTGGTTGCAGCAACCGGTGCGGGCAGTTGCTTAAACCTCAACACCTCCGCAGAGATCTTCTCATATAGTTTATGTGCATTAACTGGCTCTTTGTACTGCACACGTTTTGAAAATACCGTGACTGGAAACACATAGTTGTCAGTATTACGCCATCTCAGCGCCTTACTGACCCCACGGTCGTCTTCGTAACTCACCCAGGACAACCCGTGTTCTTCCGCCAGGATATCACCAAATATGATACCCATAGACTGCCATTCACGAACCTGCCCACTAGTCAGCACCTTTCGGTCAATCAGCTGCTGCAATATGGACAAATCTCGCCTGTCACCAAATGCCTCGCGAATACCGAGGCGACGATAAAGGAGGTTATTGAATTCTCTGCGCTGGTTAGACAGTATGAATTGTTGCCCGACATTCAACTCACTAACAACTGCTTCGGTTTTTTCAGGAGCATTCCTGAATTGATATCGCTCCAACTCTTCCGGGGTAAGTGACTGTACAGGGTCTTCACTTGCCAGGCTCTGAGACGCAATAATTATCAGCGTAAACAACAACAAATAGTTCATATGGATATTATGCCATGTGATCACAGTGGTAAGCTTGCAAACGGTAATTATTGATATTTGGGTCACTTAATTGACGGGACTTATTGAGCGAATTCACCAGTCTTCCGGTAGATTCTCATTGGCGATTAGCGGTGGTGGAAGCCAGGCCATCAGTGAGTTACTTGCTGTGCCAGGCGCTTCGGCAACGGTTCTTGAAGCAAGCGTCCCCTATCACGAGGCAGCCCTGACCCGCTATCTTGGACAAGTACCAGACAGTGCCGCCAGTGCGGTTACTGCCAGGAACCTGGCAATGGTGTCCTGGCTTCGTGCTAAAAATATTGCCAATGACCATGACGATATTTTTGGTTTAGGGGTGGTCTGCGCACTGTCCACCAACCGCGACAGGCGCGGGGAGAACCGCTGTTTTATTTCGATTCAGTCTGCATACCAAACCAATGAAATAAGTGTGGTATTGAACAAGGGAGATCGTCAAAGACATGAGGAAGAACGGCTGGTGGCTGACTTGATTCTGCACTATGTTGCAGAATCCTGTGGTGTGGAATCCACACCACCAACACTTCCCGAGACATTAGAAGAACGACAGCATCAGGCTTCTGACTCCTGGTCAGCGCTATTGGTTGGAAACATCAAGGCGACCCATGTTGCCCATGAACCGCTCACTGTTTTCCCTGGCGCATTCAATCCGTTGCACCAGGGGCATTCGAAAATGATTTCCTATGCCGAAAACCTGTTGGGAAGAAAGGTAAATCTCGAGATCTCTATACGCAATGTCGACAAACCGCCAATAGACTTCCTCGAAATGCAAAGCCGACAAGAGCAATTAGACGCCCACCCCGTTATCTTCAGTAATGCGCCCACCTTCGCCGAAAAAGCGAGGACGTTTCCACGATGTTGTTTTATTGTGGGAACGGATACGCTACTTCGCATTGCAGACAAGAAATACTACGGCAACAGCGAAGAGCAGATGGTTTCAGCAATTAACGAACTGCATGAGCTGGAGTGTCGGATGTTGGTATTCGGCAGGCTGGTTGCTGGGCAGTTTCAGGAACTGGATGACCTTGCACTTCCCAAACGCCTCAAGGAATTATGTACGGGAGTTGTCGAAGAAGATTTTCGCCAGGACATTTCCTCAACCAAGTTGCGTGAAGGACCTAAGGCCTTCCTGCCAGATTAAGGATGAATGCATACTCCAACGCATCCCTTCGGTAACGAACGTAGCGATCTGATGCTCCGGCATGTCCGGTATCCATATCCACATCTAACAGCAACAAATTGTCATCCTCTTTTAATCGCCGTAGGCGAGACACCCATTTTACGGGCTCAAAATACTGCACCTGGGAATCGTAAAGGCCTGTTGTAACCAGCATATTAGGATACGCCTGGCGCCGGACCTGATCGTAAGGTGAGTAGGACAACATATATTCGTAAAATTCTTTAACCTGGGGGTCTCCCCACTCGGTGTACTCTCCCGAAGTCAGCGGAATTGATTCGTCCAGCATTGTCGTCAGCACATCAACGAATGGAACATGAGCGATGACGCCCCGATACATCTCGGGAGCCTCGTTTGCCACAACGCCCATGAGCAATCCTCCGGCTGACGCTCCTACCGCGAATATATTCGCGCGATCAACGTAATCCCTATCGATCAAGGCACGAGTTCCATCGATAAAGTCATAGAAGGTATTTTTTTTCCTGAGTAATCTGCCCTGCTCGTACCAATGGTTGCCCATCTCCCGCCCACCTCGGACATGCACAATTGCAATCACGAACCCCCGATCTAACAAAGATAATCGCTTGGCTTGAAACGCCGGTGCAGTCGAGTGGCCATATGCGCCATAGCCATATAAGTAAGCAGGATTGCTTCCAGGTGTAAATTTGTCCCGGCGATAGACTAGTGATACCGGAACCTCAGTACCGTCCCGGGCTTCAAAAAAGAATCGCTCAGTGTCATAGTCCGACGAATCAAACTCACCCACCACATTGGTGGTCTTGCGCAAAGAAGATCGGTCCAGGCTCATGTCATATTCGAACACACTAAAGGGTGTCGACAGGCTGGTGTAGCTGTAGCGCAGCATACTAGTTTCCGGACTCGGGTTGGCATGTATTCGAACAGAGTAAGCCGGGTCACCAAACCTGATGAAGCGCTCCGCACCGGAGGCCGTTTCAATAACACGAATCCTGGTTAATCCCTGGCTACGCTCGGCCAATACCAGATAATCATCAAAGATCTCGAAGTCTTCCAGCAACACACCTTCCTGATGCGCAACGACCTCCTCCCAATGGTCTCTGGTACCAATTTCATCTTCCGCGACACGCATGAGGCGGAAATTCTTTGCTCTCCAATTAGACAAGACATAGAAATAATTCCCATGGTGCCTGATTCGATATTCATGGCCCGACTCTCTGGGAAGAAAAACTCTGGGTGAACTTGCGGGATGGAAAGCGTCGACCAACAGCATTTCTGACGACCCGGCGCTCGAGTTAGCGATAACGATGTATCTGTTTGATCGACTTGCATAGACACTGGTGTAGAAGGCGTCATCCGCTTCTTCAAAAACCAGAGTGTCAGCTTTCTTCCCTAGTTCATGTCGAAATATTCTGTCTGGCAACAACGTATCAGGATCTTTTCTTGAGTAAAAAATCGTTTTGTTATCCGCAGCCCATGCCATTGCCGGAGATACACCACTAATCTCATCGGGAAGATATTCGTCCTTGTCGATGTATTTGAAACGAATGTGGTACACGCCGCGACTAACATCATCTTCTGCGAATGCGAGCAAACTGTGGTCAGGACTTACACTAAAATTCCCTACATCATAGTAAGTCTTGCCATTGGCCAGAGCATTAGCGTCCAGAAGAATCGTCTCTTCTTCTTCGAAGATGGTGCGGCGTTTATATATTGGATATTGCCTCCCCTTGAGAAACTCCTGGAAGTAAAGGTAATCGCCACGCTGGATGGGCACAGACCGATCCGCGGTTGGCAATCGAGAAGACAACTCGTTTAACAAGGACGCCTGCAGCGAACTGACATCACTCATCACGGCTCGCGTGTATGCATTTTCGGCTTCCAGCAATGAAAGAACGCGCTCGTCCTTCCGAGAGTCATCGCGAATCCAGTAGTACTCATCTACACGATCATGTCCATGATTGGTGAGAATAGTTTGCTGCACCGGCGCGACTGGCGGATCAATTTCCCGGACAGATTCCTGCTCCCTCGAACAGGAAGTCACAAGCACAATAAGTATAAGAAGAAGAGCCCGCATAGGATGGCTATAACGTAGAATGGCGCAAGAAAACCACCGAGTATCTTTTAATTCAAGTCGAATTATTCAACCGCATGGTGTGACATGAGCAATCTTCTGAACTTCCTTGCTATTGTGCTGGTTCTGTACGGCTTGTTAACTGCGTTCATTTACTTTACTCAGGACACGTTACTCTTTTATCCATCACCGTCAGACCCCGCCATCGAAAGCAGATTCCGGGAAAATGAAATCAGATTTAGCGCAGGTGACGATGAACTTCGCGGCTGGTTTATCCCGGCAAGTGATAGCAAACGTCCAAGCCTGATCTTTTACGGGGGCAATGGCCAGGAACTTTCCAGGAGCATCAACAGTATTACCTCCCTGGGAGACTACAACTACGCGCTCGTTAACTATCGAGGATATGGTTTAAGTACCGGTCGACCAACGGAAGATCATCTGAAGTCAGATGCCTTACTGATCCTTGACACGCTTGCAGCTAAGAAACGGATTGATTTAGCCAACACAATTATAATGGGGCGAAGTTTAGGAACCGGCGTCGCAATACACGTCGCAGCAAATCGAGAGGTTAAAGGACTGGTTCTCATCTCTCCATTCAACAGTATTGAAGCAATCGCCTCGGATATTTACTTCTACCTTCCCGTTAAATGGTTAATTCGACATCCATTTCGTTCGATCGATTATGTTACATATATCAGCGCACCAACATTGATAATCAAAGCGGAGAATGATCGGATCATTCCAGCAAGCTACACCAGTGATTTAATTGATGCCTGGAGAGGACCGTTAGAAGTTGTTGAGCTTAACGGTACTAATCATAACTACATTGAAACGCCGCAATATTATGATGTCGTTAGACGTCATCTCGAATCTCTATAGAGGATCAAATCGGACAATATGTCTGGGAGGAAATCCGGTTAGGATCCGAAAGACAATCCCTGCATCATGATCATTTTGTACCAGCTCGTATTCGTCGCCCTCAATCTCTACCGCCAGGTAGTCATTGGTCTCACCATCAACAGTGACCTTAACGTTAGGATTATCGATTAGTCGGTAATACCAGGCACGGGGCCAATGGTTCACCCTTACGTACAGGGTGTCGTTTGTTACAAGCCGGGTTAATACACGTTCAAATGAGTCCTCATTTTCATTTGTTGTGGTCAGTACGACCGTGCCTTCAAACTCGGGCTGGCTATATCCAAGCATTGATTCAAAGGCAACAATGATCAGAACGTAGACGATCACTATCCCGATGGCGATTCTCTTAAAGATTTTCATTTCTTAGCCGTTGAGCTTTACGGGCAAAGTATCCCAATCAGACCTGGGATACCAGAGTATTGACACCTTTATCAGGCATATATACTGTATATATAAACAGTAGTGTGAATATGGTTGTGGAGTGTGGTTGTGGAGTGTGGTTGTGGAGTGTGGTGTGAGCAATAAGCATGGGTGATTTAGAAAGCCTTATGAAAAAGAGCGGACTCTGGCGCGCTTCAAGTATTGACTGTGAATTCAGGCAGGGATTGCCTTCTGGCTTCCCACTACTGGATAACCATTTACCAGGCTCAGGATGGCCAGTAGATGGCGTTACAGAGCTTTTGCATGATCAGTACGGCATTGGTGAACTACGTCTGCTATCTCCTGCTCTGGCACGCCTGAGTCAGGAGCAGTCACGCAGGATATTATTGGTTTCTCCCCCTTTCATTCCTTACCCTCCTGCCTTGCAGGCATGCGGTGTTGACCTTTCGACATTGTTAATCGTTCAACCAAAGAGTGACCAGGATATTCTTTGGGTCCTGGAACAGGCCCTCGGCTCAAAAAGTTGTAGCGCAGTACTTGCATGGCCTCAAACGATTCTCGACAAGCAAATACGGCGATTGCAGATAGCGAGCAAAGAGGGAAATACCTGGAATATCCTGTTTCGAAAGACAAACGTACGCTCTTCTCCTGCAGAGCTACGCATCCATCTTTCCGCTGGCAATGCCCCACTCAGCTTTCACAGCGCTATCAACGTAAAAATTCTTAAACGAAGAGGCGGCTGGGAAAGCACTACATTCAGAGTTGATTTTGATGACAATCTCAATCAGCAAACACCTGATTTTTCCGAGTTATTTGTTAATCCTCCTGTAAACAACAATGAAACAAAAATATTGCAAAGACCTGTGGCTCTGCCTTCATTTCCAGCAACTGCCGGTTGAAATATTTACCAGGGAGCAAACTGAAAAGCCGGTGGTTGTAGGCATGAAGCAACGTATTGTTCATATGAATCACGTTGCTTCTGAAGCGGGCATCCGCATCGGCAGCAGTGTAGATGCTGCTTATATCCTGGCCAGCAATCTTATTTATTTCGAAAGAAATGAAGAAAAAGAACTCGAGACTCTGAAGAACCTGGCTCAATGGGCATACCAATTCACACCCAATGTATCGATAAGAGCACCCGCCAGTTTGCAACTGGACATTAATTCGTCACTAAAGCTGTTCGATGGCATAGGAAACATAAAAACAAAAATTCATCAGGGATTGGAGCGCCTGGGATACTCAGCAGCATTAGGTTTACATCAAACACCCCTGGCAGCACTTGTTGCAGCGAAGACTGGAAACTCTGTACTGCTCGAAACACCTGTAAATGAACTCGATATTGAACAACACATTATCGATGGCTTACACAGAATGGGAATTCATTCTCTTACAGATGTTCTTGATCTCCCGCAAGGTGGTTTAGCTCGCCGCTTCGGCGCTTCATTTATTGACTACCTTCAACGTCTGATGGGCGAAAAGGCCGACCCACAACAATTCATCAGTGAGCAGCCAAAGTTTTCAAGTGAGATTACCTTTCTTTCCGATGTAACTAATCTTGAATCTCTGGTCTTTCCTATACGCAGACTACTAAAAGAATTATGTGATTTTCTTATCGCTCGCCAGCTTAAGATCAACCACTTCACATTCAGGCTTGCTCATCGCGGACATTCGCCCAGGTCTTTCAGTATTCACCTGGCGGAACCGGAAAGTGATGCAGCCATGTTCTTACTGCTAAGCCAGTTACAACTCGAGAAGATTAATGATGTTCAGGAAGTCGATTCCCTGACGTTGAGCGCTAATCGCTTTTTCCCCACAACCTCATTATCAGGAGACCTCTTCCACGGCACTCGATTTCAACAAAAGGATGGTCGCACGACCAGCCTTGCCGATCTGGAAAACAGTAATCGCCTGTTTAATGTACTACGCGCCCGACTTGGACCCGATGCCTGCTTCGGGTTAGCTGAAGCCAATGATCATCGACCTGAAAAAGCATGGAAAACGGTTTCACAAAACGCACAAGGCAAACGACAGGAAGTCTCCTCTAACGAGAACGCCCGACCGATGTTTCTGCTACCTAAACCCAGACGCCTGCGGTTACATGATGGCCATCTCTGGTTCAATGGTGCCTTGCAGGTATTACAGGGGCCAGAGCGCATTGATTATGGTTGGTGGGACTACAACATATGTAGAGATTATTTTGTAGCCAGACACTCAACGAGTGGGTTGTACTGGGTCTTTCAGGACCAGCGACAACAATGGTTTCTACACGGTATCTTTTCTTAGCAGACATGTTTGAGAACAAGTGACATAATCTGCGTTTCAACAACCTTCGGAGCATGCCAATGAGTAAGCTTTATGAGCTGAAAATGGATTCCATTACAGGAGAGCCCATTGCCCTCTCCGATTTTCGTGACCAGGCGCTACTCATTGTTAATCTTGCAAGCCAGTGAGGACTGACGCCACAGTACGCAGGTCTGCGTACATTGCATGATCAAGGCGCTGTTCAGGTACTAGGTTTTCCTTGTAACCAATTTGGTGCTCAAGAGCCTGGAACCAACGAAGAAATTCTGGAATTTGCCAGATCAAACTACGACGCGAACTTTCCCATGTTCTCAAAGATTGAGGTGAACGGGGACAATGCCTGTGAACTTTACCAGTGGTTGAAATCGGAAAAAGCAGATGATGAGGGGAAGGCAGATATCTCCTGGAACTTTGCCAAATTCCTTATTGGTAAAGATGGTAGTGTGGTTGCACGATTCGCTCCTCAAACAACACCAGAAAAAATAGATGCACAGCTAGGCGATCTTCTATAGTCAGAGTGCTGTCTCATAGGTAAACAACTTATTACCATCTTTGGCCGCAAACCAGTCCTGGAGGTACTCCAGTCTGACCAGGTCGCAGTGCGCCTGCATGTAGCCAAGGGAATTAAGCAGACGGGTATCGTTGCACAGATTCTGGAACTCGCTAATTCCAATAACATTGAAATTAAGCGTCATGGTAAGCGACAACTGTCTTACATCTCAAAGAACAGCCGTCAGGACCAGGGCGTTGCCCTGGATCTACATGCCCCGAATCTCAGGCTCATTGAAGACCTTCCCAGGGACGCGACTCAATTACTTGCGCTAGACGGTGTTACGAATCCGCAGAACCTTGGAATCATCATTCGGTCGGTGGCAGCATCTCCGTTGGACGGATTAATACTACCAATGAAGGGTAACGCCCCCATCGGCCCACTTGTTTACAAAGCAAGTGCCGGCACGGTCGTTAAGGCGACCATTTACCAAAGCGAAACCATCGATCACGCCATCGCCTTCTTAAAGCAACGCAACTTCGCGACTTACGGACTTGCAGGTCAGGGGTCGCAACCTTTGAACTCCATTGGTGTCGAACAACAATCAGTATTTATCCTGGGAAATGAAAGTGAGGGGTTGGCACGAGATACTGAGGCAATGTGTGATGAACTGATCCACATCCCGATGGCTAATGATGTAGAGTCAATTAATGTAAGCGCTGCGGCGACGCTGGTGGCCTTTCGCCACCTTTTTTAGATTGTGTGCATGGGTAGGTTGTATTGACTATTATGAGCGGGTATCGTTGCGCGACGCCTGTCACAGGCGCCTTTTCAAGAATAGAAATAGATATGAAACGAGTTTGGGCAGTTCTCTCATTACTGCTGGTATTGAGTGGATGTGGTAGTGAAGACGGGTTCAATGAACAAGATCTGCGGATACCTTCGGGTTTCGTTCGTATTGTTCATGCGATGGCCGACGCACCTGGATTAACCGTCGAAATTCAGGCGCAACGTCTACCCAGGCTGGACTTTGGTGAAGCAACCTCCTTTCAACCCGCACTTCCTGATATTGATCGGGATCTCGACATTACTTTCTTCAATGGCGTGGACGACACCTCAGTTCTCTCCCAAACCATCAACATA
The DNA here is from genome assembly GCA_913045175.1 of uncultured Gammaproteobacteria bacterium. Taxonomy (GTDB): domain Bacteria; phylum Pseudomonadota; class Gammaproteobacteria; order Pseudomonadales; family Azotimanducaceae; genus UBA7455. Next base: position 11,295 of record CAJWQG010000049.1, on the reverse strand, counting down.
CCAAACGGTCGCCTTTTCACCCTCATTATAGGCGGCACACTGGCGGCGCCGGAATTAACCACCATCATCAACGAACAAGCGGAATCCGGCGACAATGTCACGGTCCAAATTTTTAACGGGTCAGTGAATACCTCGGGCTCATATGATGTTTTTCTGACTTCAGGTGACGAAGTCGCCACAGCACCAACGGCACAACTGTCCCAGTTCCAGGTTTCCCAACCTCTGTCTCGCGCACCTGCTTCAGATTACCGGATTCAATTCTCCGAGACGGGAAGCGACGAGATTCTATGGGATTCCGGCGCATTTGAAATCTTTGACGGCAGCGCCAACCCGCTCTTCGTAATCCTCGATAACTTTGGTACTGGTCCCAATCAGGTGAGGATAGTAGGTTTCGACAACACAACCATCTCATTTCCTGAAGACCAAACACCCAGTGCGGTGCGAGTCGCTCACATGATCGCGGACGATGTTCCGTTAGATTTATTCATTGACTCACAATTGGTCGCCCAGGCGATAAGCTTTCAGGAAGTCAGCGAGATACAAGACATTACGCCGGGAGAAAAGGTTTTTTCGGCTGTCCGGACAGACGATCCGGAGAACGTTATTCTGGAGCAGTCGATCATCATAACTCCGGGCAACTACCACACCCTTGCTGCTTTCAATACAGCTGACGATCCGCTTACTGCCATCAATGTCGACCAGTTTCGACGCGTTGACCAGGCAATGACCCTGGGTATCAGTGCCTTCTCTGCTTCGGCTGGCCCTATAAACATCTATTTGATCAGATCTGGCGAAAACCGTGAGGAATTTGGCCCGGTGTCTCAACGGTCTTATGGAGAAACGTTAACATTCACGATACCGGAAAACGACTACGATCTATTCATTAACGCCGCACAAACAAATTCCGAAGTAGCGGGTCCGTTACAGATACCTGCAGCAAGTCGAGGGCTCTATAGGGTCTACGTTACTGACCAGGTTGGCGGTGGTTCGCCTGTACAACTTGTCGTGGGTGACGATCTAAATCCACCGTTCGATCCGTAACAGGAGCCACCGCATCGCAACCGTCAACTCCGTCACAGGACCAATCTCCACTGACGACCTTGGGTTTACGCTCATGCACGAGCACGTCATGGTCAGTGCTAGCGGTTTATACGATTCTTATCCAGACCTTCTGGGGCCAGACAGGGAAAACAGGGCTGTTAAAGCATTAGTCGACGCCAAGGAAGGTGGTGTTGATACCATGATCGACGCCACTACCTTTGATCTCGGTCGTAAGGCGCCGCTACTTGCTGAAGTATCCAAACGTTCAGGCGTTAACATCATCAATGTGACGGGTTGGTGGCTTGATGTGCCCCGCTTTTTGGCCGGTGTGTCGGTTGACCAGATGGCCAAGGAATTCATTCGGGACGTCGAGGAAGGCTTTCGGGGAACCGACGTAAAAGCAGGCCTGCTAAAATGTGCAGCTGATTTCGAAGGTGTCACTCCACCACTTGAAGTGATGGCCCGCGCGGTCGCGAGAGCCCATATCGAAACCGGACTACCTATCATGGTGCACTCCTATCCAACCGGACAGTTGGCGCGTCGACAGATTTCGATTCTCAAAGAAGAAGGGGTTGATTTAACTCGCGTAAAAATTGATCACTCGAACGATACGACTGACATTGAGTATCTAAAATGGATTCTGGATCAGGGTTGTTATCTTGGGATGGATCGTTACCCGGGTCGCCTGGTAAGCCCACATATGCGAACGGTGACACTAAAGACACTGATTGACGAAGGATATACCGAAAGACTTTGCCCATCCCATGACTGCATATGTCTCGGTGTACTAAAACAACGGGAAGACGGCAGCATGCCCCACGAACATGAATTTTCGCTCCGCAACCCAGACAAATATCTGTATATGAAACGCGAAGTGATACCAGAATTGCAGGAAATGGGGGTTTCAGATACAGCGATTGACACGCTTTTCATCGATAATCCTCGGCGTTTTCTTAGTGGAGAATAGTTAACCGGGTCACATTCCCTGTATTACCCCTACCACTCAGGTAGAAATTTATACCGCTCGTGGTTTTGTGCGCGAAAATATTCCGCATAGTCGTTACCTTAGGCGACATGAAAACTTTTACACCTCACATATTGTTAGTCGCGCTTATGACCTATGGATGCATCGCCACCGCATCTCAGGTCTACAAATGCGTAGACGAAGCCGGTAGTGTTTCTTTCGGGCATACGCCCTGCCCTGTAGAGGTAGTGAATCCCACTGGCTATAACAAGAAAGACTCCGTGGAAGAACGGATGGAGATGATATCAAGCATCGATGGTGAAATTGCACGACTACAGCGTCAAATGCGTGACCTTAGACTGAACCTTGAGTATCGACTTAAGCGCGCCGAGGATATCGATCAACAACACCTGCTAAGAGCACAATTCCAAAGTCAGACGACTGAATTGCTGGATACACTGTCTCAGCTAAGGAATGATCGCGGGGAACTGGTCAATGATGCAGTAAAAATACTAATGGCGAAGAAAAACTCCTAGCCCGAAACAGACAATCCCTGCACCGTTGCACGCAACATCAAGATACTGTATATATATCTAGTACTGTATATTTAAACAGCATTAGATATGACCTCCTATGCGGAGCTGCACTGTATCAGCAACTACTCCTTTTTACGGGGAGCATCACATCCTGAAGAATTAGTCCTCCAGGCTGCAGTACTGGGATATCAGGCACTCGCCATCACTGATGAATGTTCAATGTCTGGCGTAGTTAAAGCACATGTCGCCGCCAAGACCTGTGGGCTCAAACTCATTGTCGGAAGTGAGTTTCATCTCGAAGAGGACATTTGCATTGTTCTACTCGCCCCGACGAGGGCGGCGTATGGACAAATTTGCAACCTTATTACCACTGCTCGTCGGCGGGCAAACAAGGGAAGTTATCGGCTCGCCCTAAAGGATCTGGAATTTAGCTGCAGTGAGTGTCTGGCATTGCTCATACCGATTCCAGACGCACCCACGATTCAACCTGCTCAGATGCTAATTTTAAAATCGCTGTTTGAGGCCCGTCTATGGATTGGTCTCGAGCTATTCCCCGACGGTAAATCTCTATCGCAGTTCGAACACGTTATTAATTTATCGAAAACGTACCAATTACCACTCACTGCAAGTGGCGACGTCCACATGCATCATGCTGATCGCAAGGTACTACTGGATGTTGTATCCGCAATACGAATGAAACAATCGGTGCAACTGGCAGGAAGACTTCTGTTTAGTAACAGGGAGAAGCACCTACGCTCATTATCCCTGCTACAAAAACTTTATCCGGAAGCGCTATTGGACGCCACTACACAGATAGCTGATCGCTGCCAGTTTTCACTCGATGAACTACGATACGAATACCCCGAAGAACTTGTTCCACCACACCTGACACCAGCAGCTTATCTACGACAGTTAGTGAGAATGGGCGCTGTAAAACGTTGGCCAAATGGCACACCTGATCACGTACAGGCACTAATCGAAAGAGAGTTAGCGTTGATCGCTGAACTACACTATGAATACTACTTCCTGACAGTTTTTGACATTGTGCATTTTGCACGCAGTCAGGAAATTCTGTGTCAGGGGCGAGGATCTGCAGCCAACAGTGCTGTTTGCTATTGTCTTGAAATTACTGAAGTGGATCCTTCCCGCATTAATCTTTTGTTTGAACGATTCATATCCAAAGAGCGCAATGAACCACCGGATATTGATGTCGATTTTGAACACGAGCGCCGCGAAGAAGTCATTCAATATATCTACAAAAAATATGGTCGGCATCGTGCAGCCATAGCAGCAACAGTGATTACCTATCGCCCTAAAAGTGCTGTTCGTGATGTTGGCAAAGCGCTCGGTATGGATTCACAATTAGTAGACCACCTGGCCAAATCGTTATCCTGGTGGGACAAGCGAGAAGAATTACAAGACCGTTTTTCTGAAGCCGGTGTCAATCCACGAAGCCCTGTAGTTAATCAATTTCTGACTCTGATTAATCAAATCCTCGGATTCCCTCGTCATCTGTCCCAACATGTCGGGGGATTTATTATCTCAAGCGGCCCCCTCTCCCAACTGGTACCTGTAGAAAATGCGGCCATGGAAGATCGCACAATTATCCAGTGGGACAAGGATGACCTGGAATCTTTAGGGCTGCTTAAAGTCGATGTGCTCGCGCTTGGCATGCTGACATCAATTCGTAAAAGTCTGGATTTAATCAATACATACCGTCAGACCCATCTAACACTTGCACAAATCCCACCAGAAGACCCTAAGACTTACGAGATGCTGCAAAAAGGTGACAGTGTGGGTGTCTTTCAGGTTGAATCCAGAGCACAAATTTCAATGCTGCCTCGTCTAAAACCAAAATGTTTCTACGACCTGGTAATTGAAGTTGCTATCGTCAGGCCAGGACCCATTCAGGGGAACATGGTTCACCCCTATCTGCGTCGGCGTAATAACGAAGAGTCAGTATCCTATGCTAATAACGAAGTCAGAGAAGTCCTGGAGCGCACACTTGGCGTACCTATTTTCCAGGAACAGGTGATAAAGCTGGCAGTTGTAGCCGCAGGGTTTACTCCAGGTGAAGCAGACCAGTTGCGACGAGCTATGGCAGCCTGGAAACGACGTGGAGGATTGGAAAAATTCCAGCAGAAGTTGATCGATGGGATGTTACAACGAGGCCATGAGAGAGCGTTTGCCGAACGGATTTTTGAACAGATCAAGGGGTTTGGCGAATATGGATTTCCAGAATCTCATGCCGCAAGCTTCGCACTACTGGTCTACGTTTCTGCCTGGCTAAAACGACATGAACCTGCCGCGTTCTATTGCGGACTGCTTAACAGTCAACCAATGGGCTTTTATTCACCATCACAGCTTGTTCAGGACGCACAGCGACATCAGGTCGAGATCTTTCCCGTAGACATCCTGTGTAGCGAATGGGAATCAACATTGACTGGCCATACAAACACACCAGCAATACGCCTGGGCTTCCAAAGAATTAAAGGCTTTCGGGAAGAAACAGCCTTGCGAATCATTCAGGCAAGAAAACAAAAACCGATACAGAGCATTCAGGATATCTCTACCAGGGCAAAACTGGACCGCGGTGATCTTTCAAGGCTGACAGAGGGTGGCGCATTTAAGCAATTGTCTGGTCATCGATATCAAACTCACTGGGACGTTCAGGGCATTCTTCCGAATACACCCCTCATTGATCATGTTGCTGACAATGAAGAGCATTACCAGGTCGCACGCTCCCCATCGGAGCCCGAGAATTTGCATGCTGATTACACAAGCCTTGGGCTGACTTTGGGTCGTCACCCCATGGCTCTGCTTCGTGACTACGGAAAACCGTTTGATCAATGCCATACAGCACGTGATCTTGAAGCTGTAAGACATGGACGTATGGTCCAGGTATCAGGCATTGTAACGGGGCGACAGCGTCCCGGATCTGCATCCGGAGTCATCTTCCTTACGCTTGAGGATGAAACTAACAACATTAATGTGGTTATCTGGACGCGAATACTTGAGCGTTTTCGTGCCGCAGTCGTACAGGGGCGACTGTTGTTGGTTAAAGGAATTGTAGAACGAGAAGCCTCAGTTATTCACGTAATTGCGGGGCACATTACTGACCTCAGCCACCACCTTGAGCACTTTTCATTGCGCTCAAGAGACTTTCATTAGCCAATGATAGGTGACTACCTTTCGTTAGCTAGAAGGGCAAGACTAAAGTAGAATCCATAAGCACGTCACACTCTGACAGCTAATGGCTCGTTCTAAAAAACAGCAATCGCGTAACGCTACAACCAAAGTGCTAGTGGTCGATGACCACCAGCTGGTTCGCACTGGCACCTCTCGGCTGCTGGAGGATATTGAAGATATCGAGATCGTTGGGCAAGCCAAGAGCGGAGAAGAAGCCATTAAACAGGTGAGATCCCTGAAGCCGGATGTTGTATTAATGGACGTTCAGATGCCTGGGATCGGAGGACTGGAAGCAACGCGGCGCTGCTTGCGATTACACCCTGCACTAAAAGTCATCGCAGTCACTGTATACGAAGAGGAACCCTTCCCCAGCAAATTGTTATAGATCGGCGCAATGGGCTACCTGACAAAGAAAGCCGATGTGCAGGAAATGGCCCATGCGATACGAACAGTGATGGGGAATGAGCGTTATATTTCGGCAGAAATTGCCCAACAACTTGCATTACGACCTTTTAACGCAGATACCAGTACGCCATTTGAGTCTCTTACAGCAAGAGAGATGCAAGTCACGCTGTTGGTAGTAAACGGGAATCGGGTTGCGGAGATCTCTGACGTACTTAACCTAAGCCCAAAAACCGTGAATAGCTATCGATACAGGATTTTGGGAAAGCTGCACATACGTAATGACGTAGAATTAACCAAGCTAGCAGTAAAACATGGTCTTATGGAGACTGAAAACTAACTGATATTTAGCTGCACACCGGGTTTAGCGCCGAAGCAAGGTCGTCGACTATCAACTCACGCTTTTTCCGACTCGCGTTCATATGAAACGAAACTCGATTGTAGTTTTCAGCTTCAAAGTCAGCCTGGCTGGGGTGATCTTTAAGTAACGGGTAAATATTGTCAGTTTCACCGACGAAGATACAACGCTCTCCCGCTTCGCTCACCTCAGAGATCACGTATACACCTGGAATGAAATCGTTGAACTGCATATCCTTGGTATACACATTCAGATGGTAAGCTTCACCTGAATTACCAGTAACTGTGTTTTCACCTACTTTAGGCATGTGGTTTTCCCTTCACGTTTTCTCAGAGGATATTTTGCCGAGCACAAAAGTACAACTTACATTCCATGGTTGAAAGCGAAAATCTAACTGAGGGCTCTATATCCCGACACATCGCACGACTATCCGGTGTGATGATCGTTGGGTTTATCGCTATGACTCTGGGTCAGTTAGTCGAGATTTTTTACCTCGGCGTTGTGGGGCTCGATGCCCTCGCTGCGATCACCTATTCCTTCCCCCTAACAATGTCGCTATCAGCCTTTATCCGGGGTATCGGAATCGGTGCCTCCTCGATAGTGGCACGCGCTCTGGGTGAAGCCAATCGGCATGTTGCCGCCGTAATCACAACCCATTGTTGGCTATTGATCATTATCGTAACCGCGACTTTTACTATCGTCGGCTTTTATTGTGCAGAAACAATATTCCGGACAATGGGTGCAAAAGGTGAAGTCCTAAATCTGGCAACCACATACACCCGGATTTGGCTGATTGGATACCCAATGATCGGTATGGCGATGGTGACCAACGGCGTCATTCGCTCTTTTGGTAACGCGAGTTACTCCGCGTCTATTATGTTAAGCGCGCCCATCTTACAGGTCGTGCTCGGACCATTTTTAATTTTTGGACTCCTGGGCCTTCCGGAACTTGGACTAATGGGTGCAGCAGTAGTAGCAGTTGCTGGCGGTGCCTGTCAGTTTCTGGTGGCCTGTCACTGGTACTTTCTGCGAGAAAAACTGTTTCGCCACGAGCTCAAGTCTTTGTGGGCATCTTGTCGAGATATTTTGCATGTAGGTATACCAGCGGCTTCGACCAATCTTATTCAACCATTCTCTACTGGCGTAACTACCTGGCTACTGTCTGGCTACGGCGTCACAATCGTTGCAGGTTTCGGCGTAGCGAGCAGAATTGAGTCAGTAGTAGCCATGGTCACAGTGGGTTTTGCAACGAGCATTGTGCCGATAGTCGGACAAAACTGGGGCGCTGGAAAATTTGAAAGGGTGCGAGAGGCGCTCAAGACCTGTTACCTGGCTTGTCACGGATGGGGATTACTGGCAGCGGTCGGGATGTGGATCGGTGCTGAATTTCTGGTTCGACTCATCAGCGACGATGAACGAATCGTAGAAAGTGCGGTGTGGTTTCTCTATATCGTACCGATAAGCATTGGGTTTATGGGCATGATCAATATAGCTACCCATTCATTTAACGCGCTTCGCAATCCTGGACCCGCATTGATATTGTCACTCGCGAGGCTTCTGATCGTGTACGTCCCTCTCGCTGTAATCCTTGGCTTTTGGTTCGGTTATCAGGGAATTTTCATCGCCATCGCGCTAAGCAATATAGGCGTTGGAATAATCGCGTTGTTTTGGAATAACAGTGTACTTGCTAACCGCTTAGCACAACTCTCGCGTTGACAAACCCGGGTGCATCCTGACGGTCGATTGAAATTTGCTCCACGGAGACCCCCTGCTTCTCATTCAAACGAACAATCCAATCAACAAAGACATTAAAAGAAACATTATCGAACCAAACACTGACAGCCGAGTCACCCTCAGGCTGAATGCGATTCGGGGTTATGCCTAGTTGACGCGCAGAGTTGGACACTTCAGTAATCAATGACTGCCCCGTTGCCCGCACAACCTTAGTCCCGGAAGCGGCACGCGCTTGTTTCTCACTCGCGCGCATATATTGAAGCAGGCTGAATTGTGCATCGCGTTTCTGCAGGCTTGATTCATAATAGCTGTTGATCGGCGACCAGATCGCAAGATAGACAACCACCGCAACCAGAAAAACGGCCAGCAGCTGCAGAGAAACTCTTTCTTGGCGCTCTAGTGCATTGAATCGTTCAACGTAGGGGGTGATCCTTCCTGGGATATCCATCATGCCCCTCCGAAGCTCTTGATTTTAATACTACCTCGCACAGAGTCTTCCTGTTGAGATATGATACCTATCTCCGCATCCAGGCCAACCTTGTTCAACGTTTGAGAAAATTCTACGAGATACTCAGATTGTGTTGCAGTCAACTGCAGAATCAGATCACCACGACTCTCGTTATAGTTAATGTTATTAACCACCAGTTTGGAGCCTGGCAAATGTGCCGCCGTATCTCGAAATAACTGTAAAAATTCGCCATCGGCAACGGAGCCCGAACCACTGACATGAGCATTCCATCGTCTACGAATATCCCGAACATTACGGTCACGGGGAAATATTTCCTGGTAAAGCGCTCTGGCTTGCTGCTCGTGCTTAGCTCCCATCACGTCCAGGTATATACCCTGGCCAAACACCAAAGACACGTGCAGTAAAAACGTGCATCCCGCCAAGATAGCTGCCGAACGCCATATCGGCCGGTCACCCTGGACCTCTCTACTGACCTGAAACTCCCCTTGAAGCAAATTCAGCTCAGAACCCCGATAGCTTTCAGCGAGCGTTCGCAGATCATCATGAGGTTCTGAGTGCACTGTCACCTCATTGTTGACCTCAATTTGAGCGATCTCCATTTTCAATTGATCGATGCTGGACTCAGACGCGTACACATCAACAGTACCGGGTTGCTCAATCAGGCCTACTGCCAACGCCAGCTGATTTACTGGAACGCATATCCCGGTGCCATCCGGCGGCCGGATATGTGCTTTATGGTTTTCAATCGTCACAGCCGTGCCATCACCAGCGCGAGCCAGTAAAGTATCAACAGTCATCAGATTCGGCTCTATTCCGATATCGCTTAATACCGAGATATAGTTGCGCATTTCATCGAGCGTATTTACAGCAACTGTAAACTCACCATCAGAGTTCTTTTCTCCTAGCGAAAAATGACAGTCATCGACATCGACCGCTAGTTTCTCTTCCACCACAAAAGGTAGTGCCTGCACAATTTGCCTTGCCTGCCGACTTGGAACAGCCGCGCTGGTAAGCAGAACGCGATCGCCAGGAATAATCGCGACGGCATCTCCACTCCAGGAAATATCCTTAATGACGCCTGCGATAGCATCAACGGAACCAGACCCGTAAGAAGGCTCGGAGTTAGGGCAATACCACTCACATACTTCACCTAGTCGAATAAACAACGTCATTGACTAACCTTGCTGTTCTTCAGTGACCACATTGGGGTACACCTTTCTAGATAAGTTACGAAAGATTACAGACATGGTTCCGTCGACATTCCTTTGAACAATGCTTGTAAGGTAGCCATATCGTTCCAGATATCGGGCACGGACCCGGACTTCAAAAAAATTGGATTGTACACTAAGACCCGCTTCCTGGATTCCTAAACCTGCAACGAATGGTGACTGCAAGAACTCAGTAACCGTTTGGTAACCCTGCTGCGCTTCTCGTTCATTAATGAGTTCGCTACTGGCCTCGCTGGTTAGCTTTGCCGATACACTCTGAAGAACGCCTGCGGATGCCGTGTTGATATTAATTGGTATCGTAGGTTCCGGCAAAGCACTGAGGTATGGCTCCAGCTGTTCATAAGTATCCGCTTCCATATCTAATAGCAATCGCAGTTCCGTTAAATCAATGTAAGCCTGTCCTCCGGAACGATAGGGCAAATCCAAACCAAGGTAATCATAATCCTCCGCGCCAAGGGGACGGGTAGATATATCGTCATCCATCCAGTCGATAGCACGATCCATATACATGGCGTCTGTACCAACGAGCTGCAGAAGCTGAGAGAACCGCAACTGCGCGCTTCTGCCTGCGTCACCGCTTAGTCCCAGCGCGTTAATGTTGAAGCGCCCCTGCAAGTCGTTAATTTCCACTGAGACATCACCATCTTCAAACTCGAAAAATAGTGCCTGATCAGCCCATTCTTCCTGAAGGTGATCTACTTCAGGTGCATCCTTGAAGTCCTGCCATAAAATCTGCCGTGCCAATTCTTCACCACCCAGTGCGTACTGGGCCGCCTGGGCATGATCATAAATATTTCGCGCTTTGTGGATAGTTAGATTCTGATGTCGAATCATCGATACCGACAACACCGTAGCGATGACTACCACCAGCAATACAGAAATCAACGCAACACCTTGCTGGTTCATTCGCGACCTCCAGGCACATCACGCAGGCCAGCCCCAAGGGGAACACCCGGTCGCAGCGAATCATCTTCACCCTCATCAGATTCCTGGTCTCGACCTTGCCCAAATCCGCCAGGTAACGATTGCGGCAAATCGGTCATTGCATAGACGCGGCGTATCTGCCCGATTGGCTCCACGTCGATTGTAATCTCCAGCCCAGGTGTCCCTTTTTTTCTTTTAGCTCTATGAGCACTTATTGCAAATCTGTGAGATTCATCTCTTATTCTTTGAAGAAAGAATAGAGTAGGGTCATTTTTTTTGAATTTAATATTTTTATTTTCATGAAAAAAAGTTTCATCACCAGCATTTCTATTTTTTCCTTTTGCAATAGCAATTATTGGTAATTCGTGTAGACCAAGGTCATTTAAAGCCTCTCTACTAACAGAGTATTGACCCTTTCCACCATCTATTAATATTAAATCAGGAAGATT
>CAJWQG010000048.1 GCA_913045175.1 uncultured Gammaproteobacteria bacterium | reverse complement strand
GACGGCTTTGCTAGCTACCGGGTCTTTCCACGTTAGTGGTCTCACGATCTGCCAATCAAAGCGATATTTTCTTGAAACCCATCTTAAGCAGGCAAGTATGCGGTTTAGCTCACGATCAATGGTTTGCCCTTTTACTCCTGATGTTTTTCTTTCAATAACATAGTTGTCTAGTCCCTGATGCAGGATGTTATTTGTGTTTGGTGCGATAATTTTGTCGCCGGTAATGGCTAAAAAGTTTTGCCATCGCTTTTCTTCGCGTCTACCTGTTCTAGTGCTGGGGTCGATTCCAGTATGGTCTCTATATTCCTCCCAAAGTGCACCTAAGGTTCTGGGTTTGGCTTTCTCAGCACTGAGTAATTTATCGAAGGCGCGGTACACAGCAAGATCTTTAAAAGTGAGTGACTCGCCTATCGCTTCTTTAACGCGGACATTATCAATCTCTGGAAAAGCTTCCTCTGCGTAATCAATTTCGTTCAGATATTCTTCGGGTCTGACACCTGTCTCAAACAGTCTGTGGCGTCTTGTTTTCTCTTCTTCTGTTATTGGCGAGCCATCCTCATCAGCATCAAAGGGTATGGAATACTGGCCGGCTCGTAACCTTCGTGTCTTCAAGAGTGCGATTGCAGCTTTGTCTAACTCACTTTCGGCAAAAGCGGCAGGATCGCTTTCGGTCAGCATCTTTACATGCAGGTCGTATTGCTCGTTTGCATCCGCAATTGCACGATTGACTGCAGCTTCGTTAGCATCTTTTTTAAGACCCAATGGGTACGTGAATGTTTTCTTGTCAGCAATACGTTGTAATCTAGTCGGGTAATCACGTTGGTAACGCAGTAAATTCCCTTTGGTAATGCGGATATATTTAGGCATGACGTGGGCCATTTCTGTAACCTTTTCTGTATATTAACCTCTTAAAAAAGAGAAAGTTATAATATATTCAATAGGTTACGTATATTGTGCGAGTCCACTTTCCGGCACCAAATTGCGGCTTGGCCGAAGGCCAAACGCAATCACCTTTGAGTTTCGCTACTACCAACCTCCTGGCTTAGGGCGGACTAAAACTCCTGACAACATCATCACCGCCATCAGCGTGAGTCGCAGTGATGGTGTAGGCACTTCCACGGGCACACTCTGGAGAGGTTGCTCCATCAGTAGCGCAGACCGCCACATAAGTAATCAGATCTGCATCCGTATTGGGGGCCCAGTTGAGTTCTGCACCCAGACCAACTGTGGGTGCCGCCGGTGAGTATGTCCCCTCCACATATTCGCCGCGATCAAGCCGACGCTCTTCCTGCAGTAGATGAATCGTCTGGATGTTATTGATCATGACCCCTTGCCGCGCTGTATCAATATAGTCGTTGTACATAGGCAAGGTGATTGCAGCAATAATGGCAATGATGGCAACGCCAATCATCAGCTCGATTAACGATACTCCACGTATCTTATGTTCCATGAAACAGCCCCTATAACATTGCTTCAACATTGCTCGAAACCACAATACTATCGCCAGTGGCCTCATAAATCACAGTAATTTCGTGCGGGAAGAAAAAGCGCCTGCAACTGTACACCACAGACAAAAAAAAGCCGGGACAAGCCCGGCTTTCTTCGATAAGCGAAATCGCTTACATCTCGGAAGCACCCGTAATTGTCGAAGTGGCCGCTGTCAAATCCTGATAGGCAGGTTTGGCGATCGTAACAGAATTACCGTCACCAACAACTCCGACTACACCAGACGCATCAACTGCAGCAGCTGCGTAAGCAGCACCACCGCCAGGCGCCAGGTTGCCGCCAGGATTGAAGATGTCAATCCAGCCGGATGCGTCTGAAGGTACAGTACTGGTCAAGCCAAGGGCTGTCTGAGTATTACCTTTTACAAAAGTTGATCGAGCCAGTCGAACAGCTTCTTCGTAGTGTGAATTTACCTTCGTCATGTTAGCTGTCTTGACATAGTCCTGATATGCAGGCAAGGCAACCGCAGCGAGGATTCCGATGATCGCTACAACGATCATTAACTCAATCAAGGTAAAACCCTGTTGTGGTTTGTTCATGATGCAAGCTCCAATTAAAAATTAATGTTAAAGCTTTAAATTGACTTGAGTGCAGTTTCAAAGCTTGCACAGTGTAAGGCAACTTTTGTGCCATTGAAACCCGACCGTTCGTCGTAGAAAAGTGACCCCGATGGTCAATCTGAAGCAACCTTAGCCGCTACTGGGTCAAAAAGTGACCATATTTGTCACTTTTGAAGTACCCAATAGTCACATAGACGGTCTATACTACTCTCTATCGACACCCTTATTCTCGATGGGCGATGCCATCGGCGGTGGTGGCGGTCACTAATACACTAAGACTCTAACATGATTGAACACCTGTCACTGATCCAGGGGCAGTACCCTATCCTCGTCCTTGTAATGGCGCTAACGTTTGGCCTTCTTGTTGGCAGCTTTCTCAACGTCGTGATACTGCGGCTGCCTGTGATGTTAGACCGGCAATGGACTAACCAGGCACACGAGATTCTAGGTCACGAAACCGACACCGATGAAGAACCATTTAATCTCGTTTTTCCTAACTCTCATTGCCCTCAGTGTAAGACCGGAATTAGAGCCTGGCAGAACATCCCACTGGTAAGCTACCTGGTGCTACGAGGAAAGTGTGCCAGTTGTGGCATATCGATACCCCTTCGGTATCCAATGGTAGAACTCGCGACCGGAATATTGACCGTAGTTGTGATTTATACCTTTGGACTCACGATCCCCGGCCTCTTTGCTTGCGCCTTCACGTGGGCGCTAATCGCATTATCGGTAATCGACTTCGACACTAAACTGCTTCCGGATGACATCACCCTGCCTTTCCTATGGCTCGGCCTGTCCGTCAATCTCTTTGGCGTTTTCGTTAGTTTTCACAGCGCATTTATTGGCGCCTGTGCTGGATATCTTTCGCTATGGTCAATCTATCAGGTATTCAGAGTAGTCACTGGTAAAGAAGGAATGGGCTACGGTGATTTCAAACTGCTGGCGCTGCTTGGTGCATGGCTGGGATGGCAACCGCTCTTACTCGTTGTAATCCTATCCTCTTTCGCCGGCGTTATTGGTGCCGGCGTGTTGATTCTACTCGGAAGAGGTCGATCAAATCCGATTCCTTTCGGGCCCTACCTCGCGATTGCGGGCTGGGTCACCCTTATTTGGGGAGACACCCTGATGAATTGGTATTTCGGAATACTGGGTGCCAACTAGAAACTGATGTTTGTCGTTGGTATAGCAGGAGGTATTGGAAGCGGTAAAACCACCATCTCAGATCGATTGTCCGAATTGGGAGTTTCCATCGCGGATGCTGACGTCGCTTCCCGCACAATTGTTGAACCCGGCACACCGGCGCTTGCAGAAATCGTTGCGCGTCATGGTCAACGTATCCTCGCTGAAGATGGCACACTGGACCGCTCCCAACTTCGTACAATTGTCTTTCGCGATACTGCGGAAAGAAAATGGTTAGAGAAACTTACACACGGGCCTATTAACGCCGAACTTCGAAGGACCATGGAGCAGTCCACATCCAGCTACTCTGCGCTCATCCTCTCCGCGGGGGCTGGCCGCTCTCCTATCATGAATCGGCTGCTAGTAGTAGACGTGCCACCCGATCTGCAGATCAAGCGAGTGACTACCAGAGACAACAATACCCGACAGCAGGTTCAGGCCATTATGGACGTACAACCAACTAGAGAGCAGAGACTTCGGCTCGCTGACGATATTCTGGTCAACGACGGTACACTTGAACAGCTCATTGCAAGAGTAGATCAATTGCACGCAAAATACGTCGAACTATCGGAAACAAGTGGATATGGCTGACGTAATCGTAAAATGTCCGACCTGCGAAAAAGTAGTCGCATGGATTCCATCGAGTAAATACCGCCCATTTTGTTCAGATCGGTGCAGATTGCTCGATCTTGGAGAGTGGGCTGATGGCAATCGCACCATCCCCGCTGATGCAGAACATGATGACGTCACAGCAAGCGAACTTAACAAGGACTAGATCAGGTTCTGTATTCCGCGTTGATTCGCACATATTCGTGCGATAGATCACTCGTCCAAACCGTCTCGCTGCTACCCCCTGAATTCAGATCAACGCGAATGAGAATCTCATCTTTCGACATCACGGCTGCACCACGTTCTTCGGTGTAATCAGATGCTTTACCGCCCTGTGACATTAAACAAACGTCACCCAGGTAAACATCAATTTTATCTATGTCGATATCCACATCGGCTTTACCAATAGCCATCACGATACGCCCCCAATTCGCGTCACTGGCAAAGATTGCTGTTTTCATTAAGGGGGAGTTGGCAATTGCATAGGCGATTTCCAGACTAACATGACTACCTGGTGCGCCCTCAACCGTCACCGTCACAAACTTCGTGGCGCCTTCTGCATCTCTAATGATTCCCTGGGCGAGTTCCTTCATAAGACTAGCGAGTTCCGGATAAAAAATTTCTCGCGTACTGGCATCGGCAAGATCAACACCCGAAACACCGGTGGCGGTGAGCATGCAGGAATCATTAGTGGAAGTGTCACTATCAACGGTAATTCTATTAAAGGAAGCATCTACACTCTGAACAAGTAACTCCTTCAACATCTCTTGTTCACATCTCACGTCAGTGGCCACATATGCCAACATAGTCGCCATATTGGGCTGAATCATTCCAGCGCCTTTCGCAATACCCGTAATAGTTACAGTTTCTCCATCGACACTAAAACGTCTGGTCGCGACCTTAGGACGGGTATCCGTCGTCATAATACCCTCTGCCGCCTGTAGCCAGCTCGAATCGTCGAGTGTAGATGTTAGTTCGGCGATTGATGAGGTGATTTTCTCCACAGGAAGGCGTTCTCCAATGACTCCGGTGGAGAAAGGAATCGTTTCTTCCGGCCGCGTACCCGTAAGTTGCGAGGTCGCCGTACAGCAGTTCATTGCATCTTCGATACCCGGCTCACCCGTAGCTGCGTTGGCATTGCCACTGTTTATAAGAAAATATCTTGAAGGAGCCGCTTCCAGGTGCTTCTTACCCAACACAACTGGTGCCGCTGCAAACAGACTCTTCGTGAATACGCCAGCGGTGGTGCTACCTTCGGCAAACTCGAACAGTACCAGGTCGCTAACCGATTTTTCAGCATCCTTAATGCCAGCAGCAGTAGCGGCCAGGCGAACGCCCGGCACTACCTGAAAATTCAAATTCGCTTCACCGACCGCCATGATTTACCCCAGTTTCCCGTGGCAAGCTTTGTATTTCTTCCCTGACCCGCAGGGGCACGATTCGTTACGTCCCACTTTTTTCTCCCTGCGAACGAATGGTGTTTGTGGTAGAGCCTGTTGTGGTTGAACCTGCTGGGATCCGCCCGGCTCCGCACTTAACTGACTGCTGGCAGCTTTCTGGAAATTGAGTCGATTCCTGGCCTCTTCTTCGCGTCGGCGACGGTCCATTTCCTCTGCATCTTCCGCCCCACGAAACTGAACTCGACACAATATTCGAATGACCTCTACCTGAATATTGTTAAGAAGCTCCTCAAACAATTGGAACGCCTCTCGCTTGTACTCCTGCTTCGGCTGCTTCTGAGCGTAAGCGCGCAGATGGATTCCCTGGCGCAAGTGATCCATCGCCGCAAGATGCTCTTTCCAAAGGGAATCCACAATATCCAGCATGATGCGCTTCTCAATTAGCCTGATGTCCGGACCGACTTCCTCTTCTTTTCGTGCATATTCCTCTCGGGTAGACGCGACGATCTTTTCTCTCAAAGACTCCTCATACATAGAGTCGTCAGTATCAAGCCATTGCTGTATTGGTAACCGGGCATTGAATTCGGTGATACAAGCCTGTTCCAGTCCGGGAATGTCCCATTGTTCCTCCAGGCTCTGTGGAGGAACAAAACCGTCTATCACCTGATTGACTACGTCGTCCCAGATTATGTTGATTGTCTCGGAGATATCATCAGTTTCCATCAGGTCGTTACGTTGCCCGTAGATCATCTGACGCTGGTCATTCGCCACATCATCGTATTCAAGTAACTGCTTTCGAATATCGAAGTTTCGCCCTTCAACCTTACGCTGGGCTTTCTCGATGGCATTTGTCACCATTCGGTGTTCGATCGCTTCTCCCTTCTCCATCCCCAAGGATTGCATCACTCCTCGTACTTTATCCGAGGCAAATATGCGCATGAGGTCATCTTCAAGTGACAGGTAGAATCGTGAGAATCCTGGATCTCCCTGCCGCCCAGAACGTCCTCTAAGCTGATTGTCGATGCGACGACTTTCGTGTCTCTCTGTGCCGATCACATGTAGGCCTCCAGCCTCAATGACCTTGTCATGGTCCAGCTGCCATCGGCTACGCAGTTCCTCGACTTTTGCCTCGGAATCTCCATCACCCAACTCAGCTTCCCAGTTACCGCCAAGAATAATGTCTGTTCCACGACCCGCCATATTTGTCGCTATCGTCAAGGTTCCGGGCTGCCCGGCTTGAGCAATGATCTCAGCTTCTTTTTCATGGAATTTCGCATTCAAGACGCTGTGCTTGATCTTTCTTTTATTCAGCAATATAGATAATCGTTCTGAGGACTCAATCGAAGCTGTACCAACCAGAACCGGCGCTCCCTTGTCGAGCAAAATCGATATTTCATCAACAATGGCGTCGTACTTTTCTTCCTCCGTCATATAGATGAGATCGTTCAAATCATCTCTGATCATCGGTAAATTGGTCGGGATGACCACTACGTCCAAACCATAGATCTGCCTAAACTCGAACGCCTCGGTATCTGCGGTACCCGTCATACCCGCAAGTTTTGAATAGATACGAAAGTAGTTCTGAAAAGTCGTTGAGGCCAGCGTCTGGCTTTCATCTGAAATTGGCACATTCTCTTTGGCCTCAATGGCCTGATGAATCCCGCCCGACCACCTTCTACCAGGCATAGTACGACCGGTATGTTCATCAACGATCACTATCTCCTTATCCTGAACGATGTAATCAACATCCCTCTGAAACAGGCAGTGAGCCTTGAGTGCGGCTTGCACGTGATGCAATAACATTAGATTAGACGTACCGTACAAACTATCGTCTTTCTTTAAGAGTCCATGCTTAACCAGTAACCGCTCCACTTTCTCGTGACCAGCGTCGGTCAATTCAACGTCACGTTGTTTTTCATCTACGAAAAAGTCCCCGGGTGGTTCGATCTCATTGAGAACATCCTCGGGTGTTTTTTCCTGTCGATCCAGCTGAGGGACGATAGTATTAATCGCCCTATAGGACTCAGATGAATTCTCAACCCCGCCCGTAATTATTAAAGGTGTACGTGCCTCGTCAATCAGGATCGAGTCTACTTCGTCGACAATGGCGTAGTGAAGTTTACGTTGTACTTTCTCCTCCAGGGAGAAGGCCATATTGTCTCGCAGGTAATCAAAACCAATCTCATTGTTGGTTCCGTAGGTGATATCAGACAGATAGGCCGATTTCTTTTCCGCATGGTCCTGTCCTGCATACACCATACCAACGCTCATGCCTAACGCCTCGTAAACCGGTCCCATCCACTGTGCGCCCCACTTGGCAAGATAGTCGTTTACCGTCACCAGATGAACACTACCCGTCAGCGCATTAAGGTAAAGGGGCAGCGTCGCGACTAGTGTTTTACCCTCACCAGTACGCATTTCAGCGATGCGTCCCTCATGCAAAGTGATACCGCCGATAAGCTGAACGTCGAAAATACGCATATCCAGAGCACGCTTGCCCGCCTCACGCACGGTCGCAAAGGCCTCTGGAAGAATGTCCTCCAAAGACTCACCATCAGCCAATCGAGTCTGAAACACTTCTCTTTGTGACTTGAGCGCCTCATCAGTTAGATCGCCCATGGACGATTCATGCTGATTTATCTTCGCCACGATCTTGCCCATGCGCTTCAATTCGCGGTCGTTTTTGCTACCAAATAATCTACCTAGCACCTGCATCACCTAATAATAAATAGGAACAAAATGGGATCGCGAACATGGTCCGCGAGATACACAGCTTGGTATCACCGACTCGTGCGGTGAATATAGGAGGATGGGTCGACAACTCGACCATTTTTATAGACTTCGAAGTGAACATGTGGGCCGGTGGATCGACCACTGCTACCCATAAGGGCAATGACCTGCCCTTTCTTGACAATATCACCGACTTTTACGAGATTTTTCTTGTGGTGACCGTATAGCGTGGTGAAGCCACTTCCGTGGTTAATCTCGACTAACTCGCCATAGCCACTGCGCGGACCGGAATAAACGACTAGACCCGCGGCAACTGATATTACATTTGAGCCTTCTTTCCCAGCAAAATCGACACCACTGTGCCATGCAAGTTTACCTGTGATGGGATCATTTCGATTGCCGAATCTGGAAGACATCCATCCCTTCTCAACGGGTCGACCGGCAATAAACACATCATCCTGTATTTTTCGCGATACCAGCAATGTTTCCAGAACAGAAAGCTGCTGCTCCCGACTCTCAATATCCTCAGCCAATTGATCAAGTAACTGCAAATAATCCGGCAGCACACCCTGACCATCTTCCTTTTCTTCCAAAGGTCCGCCAAGTGCCGGCGGCTGGGAAAAATCGAATTCTCCCTCTTCCAATTTGGCAACAGAAGTCAGACGTTCACCAAGCGCATCCAGTCGAACAATTCTCGCCTGTAGTTTAGCCAGACGCAGAGCGCTGGCTTCGAGACTCTCGCGTGCCGAAGTTCTAGCTTCTGCGATTTCGCCCTGTTGAGCTTTGAGAACGTCGCGCCACTTTCCAACCAATTGATCATTTAAGCCGGCTTCACCTAGGCCGTGATAATAGGAAGAAATTCCAGACAGTACCGGAATTCCCAGAAGCCCGGTAATCGTCAATCCAATGACAAGCCCATTCGCAGTAAATGAACGATGCTTCCCGGTCCGATTGTCTACAATTATGAATTTCATCGGTTATGATCAACTAACGCCTAAGTTGAGCAATTGGCATGTCAAATTCTTCACAGCATCCATATCTGTCTCCACAACGTCCTTCCCAAATCCTGGGTAAATCTACGGTTCTCAAAAATCTCTATAACCATACCAAAGAACTGCTTTCAATCCAGGACGTCATCCGTAAGCATCTAACGACAGATATCCACGTCGCTGCATACAAAGGCCAAACCCTGCACCTGATTGCCCCATCCAGTGCGGTCGCCACACAGCTGAGATATCGACAGCGTAATATTATTGCTCTACTTCGTCAGCAATATCCCATCGACAAACTGAAGGTTTCGGTACAACCCAACGAGCCCGAACCACCACAAATTCTCAATCCAGCAATCCCGCCATCGGCTGAAAATGCGAGGCAAATTGCGGATACCGCTAAATATATCGAAGATGAGGGATTACGCAAAGCGCTAATTAAGCTATCGAAAAGAGCTAAAACTGTTCCATAATCAATGGCATGGAGTAAACAAGGGGCGCGTCTTCCGTAGAATCAAAGGTAACGATTTCCCAGGCTTCAGGCTGACTCAAGATCTCCTCACGCAATGCATGGTTCGCGGTATGCCCCGATTTATATCCGATGAACTCACCAATAAGACTATGGCCCAGAAGATATAGATCGCCAATTGCATCAAGTATTTTATGCCGCACGAACTCGTCTTTGTGCCTCAATCCATCATCATTCAGAATTCTGAAATCGTCGACAACAACAGCATTATCGAGACTCCCTCCCTGAGCCAAGTTCCTTTCCCTTAGATGATCAAACTCCTGCATCAAGCCAAACGTTCGTGCTCGACTAACGTCCTTCACATAAGAAGTGCTGGACACATCAACTTTTGCGGTTTGTTCTTTGATGATGGGATTGTCATAAACAATGGTATGACTAACCCGAAAGCCATCATAGGGCTGGATCGTCACGGACTGCTCGTACGAGGTACCAAAGTTATCGCAAACTGAGACTTTCTTATTGAATTTTATGAACTTTTTAAGCGCATTCTGCTCTTCGATCCCGGCAGACTGGATCAAAAACACGAACGTAGCAGCACTGCCATCCATGATCGGCATTTCAGGTCCGCTTACCTCGACATAAACATTATCTATGGCCAGGCCGCAAAGCGCTGACATTAAATGTTCAATCGTGGCTACTCGCTTACCGTCCTTCATAACAGTCGTAGCGAGCGTAGTATCACCTACAAACTCAGTTTTGGCCGGGATTTCAACAATGGGCTCAACATCTTCCCGAACAAAAACAACACCAGTGTCAATTGGGGCCGGTCTCAGCGTGAGATAGACCTTTTCACCAGTGTGAAGCCCAACACCTGTGGCGCGAATGACGTTCTTGAGCGTTCTCTGCCTAATCATTATTTTTATTGTCCCGCTGAGGCGCGAGATATTAACAGATTCCGGCCCCAAGCTCTATGCTGCAAGTACTACCATTCTGACTCCAAAATGCCTTAAAAGTTGCAAAAAAGCCCGAAAATAGGCGCTTTAATCAGCCTGGCGCCGCAAAAAAGCTGGAACATCCAAATATTCCAGGTCCTTACCCTCCGGTATTTCGTCTGCACCACCCTCTATCACCCGATTACGCATGACTGTAGGTTGATCAAAGTCGCCGTAGTCCACCGGGCCATCACCGGCCACCTTTTTCTGAACTTCCTCGTTGCCCACCCTTTGCTTTTCAAATTGCTCTGAACCAAGTCCCGTAGCAACCACAGTTACGCGCAACTGCTCATCCATATCAGTATCGATTACGGTACCAATGACAATCGTCGCATTCTCAGACGCAAAGTCTTCAACCGTAGCGCCAACTTCCGAGAATTCACCAAGCGATATACTCGCACTGGCGGCAATATTGACCAGGATTCCGCGAGCTCCATTGAAGTCCACGTCTTCGAGCAGCGGACTTCTAATAGCAGCTTCTGCTGCTTCACGTGCCCTGCTCTCACCAGATGCTATGCCACTACCCATCATCGCCATGCCCATTTCGCTCATTACCGTACGCACATCTGCGAAGTCGACATTGATCATGCCCGGACGGATGATAAGATCCGCGATCCCCTGAACCGCGCCAAGCAGAACGTCATCTACCGCACCGAAAGCTTCAAGCAGCGGTTTGTCTTCTCCCATAATCGCCAGGAGCTTTTCATTAGGAATCGTAATTAGTGAATCGACGTGTCCCGATAATTCCGCAATACCTGCTTCAGCGATCTTCATCCGCTTTCGACCTTCGAAAACGAATGGTTTTGTAACAACCGCAA
Organism: uncultured Gammaproteobacteria bacterium; assembly: GCA_913045175.1. GTDB lineage: Bacteria > Pseudomonadota > Gammaproteobacteria > Pseudomonadales > Azotimanducaceae > UBA7455. The sequence continues at coordinate 15,196 of CAJWQG010000048.1, read as the reverse complement.
CGGTTAGCACACCCAGGTCCCTGGCAATCTCCGCAACAATCGGTGCGGCACCAGTCCCAGTACCACCGCCCATTCCAGCTGTAATAAAGACCATGTCTGCACCGTGTAATACTTCGGCAATGCGATCACGGTCTTCCATCGCTGCGTCTTTTCCCATCACAGGATTTGCGCCCGCACCTAACCCCTTGGTAATGGACGTCCCAAGCTGAAGCAGCGTTCTCGCAGATAAGTTCTGCAACGCCTGTGCGTCAGTATTTGCGCATATAAAATCTACACCCTCAATGCTCTGAGAGACCATACGCTCCACGGCGTTTCCGCCTCCGCCTCCGACACCAATCACCTTGATTACGGCACTTTGCGGCTCGTTATCGACCAGTTCAAACATTATTCACCCTCCTAAGGCAAAGATTTTTAAAAGAATCTATTGTTATTTTGATCACGCACTTCAACCCATAAACCAGTTCTTAACCCGTTTCACGACGCTATCCATTTCACCATGCGACTCGGCCATTCCATCCATCTGTGTGTCTGCCGCATACTGCAATAGTCCTACCGCCGTTGAATAAATTGGATTTTTCACAATATCTGAAAGTCCCGAGAATCCAGCTGGCTTGCCGATGCTAACCGGCATGTGAAAGATCTCTTCCGCTAGTTCAACAACACCCTCCATCTTTGACGTACCGCCGGTAAGGACAATCCCAGACGCAACAAGGCTCTCGAATCCACTACGCCTGAGTTCCGCTTGTATCAAAGTAAAGAGTTCGTCGTAGCGGGGCTCTACAACCTCTGCCAGGGCCTGACGTGAAAGATCCCTATCAGGCCGATCACCAACGCTAGGCACCTTAATGGTTTCGTTCTCCCCAGCCAGACTAGCTAATGCGCAGGCATACTTGATTTTTATTTCTTCTGCGTTGGGTGGCGGCGTTCGCAACGCCATTGCAATGTCGTTGGTTACCTGATCTCCGGCGATGGGAATCACTGCCGTGTGTCGTATGGCACCATCGGTAAAAATGGAAATGTCGGTTGTACCTCCGCCAATGTCCGCCAAACAAACGCCAAGATCTTTCTCATCCTCAGTTAACACTGCATAACTGGAAGCCACCTGCTCGAGAATGATGTCCTCAACTTCCAATCCACAGCGTTTAATACACTTTTCAATATTCTGTGCTGCGTTAACGGCACAGGTCACCAGGTGAACCTTTGCTTCCAGGCGCACACCTGACATTCCCAGCGGGGTCTTCACATCTTCCTGATTATCGATGACATATTCCTGGGGAAGAATATGCAGGATCTTCTGATCTGCAGGTATCGCTACTGCCTGTGCAGCATCGATTACTCGATCTATATCGGGTGAAAACACCTCCCGATCTCGTATCGCCACTATCCCATGAGAATTCAGGCTGCGGATGTGACTTCCCGCGATACCTGCATATACAGAGTGTATCTGGCAACCGGCCATCAGCTCTGCTTCTTCAACGGCGCGTTGAATTGCGAGCACCGTTGAATCAATGTTGACCACGACCCCCTTCTTCAAACCCTTCGTCGACGGGTGACTGCCAATCCCAACAATCTCAATATCTCCTTCAGGCGATAATTCAGCGACAATCGCAACAACCTTCGAAGTCCCAATATCAAGCCCAACGATCATCTGATGTCCATTCGAACTATTCATAAGCTCACATCTCTCTGCAGTTTGAAGTTCTTTGCTATTTCTAATTTTTCGTGCCACTCAATGGACACACCATTGTTGTACCTTGCGTCAACCCGAACAGGCGTACCCAGAGACTCCTCGCTTGTTATCTCCTGCAAGACATCAATAGTTCTTTGCAGTCGCTGCCTAATATTTTCTTTTCCCAAAGCGACGCGTATTCCTGAGTGATCCTGGAATTCCCATGCCCCTCTATCATTTAACCTTAGCGTCTCGATAGCCCTTCCCGACTTAAACAATGCACGATTCAACTGCTGGTACTCGTTCATTACTCTCGGGGCAGAGCCCGTTGGGCCATACAACTGAGGCAAGTCTCCGCCAACGATGTGGTCGGTGACAAAAACCTCACCCCTGTCATTGATATACCCATCATCATTCCAGTAAGCGATCGGTTGCTCCATTCGGATATCCAATTCGAGATCATTAGGCCACTTGCGCGCGATATATACCCTGTGGATCCAATCGATTTCCTGCAAATGCAACCTGATCTCATCCAGGTCCGAGAGATCCACCCCAGACGTCAGGGCACCAAGCACCTGCTCCTGCTGACTCTCCGTTAGTTCGCTTCTTAACGAAATACTGCGATCCTGCCCGGTGAATGAGATGGCAAGAAGGAAGCAAGCGCCGCCAAGAAGCACGGTGGATATCAGAAAAATAATGGGCCTATAGTCCATACTTACACCCTCCTATCTGCCCAACCTAAAGTAAGTTCGCTGGCGAGTTGAGCGGTCTCTCCGGCTCCCTGTGTTAACAGCAAATCTCCAGCCTGGAGAACGTTATTGAGATGTGATGGAACATCCTTAACTTCTGCCACGTAGTCCACCTGACTTCGTTGTTTTAATTTATTGTAGAGATCACGACCCGTGGCTCCTGATATTTTCGCCTCCCCTGCCGGATAGACATCCAGCAAAATCAGGTAGTCAACGGCAGCCAGCACATCGATAAACTGGTCAAACAGTTCCAGAGTTCTTGTATACCTATGTGGTTGATAAACCATTACAAGGCGATTTTCCGGCCACCCATCACGCATAGATTCAATCGTTGCTCTAACTTCGCTTGGGTGGTGCCCGTAGTCGTCCACCAGAATAAATTCCCCGTCATTGACTGAGAAAGTCCCATGAATTTCGAACCGACGCTCGACCCCCTGGAAGCCAGCAAGACCTCGCACAATGTCTATGTCCGGAACTTTTTCATCGATCGCAATAGCGATCGCCGTTAGTGCATTGAGCGCATTGTGTCGCCCCGGCAATGCGAGCTTGATTTCCAAATCCTCTTGGGCGCCTGGTCGACTAACTTTGAAACCAGAGATATTGGCTTTCTGGGTATAGTCATAAGCGCAAATATCTGCATCCGAGTCGAATCCATAGGTCAGGACCGATCGCTTAATATCCGGCAGAATCGAGCGGACAACCGGGTCATCGATACAGGCGACAACCAGCCCATAGAACGGAAGGTTATGGATGAATTCGACGAACGCTTCTTTTAGCTTTTGAAAACTGCCTTCATAATTACTCAGATGATCACGATCTACGTTGGTCAGGACCACAACCATCGGTTGCAAGTGGAGGAACGACGCGTCACTCTCATCTGCCTCCGCAACCAGGTATCGACTCGCACCCAGCTTTGCATTTGACTCTGCGCTGGTCAGTAGCCCCCCAATGATAAAGGTAGGGTCCAGTTTGGCCTGTGCCAAAACGGAGGCAATGAGACTTGTAGCTGTTGTCTTGCCGTGCGTGCCCGCAACCGCGATGCCATGTCGATACCGCATTAGTTCGCCCAACATTTCTGCTCTGGGAACCACAGGCACTCTATTATCGAGTGCGGCCGCAACTTCTACATTATCACTGTCTATTGCTGCGGAAACGACTACCACATCGACATTACTTACATTTTCAGCAGCGTGTCCAACAAAGATCTCAGAACCCAATTTCGTCAATCGTTCGGTGACAGTTGAGGCCACAAGATCAGATCCCGATATCTCGTAACCCTGATTCAGCAAAACCTCTGCGATCCCACACATCCCGGCCCCACCGATACCTACGAAATGTATGCGTCTAATACGTCGCATCTCGGGCGCCTCTATGAAGCCACTACCTTGCACGCGACCTCCTTTGCTCATTTCTGCACTCAAATTCCACGCGAAGCAAAATCCCAACAAGCACACAACTAACAATCAGACTATTACCGCCATAACTCATCAGGGGCAGCGTCAGTCCTTTGGTCGGCAGTAGCCCCAGATTCACACCGAGATTGATGCACGCCTGAATACCCAACATAAGTCCCGCACCATAGGCAACATAGGCATGAAATGGTTTGTCACGATCTTGCGCCGTCTTACCGATCCACAGCGCCCGAAGCATCAACACACAAAACAAGGAAATAACCAGTGTCGCGCCAACCAATCCCAGTTCTTCGGCCAAAATTGAAAATAGAAAGTCAGTGTGAGCTTCGGGAAGAAAGAAAAGTTTTTGAATGCTGTTACCGAGCCCCAGACCAAACAGATCACCCCGACCAAACGCAATAAGTGCTTGAGTTAACTGATAGCCACCCTCGTACTGGTGCTCCCAGGGGTCAGTAAAAACTGTCAACCTCGCCAGACGATAGGGCTGCAGAACGGCTAACAATGCACCCGCGCCAACACAGCCCACCAACAAAGGCATGAAATATCGTATTGGGGCTCCTGCAAGAAAAATCACACCCATAACAGCAGCCATAATTACCACCGACGCACCGAAGTCCGGTTGTGCCATTAACAGGAATACCAAGCCCACCACTACCGCAAGCGGCTTAACAAAGCTACCGAGATCAGCCTGCTCCATACCACCAACCCGCACCAGATAGCCTGCCATATAAAGTACGATGAACAGTTTCAGAAACTCTGAACCCTGAATCGTAAAGAACCCTAGGGAAATCCACCTTACACTGCCGTTCACTTCTCGGCCGACACCTGGAACCAACACCAGGACCAGAAGTGCAAAACCCAACAGTAACAGGGGCATGTTCACCTTCTGCCAGAACGTCATCGGTAACCCAACAGCCATCGCGCCTGCCCCAACGCTAATACCGAGATATACCGCATGCTTAAGAACTAAATAAAACGGACTGCCATAGTTCCTGGCTGACATCTCTATCGATGCCGATGCCACCATAATCAGACCAACCAATATCAATAGCAGCGCAGTCGTAAACATCACAGGATCTAGCGGGAACCTGTTCTGCACTGATTTCACTGTCGCGTTCGCAGTCATATGGCGACCCCGGCAATCAGCGATTTAAATTCATTTCCTCTCGCCTGATAATCGTCGAACATGTCGAAGCTGGCACAAGCAGGAGAAAAAAGTACGACATCACGGTCACTGGCATGGCTAATCGCAGCTGCTACAACTTCTTCGAGCGAGTCACAGGACACGCTGGGACAAACCCCATCTAGACTGTCCAGGATCTCTTCCCTGGCACTACCAAAGACCAAGACCTGCTTGACGAATTTCTTGGCCAAAAGCCTTAGTGGCGAAAAGTCCGCACCCTTTGAAATACCGCCCAGGATGAGGACAAGATTTTTTTCCAATCCGAAGCTTCGGATGGCGGCTTCGGTAGAGGCAACGTTAGTCGCCTTTGAATCGTTATAGATGGCTACTCCACCAATCTTAGCGACCAATTCACAGCGATGCTCCAATCCCCGGAATTTCTTGAGATCCCTCAGCATCGCATCCATATCGAGACCAATCGCAGTACCAAGCGCAAGAGCCGCCATACAATTGAGCACGTTGTGCATCCCATCGATAGGGATCTCTTCAATCGCGATTAGTTTTTCGTCACCAAGACCGATGTATCTCTCACCATTGAATTCGATAATCCCAAAGTCAGTGGCTGAGGGCGGAGCATCAACACCAAAAGATCTCACAGTGCTCGATTGGGGAATGGGAAATTCAGAACTAACACCCCGGTTCAAAATCGCGTTGCTACAATTTCGATAAACGTTGCTTTTAACGCTGTAATAATCTTCAAGGGACTCATAGCGATCAAGATGATCTGGCGCCAGATTAAGTACGACGGAGGCACGCGTCGGCAACTGAGTAGCCAACTCCAGCTGGAAGCTTGAAACCTCTAAAACATAGAGGGTTGCCTCATCATTGAGAAGGTCCAAACAAGGCGTACCGATATTACCGCCCACGAACACACCGGAACGTTGAGCACTTGCCAGATAACCTACCAGGGCCGTGACAGTACTCTTACCGTTGGATCCGGTAATCGCAACAATAGGCGCGTTCGCTAGCTCTCCAAACATTTCCACATCACCTGTAATCACGACGCCACGAGCTCTCGCTTCGGCAAATACAGGCAGTGAAAGTGGGACACCAGGGCTAACGACTATTTCACTGGCCCCATAAATTATCTCCGGGTCGACCAAAGAAACAGGCGCGTCAGCATTGATCTGATGCAGGGCCGCCAACCGCGGTGGCGCGGGGTTGTCGTCAACGACGGAGTAACTGACCCCAACGCGATCAAAGTATCTCGCGCAACTAAGCCCTGTTTCTCCAAGCCCAAAAATCACTTTGTGCACCTTTGCCAAAATTCCACTACGCCAAACGAACAGTGCCAAAACACTGCTCGACCACCTTGAAATCACTAAACGGCTTTCTCTCTCCCTGTATCTCCTGATAGTCCTCGTGGCCTTTACCTGCGAGTAAAACCACATCGCCTTGGCCCGCCTGGCTAATAGCGTTACTGATGGCCATTTCACGAGAAAGCTCAATTTCGTAACTACCACCCGCACCAAACCCCTTAACTACATCGTCGGAAATTTCCTGTGGGTCTTCGAACCTGGGGTTGTCGTTAGTCACTATCACGTAATCAGCAGCGCGCGAGGCTATCTCCCCCATTTCTGCACGCTTGCCTTTGTCTCGTCCGCCGCCACATCCGAAGACGCAATAGATCTCTCCAGAGACATGCTCTTTAAGCGCGAGCAGGGCTTTATTTAATGCATCTGGCGTATGTGCATAGTCAATTACCACCAAAGGCTGTCCCGTTTCTCGAATTGCATGCATTCTCCCGGGTAGATTAGTTATCTGACCCAGCACGCGGGTTATCTCATCAAACTCATATCCCAACGCACCCAATACACAGACGGTCGCCAAAAGGTTACTCACGTTGAATCGGCCAAGCAGGCTAGAGTGGATATCGGATGTACCCCAGGGACTCTCCAGCTTGAACGAAAGCCCTCGATCATCAACTTCTATGGACCTTGCTACGACATCGGCCTCATTCACAACGCCGTAGAGAATCCTGTCCGCCGTAACATCCCTGGAGATAGCATCACAATAAGAATCGTCAGCGTTGAATATCGCAGTTTTCAGTTTGGGCCAATCGAACAATTGTTTTTTGGATTGCAAGTAGTCATCCATGGTGTCGTGATAATCCAAATGATCACGAGAAATATTCGTGAACGCAGCGATATCTATTTGCGTTCCGTTCAATCTACCCTGACTAAGCCCATGGGATGAGGCCTCTAGCGCGACCATGGCACAACCCTTGTCAATCAATGTGGCCAGCGTTGACTGCAACGTGAGCGCAGCTGGCGTGGTCAGGCCATCCGTCAACGCCGTATCGAGTTCGTTTGGTAAACCAGCCCCGAGCGTTCCAATAACACCACAGTTCGTTCCGAGCGCATTCACCGCATTAGCAACAAAATTGGCTACGGACGTCTTGCCATTGGTCCCTGTTACCGCAAAAACTCTAAGCTCCTTTGATGGTTCACCAAAGTACCGGCTTGCGATATCGCCGCTCTTGCCCCTGAGACCGGGAATAGCAAAAATCGGGGCCGACACTTTTCCTGCTGGTACAGGTGGTTCACACAAGATGGCCGCGGCACGATCTTCAACCGCGCCGATGAATTGTTTACCGTCATGACTGATTCCAGGCATGGCGATAAAGAGATCCCCCTTACTTAGTTTGCGCGAGTCGTCAGTGATGCCATCAACCCAAACATCCTCGTGGAGTGTTTCATCTGGAATAAGTTGACTAAGCATGGTCATCCTGAGGCCACCAGCGACGGTTGTGGCGGCACGTTCAAAACTCTCAAAGCTCCGGCCATCACCCGAGCGAACACGGGCGCTGCTATGGCCCCGCCACCATATTCCTTGGAACTCGGCTCATTAATTAGCACCACTGCTACCAGCCTTGGATTCTCCGCAGGTGTCATCCCCGCAAAAAACGCGAGGTGTGCGGTGTCTTCGTACCCAGACTCGCCAATTTTGCGGACTGTTCCAGTCTTGCCTGCGACTTCATATGCAGGGACTGCTGCCCTGACACCCGTACCTTCTGTTATTACTGCTCGAAGCATCAATTTGATGTCATCTGCTACCGCTTTATCCAGAACCCTTTCTTCGTTTACCGAAACGTTATTAAGTAAGCTAATATCACGCTTAACGCCGCCTGACGCGATCGCCAGGTAGGCACTCGCAAGTTGCAGGGGAGTTACCGTCAAACCATAGCCATAGGCGAACGTCGCCCTCTCAATATCCGTCCACCGTCGATGGTTAGGCAGGTAACCTGCCCTTTCCCCAGGAAACCCAAACCCGGTACCCTGCCCGAAGCCTACGCTCTGAAACATTGACCACACGTCGTACTCGTTCAGGTTTAGAGCAAGCTTGCTGATACCCACCTGGCTCGACAATGCAACGATCTGAGATAAATTAACGACTCCGCGATTCGATGGATCGCGAACTGTAAAATCTCCGACACGAACAAAACCCGGGTGAGTGTCGATCTCACTTTCCAATCTGTAACCTGACTGAAGCGCAACGGCTACGGTAAACGGCTTCACAGTAGAGCCAGGTTCAAATTCATCGGTCGCGGCCCGGTTGCGGACTGCAGCCAGGTCAAGATTCAGTCTATTGTTCGGGTTGTAAGACGGTTGGTTGACCATACTGAGCACCTGGCCAGTTCGCACATCTAGTATGACGATCGAGCCAGACGCTGCCTGGTAATGTGAAATGGCGGACTTCAGTTCTCTGTAAGCAAGAAACTGGAGACGAAGGTCAATGCTAAGATCCAAATTTCGTCCTGGAGTTGCATCTTTGACTGGCATAAGATCGCGAACGATCTCGCCATGCAGATTCTTCAAGACTTTTTTCTTTCCTGGAGTACCCGCTAGCCACTCGTCAAAGGACAACTCAAGTCCTTCCTGACCCTGATCATCGATGTCGGTATAGCCAACCACGTGTGCCGATACTTCGCCCGCTGGGTAATAACGATGGTATTCCTTCTCTTCGTATACGCCCGCAACATCAAGGGCCATGACCTTTCGTGCATCCGACGGCGACAAATGCCGTCTCAAGTAAACAAAGTCACGACTCTGCGCGCGATTAATCTTCTCCACAAACCTATCAAAAGGAACCTCAAGATGCTCGGATAATGAACGTAGCTGATCTTCTTCCTGTGTTATCTCTTTAGGGTTCGCCCACAACGAAATGACCGGCGAACTCACAGCCATTGGCTTTCCATGCCTGTCTCTTATCATTCCACGATGCGCATTAATTCTCTCCATGCGTATCGTTCTTGCATCGCCCTGGTCCTGAAGGAAGTCTTTTTCAATGAGATATAGATACGCCAGCCGGGCCTCCATAAGAGCCCCCACGATGACGACCGAACACGCAACGAGGAGAACACGCATGCTATTTCCTCACCACGATAACTTCACCGACTTCCGGTGGAACCATATTCAGATCGTGCCTCGCAATTTGATCAACCCGAGTATTGTTCGCCCAGGCACTCTGCTCGAGAACGAGTTTTTCGTATTCGCTTTCGAGGTCATCCTGCTCCTTCTGTAGCACCTGAATTTCGCGATACATATTCCTGGTTTCATGAGAAGCACCCACAACAGCAAGTGCCGTGATAACAATCAGCACGCCCAGAGCAACGACAAGAAGCCGTCGCTCTTGTCCGAGCCATCTAAACGTATCCAGCAGCGCATTCACCCTAACTTCTCCGCCACTCTCATCGTGGCGCTACGAGCACGTCGATTGGCTGCCACTTCTTCTTGCCCTGCCCTGACCGGCCTTCCCACCGACCGCAGTGACCGATCAATATCCTCGTCTCTAACGGGGAGTTTCTTCGGCAACGATCCTCTTTCCATTTCCCGGATGAATCGCTTCACGATCCTGTCCTCCAGCGAATGAAAACTAATGACCACTAACCGACCGCCTGATGTGAGCAACTCAACAACATCTGCAAGACATTCTCTTAGCTCTTCCAGTTCCCGATTGATGTGAATGCGAATTGCCTGAAAAGACCTGGTTGCCGGGTGTTTATTCTTCTCTTTTATCGGAACCGCCGACTCAATAATCTCAACTAGCAGTTTTGTTCGATCAATGGTCTGAGTTTCTCTAACTTCAATAATTTTTCTAGCGATGTGCCTCGCGAATCGTTCCTCTCCGTAAGTTCTGAGCACTTCGACGATCTCCGCCTCTGACGCACTTTGAACCCACTCGCTCGCAGGTATTCCCTGATCACGATCCATCCGCATATCCAGCGGTCCATCTTCGGAGAAACTGAATCCTCGATCTCCCGAATCTAACTGCGGCGAGGACACGCCCAGATCTAAAAGAACACCATCTACTGAACTCATGTCACAGCTGGCGACATGCTGCGCAACCTGGCTAAAAGACCCCTGTACAACAGTGACTCGATCATCTTCCGAAAACTTTTTCCTCGCATGGGTAATCGCTTCACTATCCCTATCAATTACCAATAGCCGGCCTTCATCACCAATCTTGTCGGCAATCGCCTGACTGTGACCGCCTCTCCCGTAGGTGCAGTCCACATAACTCCCTTTGGGGTTAATCACGAGGGCATCGACTGCGTCTTGGAGGAGGACAGTTTTGTGAGTGTGCACCAATGGACTTCTACTACAGAGATAGTGATTTAAGTTCGTCTGGAATTTCCAGACCGGTGGGATCTGTTAACCATTCATCCCTTCTGGTCAACCAGTGCTCTTCGTTCCATAGTTCCAGCTTTGCGCCCTGACCAAGCAAAACACCCTTCTTTTTGAGCTGCGCATACTCTCTTAGAGGTGGAGTAAGCAAAATCCGGCCGCTTCCATCCATCTGAATATCGGTCGCGTGCCCTATTAATAAGCGCTGAACACGTCTGGTCGCAACCTCGAAGCTGGAGAGACTTTCAACGCGACGCTGAATGTCTTCCCATTCCGGCCGCGGGTAGATCAATAAACATTTTTCCTCGGTATCAATGGTCACGACCATTTCACCACCACAATGGTTGGCCAACTGCTCGCGATAGCGAACTGGGATCGCCAGCCGACCCTTCGCATCCAGATTTATGTTGTTTACGCCTCGAAACACCTGGTTCCACACCCTATAATTGTGATTCAGGAATCGCTAATTTGTGGAAAATCTGGAAGCAGGAGACACAATATTTAGACTTATGCCACCAAACTCTACTTCACCAGGACCGATCTGCTACTTAGCTATAAAATCGCCCACAAAACCACACAATTACCCACTTTTTGTCACAATGCACAATAAGAAGGGGGCAACAGGTTGTCAAGAAGTTCCAAACGACAAATTATTGTTAAAACACAATAACTTAGGTGAATTTCCCAGGTTGCGGGGAAGGCCTCTTACAGAAAGGAAATTAATACAGTTAGATAGTGTCTATAGTTAAAGTAACTTCTTAACTATTTCGCCATATTTCACTGTATAGATCAATTAATTATAAAAAGTATCATTATTATAATGAGAGCTGACAATAAGCCGGGTTCTGTCGTGGACAATCATTCATCTACGATCCATGTCACCATGAACCTTTAGCAACCTACCCGAACCCAACTGCGGATCACAGCATTAGGATTCCTATTTGGTCTTGCTCCAGGTGGGGTTTACACTGCCACCTGTGTTACCACAAGTGCGGTGCGCTCTTACCGCACCATTTCACCCTTACCCTAAAAGGGCGGTATATTTTCTGCTGCACTTTCCATAGGCTCGCGCCTCCCAGGCGTTACCTGGCACCTTATCCTGTGGAGCCCGGACTTTCCTCCCCCCTTTCAGGCGGCGATTGTCTGGTCAACTCTCGGGGGCAGATTAATGCCAAATCCATCACATCACAATTTATTTTTAAGCCTTAGAGCAACTTGATAAAGCCGCTTGCGCGGCTCTCCCGTTAGACGGGCGCCTATCTCTGCTGCCTTACTGGCCGGTAGTTCCCGAATCAGTTCACGCATGACATGCTCGGATTCCATATCTGCCAACGCACCTTCCTTCTGATTACCTTCAACAATAACCACAAATTCACCTTTACTCGGAATGGAACCGTCTTCCAGCGCTTGAGTAGCGGCGCCTATGGAACCAAGGAAAATCTGCTCATGAATCTTCGTTAACTCACGGAATATGGTGATCTTTCGATCACTACCCAAGGTCTCCACCATGTCTTCCAGCATACGCAGTATTCGATGCGGCGCTTCGTAAAACACCATGCTACGAGGTTCGTTTGCAATCAGGTGAAGCGCCTTAAGTCTCTGTCCCTTTTTTGAAGGTAGGAATCCCTCGAATACAAACCTGGACGTCGCCACCCCGGACACACTCAACGCGGCACTTAGCGCACTGGCACCCGGCACAGGAATGACCTCTATACCGCCCGCAAATGCCTGCTCGACTAATCGGAAACCAGGATCTGATATCTGAGGAGTCCCCGCGTCAGAAACAATCGCGATATCGGCTCCTTTCCTAATATCTGCAATAATTTTCTGAGTAACCTGGGCCTCATTATGATCATGATAAGAACGAGTGGGAGTATCAACGCCGAGATGCTGAAGCAAACTGCCGGTATGGCGCGTATCCTCAGCAGCAATATAGGAAACACTGGAGAGTATCCGCCTGGCGCGCGTGGTTATGTCCTCAAGATTTCCTATCGGTGTTGCAACCACATACAATCTCCCTTGCTCGTCTGCACTTTTACTCACATACCTCTCCTCGTTAGCTTACGCGCCGGGCTCACAAATCCCTAAGAAGACGCATTGGGATATGTGATAATACCTGAAACAAAACACTGACTGATCTCAATGCTGAAGCACTACTTATTTGTTTCTTTCGTGGTCGTGCTAACAGGATGCACCACCCCCACAGAGCGACCAAGCGAGACCGGTAAAAAACCCCGCGCCCCGGATCAGTCACTTTCGACGTTATTGATTCGTGCCGAGCAGGCTGAAGACCTCGCAGCTACAGAGTTTCGGCTGGCGGCAGCGGCACGGGCGCTCGACCTTGGTGATGCTCGCCAGGCAAAGCAAATCCTCGAGTTGATCTCAAACCCTCATACAGTGGAATCAACATCCACAGACTACCTGATTCTGGCTGCGCGAACTGCGGTAGCTAACGGAGATGCGAAGAGAGCATTATCGTTTCTTGGCGACAGGCGATTGCAGTCCGCGACGCTAACCATAAATCACCAGACCAGCATCGCCAGAACCAGGTCGGATGCCTATCAGCAAACCAGAAGTTTTGTCGCAAGCGCCAGAGAACGGATCTACCTAGATCGCCTATTGGAAGACAGCGAGCTCGAAGAGAACCATGAACAGATCTTCTCATCGTTAATGGAAGTCCCGGCTCGAAGCCTGGCCACACAGGCAAATAGGGCAATCACAAGCGATGTAAGGGGCTGGTTATCACTAGCAGCCCTCGCCAAGCTGCATCAAAACGATCCTTTGAAGCAATTGCACGAATTGAACAAGTGGAAAAGAGCGTGGTCTCACCATACGGCCTCCAGATCATTGCCCCGAAGCCTCAAGATGTTATCCAGAATTGTCAGTGAACGTCCCTCGGTTATTGCATTGTTACTTCCACTTCAGGGAGATCTAAGTTCCAGGGGACAGGCCATTAGAGATGGCTTCATCGCCGCACATTACGAACAGAATGGCTCAGCACAAATCATTATCTATGACACTACCACCGCAACTGCCACTGAACTGGTAAATCGTGCAAAAGCCCAGGGCGTGGAACTGATCATTGGGCCGCTATCGAAAGACGCCGTCACCGAGATAGCATCATTGAACCTCAATATTCCCGTATTGGCACTCAACAGAACATCGGACAACAGCCTAAACCCAAACCTGTACCAATTTGGCCTGGCACCCGAAGACGAAATCATCCAGGTTATTGAACAGGTCCACAGCGAACGCCTAAAACATGCACTTGTTATCTATCCCGATAGAGAATGGGGTTCACGAAACTTCGCGGCTTTCGAACAGGGGTGGCGTGCTAAGGGTGGCAACATCGTCGATAGCGCAACCTTCTCCAATCAGCGTGACTATTCAGATTTGGTCAAAAAACTGCTGGACATCGATAGTAGCGAGAAGCGAGCAAGCGACCTGAGACGAATTATTGGCGAACGATTCGAATTCACACCCAGACGACGACAGGATATCGACTTTATTTTTCTGCTCGCAAACCCAGGCCAGGCACGTGGTATCAACCCTACTCTGGAACATTTTTATGCTGAGGATATTCCCGTCTACGCAACCTCACACATCTACGAATCCAGTGATTCATGGATTGATGCAATAGATCTAGACGGAATCAGGTTTTGCGACATTCCCTGGAAACTGACCTCATTTGATACGATACAGAAGAAAATCCAATCCACCTGGAATCGAGCCGACGGCCAACTGGCTCCCTTCTATGCCATGGGCCTAGACGCCCATCGGTTATATCCCCGATTACAACAACTCAAAGAGCTTTCCAACGAACGGCTATACGGTGCAACGGGAATCATCAGACTCAACCAGAACAACGAGATAGAGCGAGAACTTATGTGGGCGCGATTTAAAGACGGCACACCTGTAAGTGCTCCAATGAGCGCTCAGTAGGTGGTGAGACTTCATAGGACTTATGCATGAAGATCTCAACCGCAACATTAGGTTCTGCAGCAGAAGAAAAAGCACTAAAACACCTGTTGAACCGCGGATACCAACTCGTCTCTCGGAATTTCAGGTCACGCCGTGGTGAAATCGATCTAATCGTCAGCAAGGACAAAACCTTGGTATTCGTGGAAGTACGCTATAGAAATGACACATATCGTGGAACTCCGGCCGAAACTGTGACTTACAGCAAGATTGGAAAAATAATACGAACGGCTCAGTTCTTTCTACTAAAAAACCCAACGTTCCAGGAACATGATTGTCGATTCGATGTTATCTCTATTTCTGATACGCTGGAATGGATGAAATGTGAATTCACTCTCGATGACTACGCCTAAAAGGAGCACATTGATGAAACTGCTTTTCATATTGATCGCGATTAGCCTCGCGGGGTGCAGCAACAGCTTCCTTGAGTATGAAGATTCTCCATATACAAAACTGGATGATGAAAGAAACGAAACTCTCGCACTAAAAAACGTACGTGCAGCACACCCGGAACTAGAAGATGCCCACATCAACATCAATAGTTTTAAAGGCTATGTACTTATTTTAGGTCAGGTAAG
>CAJWQG010000047.1 GCA_913045175.1 uncultured Gammaproteobacteria bacterium | reverse complement strand
GGTCAAAGGTACGAGCCACTATTCCCCTACTTTGCTGAGCTGGCTGATGAAGGTGCGTTTCAAGTACTGTCCGATGATTACGTAACCACCGATGCCGGTACCGGCATTGTCCACCAGGCACCAGCCTTTGGCGAAGATGACTTTCGCATCTGGAAGGCTCATGGCCTGACCACGAGCGTCTGCCCAGTGGATATGGAAGGGAAATTCACAAAGGAAGTTACAGATTTTGCCGGACTGCACGTGAAAGATGCTGACAAAAGTATCATTCGGTATTTAAAGGATAAGGGAAGTCTCTACATCCAGGATGTGATCGAACACAGTTACCCATTCTGTCCCCGGTCTGACACGCCGATCATATATAGGACTATCGATTCCTGGTACGTAAAAGTAGAACAGATGCGAGACAAACTGATCGAAGCGAACAACGCGATCAACTGGATTCCTTCGCACATTAAATCAGGCCGGATGGGGAATTGGCTTGCTGGCGCCCTGGATTGGGCAATCTCCAGGAATCGTTACTGGGGCACACCACTGCCGATATGGATAAATGATGAAACCGGCAATGAATTATGTATTGGGTCACGGGAAGAGTTGCTCGAATACACCGGCACGAATATCGAGGATCTGCATCGCGAAAATGTTGACCCCCTGACGTTCACAGTAGATGGTGAGCCCGGAACCTATCGTCGCATCGAGGAGGTCCTGGATTGCTGGTTCGAATCAGGGTCTATGCCATACGCGCAACTACATTATCCTTTCGAGAACGAGGAGGTCTTTAAAAAGGGCTTTCCGGCCGAGTACATCGCGGAGGGTCTGGATCAGACAAGAGGCTGGTTCTATACCCTGATTGTACTAGGGACGGCACTTTACGGTGTTCATCCGTTTAAGAACGTCATCGTCAATGGCATCGTGATGGCCGAAGACGGTAAGAAAATGTCGAAGCGACTGCGTAACTACACGCCACCTGATGACCTGATGGAGCTCTATGGTGCAGATGCCCTCAGGCTATATCTCATCAACTCCGGTTTGGTTCGAGGCGAGGAACAACGATTTGCAGATACCGGGGTCAGGGACATGGTACGAAGGGTTCTTCTACCCTGGTTAAACGCCTTTAAGTTCTTCAATACCTACGCAGCAATCGATGGGTGGAAACCCAGCTCTAATCCGGTCACTACCGAAAACATCATGGATCGATGGATACTGTCTCGCCTGCAGTCTCTAAAGGCCAATATCGCTTTGGAGATGGAAGGCTATCGACTTTACAACGTAGTACCGGCACTGTTCGAATTTATTGATGATCTGACCAACTGCTACATTCGTTACAATAGGCCACGCTTTTGGTCAGAAGAAGATAGTGCCGACAAAGCTGCGGCGTATCAGACGCTTTACACCGCTATTCATGAATTGGGCGTAAGCATGGCTCCTTTCGCGCCATTTTTAGCAGAATCTATCTACCACGACCTCCCGCTAGACATCGATGCTCCCGAGTCAGTCCACCTGTGTCGCTACCCGGAAGCCGACCACGCGTTGATCGAGCCAATGCTCGAGCAAGCGGTGACTCGAATGCAGCACATCGTTTTGCTGGGAAGACAAAAACGCAATCATGAAAAGATAAAGGTTAAGTATCCACTGAGTCGGCTAACCATTATCCACGATGATCCTTCGTTACTTGAGGAGATCGGTAAACTCGAGCACTACATCCTTTCTGAGTTAAACGTGAAAGAAGTTACTTACTCTACGGAAGAAGACAAATACATCGATCTCTACGCCAAACCAAACTCTCCCGTACTGGGGAAAAGACTTGGCAGCCGATTTAAGTCATTCAAGCAGAAAATCGAAGATCTCTCGCCAGCCGATATCGTGAGCCTTCAGGAACAGGGTGAGTTTACGATCGACAGCGAACGTTTTGTTCCCGAAGACATTCTCATTTTTCGTGAGCCTAAGGAAGGTACCGAGGCGCTGTCAGACAGGTTTATATCGATAGATCTGGGGACCACCCTGACACCAGAGCTGATCGAAGAGGGCCTCGCTAGAGAGGTAGTCAATAGAATACAAAAATCGAGAAAAGACGCAGGGTTTAACGTCGCCGACCGAATACATATTTCTTTCAACGCGACGCCTGAGCTTCAGGATGCCATCCTGAACAATCAGGACTACATTAGTCGCGAAACCCTGGCTCTGGATATGACTCAGGAGCAAGAACTGCCGCTATCTTTCGATATCGACGAGCACCAGCTACAGCTAAAACTTCAGGTTATTGACCCAGGGGAACAGAGTTAGGTTAACACCTGCTCACTGAGTGCGGTGTCGACCTGCTCCTGATGATACCCGCTGATAAGAATCACTGGCGTAGTCAGGCCCTGCGACCGAATTTGTCGATAGACCTGCGTGCCAGACATCTTTGGCATGGTGCAATCCAGCAAAAACAGAACATAGCTCGAGCCATCCTCCGCTGCCGCCTTGATCGCCTCCTTCCCATCTTCCCTCGACGTCAGTTGGAAGTGATCGCTCTCCAGAATAGACTCAATCAAACTTCGAATTCTTGGATCATCATCGGCAAGTAATATCTTGCCCTTATTACTTCCGGAAC
The DNA here is from genome assembly GCA_913045175.1 of uncultured Gammaproteobacteria bacterium. Classification (GTDB taxonomy): domain Bacteria; phylum Pseudomonadota; class Gammaproteobacteria; order Pseudomonadales; family Azotimanducaceae; genus UBA7455. The sequence continues at coordinate 23,945 of CAJWQG010000047.1, read as the reverse complement.
GAAACTGAGTTCCCTTCGTTGGGACGACTTCCTGATACGACAACGCCGGAAGATAAACGGAAAACTCAGAACCACCGCCAAGGGTCGACTGAACATTAACAAATCCTTGATGCTGTCTGACGATTCCGGATATGGAAGACAAGCCCAAACCCTTGCTGACGCCTTTCTCTGAATAAAACGGGTCAAAGATCTTGCTCACCTGCCCTGGGTCCATTCCCGCACCAGAGTCCTTCACGGACAGATAGAGGTACGCGCCCGGACTAAGGTCTGTTGCAAAAAAGCTCTTTCTTAGCAGCGCATCGTCGACTTCAGCAAGTCCCGTGGAAATTTCGATCGTACCAGCTTCCTCTATGGCATCCACTGCATTTGCGACAAGATTCATCAACAGCTGACCAAGCTGTACCTGATCTCCCTTTAAACGGGGCAGATCACGCACTGGTTTTCTAACTAATCGGATTTTCGGAGGCACAATCGAGTTAATCAGACTAGACATATTGTCCAACACTTTCGAAAGGTCCACGGATTCAAACTCCATCGCACCTTTACCAGCGTACACGAGCATTTGCGATGTAAGATCAACGGCCTGGCGAGCCCCCGACATAACCACGTACAGATCTTTCCGAACCTCATTGTTGCCGGGAGTTTTTTCATGGTGAGATTGGCGTAACCAAGAATGCTGGTTAGCATATTATTGAAATCGTGAGCGATTCCTCCTGCCAACACGCCAAGACTTTCCAGCTTTTGAGCCTAAGTAAACTGCAACTCCAATCTTCGATTTTCCTGTTTGTAGCTAGCCAGTTCATCATTCTTAGCCTCCAGACTGGTCATCATCCTATCTGAGGAAATCATTAGCTGAAGCACTCCCACCACAATAGGAAGTAGACAGCTAAAGAGGAAGGTCAAGCTGAATATATAGGGGTCATCAACGACTACAGGCAAAACAAGCTTCACGACGATCACGAGCCCAAGGATACCGGCAAGCAAGTATGTGGATAATGATTCTCTGCGTTCCAACAGGTAGTAAGCCCCGGTAGCAAGCAGGGCTATGGGGCCTGCTTCCGCCAGAAACCACTGGAGTATCGGATAATCGTCAAGCGACATCGAGTACAAAGAGTTTCCAAGGTAAAACAGTACGCATCCGAGGATGAGTTTTATGGGCACGGCTCTACCCATCATATGAGCCAAACAAACCAGCGTTAGAGCTGCAAACGCAACCTCCGCGAGATATCCCAATGCAATAAAAGTGGTGATGGACTTAGTCATTGCCCAGCCGAAGAACGCGATCTGGGCTACCATTTTTGCAATCAACGCTGCATAGGCAAACCTAAGAAATTGGTAATCCAACTTGTTGAAATTATAGATGAGCAAAACCAGGACAATCGCATCCAGGAACAGGATGATACTTACGGTGTATAGTGAGTCCTGCGGGCTCATAGCTTGTTAGCATAATCGGACACGTGGTCAAGTTTCCACGGCGGCATACAAAAAAGCAATCGACGGCTCGCCAACTATACTCTTCGGATCAGGAATCTGGGTGGACGAATTACTAGATAACCCGCTGGCGACTATTGCAGAAGCGATCAGAACAAAAAAGACCACTTCTTTGGCTGTCACACGCGGGTTTCTGGATCGTATCGACATGGTCAATCCCGCGCTTAATGCGCTGGTGTATTCTACTGCTGAACAAGCGCTCAAGTTGGCTGAGAAAGCTGACCTGGCACTCAAGAATCAGGAACCACCTGGCAAACTACATGGTGTCCCTATAACGATCAAAGACTCCCTCGACACCAAAGATGCCATTACAACCTGGGGAACCCTAGGTCGCAAAGACTTCCGTCCAGGACGCGATGCAACCTGCGTCGCTCGACTAAGAGATGCTGGCGCGATCATCATGGGTAAGACTAATACCCCCGAGTTCACAATGTCTTTTCAAACCAGCAATCTTGTATATGGCACCACGAAAAATCCGTTCGATACGCAACGAACTTCAGGGGGTAGCAGCGGCGGTGCAGCGGCACTCATCGCGGCCAACGCCACACCTATGGACATTGGTACTGACACTGGCGGAAGTATCAGACTACCCTGTCACTTCTGCGGCATTGCCGGTATTAAACCAACGACAGGTCGAGTCCCCTGCACCGGCAACGCCCTGCCATCCTCGGGATTGTATGCACCGCTAACACAGCCAGGCCCAATGGCAAGGTATGTTGACGATCTGAGATTCATCCTCGATATCATCCAGGGGCCGGATAATGTAGACCCACATTGTGTACCTGGAGCCACCTACGAATGCGACGATGTAAAAACCATGCGGATCGCATACCACCTGGACAATGGAATCTGTACACCAACTGATTCGATCACATCGACACTCGCGAGCATCGTAGATTTTATGAAGCGTGAGGGCTTTACGCTTTCCGAAGCACGACCAACCGGACTGGAAATGGCTGGTCTGATTTTCCCAAGAGTAATTGGTGCCGATGGCGAGGTATTAAAAGCATTGCTTGAGGACTCTCGAACAGACACCGTTTCACCAAACCTGAAACCCAGCATTGGTCATACCCGCCAGGAACCAAGTGCAGCGGAAATAGCACAAACAATTAATCTTTGGCACAACTATCAGAGCTCGATGCTCGGATTCTTTGACGACTTTGACTTGCTAATATGCCCGGTCAATGCCCGAACGGCACATAAACACGATGAGCACGAAGATCTCAATGCTTATACTTACACCAGCGCCTACAATCTCACGGGTTGGCCAGGAGCAGTCATTCGAGCCGGCCAGGATGAACTTAACTTGCCTATCGGGGTACAGATAATCGCAGCGCCATTTCGAGAAGATCGCTGCCTGACGATGGCAAAGTGGCTGGAAACAAACCTTTCAACATTCGCTCCACCCCCAGTTTATGCCGGTCGACAGGAACTAGAAGCGCAAACGTAAATCCTTTGTAGGGATTACGTTCAACGCATGGACATATCCACTTTGCTAACAGTATGCTACACCGCCACTGTCGAGCATCATAAAAGATGATGGGTTACAAGGAATTACTATGACAAAGCTACGCCTTCTTGCACTCTTTGGTGTGATCGCTGCAAACCAATCTTTTGCGGCATCGCTGCAGGATATCTATGAGCTGGCGGTCGCCAACGATCCTGAACTGGCTGCGGCCGAGGCGACCTTCAAGTCCCAGAGCGAGGTCACAGTTCAAACTCGCGCCGGGCTACTGCCAAATATCTCTGTTAGTGGCAGTTCAGGCGTTGGTGAACGCTGGATTCTAAACAGCGACTTTCCATCAGAGCCATCCGGCTCCCATGGCTGGAATGCCTCACTGAACCAACCAATCTTTCGTGTTGATACCTGGTATCGCTTCCGTCAGGCCAAAGATATTAAGGCCCAGGCGGCAGCAAATTTCGCGGCAGCACAACAGGCGCTTATCGTGCGCGTCGCAGAAAGTTATCTGAGCATACTGGAAGCACAGGCTCTGCTGACCTCTGCACGATCAGACCGGGATGCTTCGAAACGGCAACTGGAACAAGTACAACAAAGATTTGACGTTGGACTCGTTGCAATTACTGATGTCCTTGAGGCCCAGGCGGCTTTCGATGACTCAACGGTAACCGTTATTGAGCAGGAAGGTTTCCAGAATACGAGCTTCGAGGCTTTACTGCGGCTTACAGGAAATCCCATTTCGGAGGTTTCGGGCATTGTCGACGAAATGCCCGTCAACCCACCAGAACCAGATAATGTCGACGCATGGATCGAAAGGGCATTAGTCAATAATTATGCGCTGATCGCCGCCAGAGAAGGACTGAAAGCATCTGAGAAAGACGTAAAAATCGCTAGAGCCGGTCACTATCCCACCATCAACGCGAGCGCGGGTTGGCAACACAACGTCTCAAAAGGAAGGAGTTTTCTAGGAAGCAAGACCAACAATCGCTCCTATGGCATAAGCATCAATATCCCTGTCTATCAGGGTGGTCAGGTCAGGTCCGGAACACGTCAGGCGCAATATGGCCTCGATGCCGCACAACAAAACTTCGACTTTCAGCAACGTACGGTGGTGGAAAACACGCGCAATTTCTTTACTGACATTAACACCGATGTAGCACGCGTCAGAGCAAGACAGCGCAGTATAGAATCCCGCGAGAGTGCATTAGACGCCACAAGGACTGGATACGAAGTAGGTACCCGTAACATTGTGGAAGTACTACAGGCTCAGCAACAGTTGTATCTCGCTCAGTATCAATACGCCAGCGCTCGCTATCAGTACGTGCGCAACAATCTACGTCTGAAAGAAATTGTTGGCAGTCTTTCTCCCGATGATATCTATGCACTCGGCAAGTTCATCGCACCCGCAGAGCCTGTAAAAAGGGTAAACCAATAGTCTCTGCGAGCGACTTGAACTGAATTGTGTTTAAGCGTTCTAAGTTACATTATCAGCCAATAAAGGATCTCTAAGCTTGATCATGTTGAAGTGGGCACTCGCACTAGCGGTAGCCCTTAGCAGCCTGGCACTTATCACCACTGGTAATGGGGACGAGGTGCCCCCAGCATCTAACATCATGCTGACCAGTTATGAAAACAACAACATCAAGGTCTTTAGTGATATCAGCCCTTCCGTTGTATACGTCACTAATACCCAGGTTGTCAGACGACGTTTCTCCTTCAACGCGATGGAGGTGCCCAGCGGTTCTGGAACAGGATTTGTTTGGGATGATAGTGGATTAATCGTCACCAATTATCACGTCATTTACCGTGCGCACAAAGTGTTAATCACCCTACACAATAACGAGACCTATGAAGCGGAGGTTGTCGGACTAGCGCCGGAAAAGGACATCGCGCTGCTGCGAATCGACGCCCCAAGCAAAGATTTAAAACCCATCCCCCTGGGAAATTCTTCCGAACTCGCCGTTGGTAGAAAGGTCCTGGCAATTGGCAACCCCTTCGAACTGGACACCACGTTGACCGTCGGGGTCGTTAGTGCTCTTGGTAGAGAAATCAAATCGCTGAACAACCGAACGATCAAAAACGTGATTCAAACGGATGCCGCTATCAATCCTGGTAATTCAGGTGGACCGCTGCTCGATTCGATGGGTCAGCTGATTGGCGTCAATACTTCAATTATCAGCCCAAGCGGGGCCAACGCCGGAATCGGATTCGCTATTCCTGTAAACACGGTCAAGCTGATCGTACCTCAGCTACTGGATCACGGACGGGTTTACCGGCCCATACTTGGAGTCGAGATACTTCCGGAGTACCTGGCACCGCGTTTGGGTATTAAGGTAAATGGTGTGGTCATCCAGGATGTCCAGAGAGGCTCCCCTGCCGATCGCGCAGGTATAGTTGGCCTGCAGGAAGACAGAAGACATAATATTTATCTGGGCGATGTGATCATCGCCATCGACGATGAGCCTGTAGTGAACGAAGATACTCTGCTCTCACTGCTGGAAAATTATCAACCCGGCGACAAGGTCAAAGTAACCACCATGCGAAACGAGGAGATTGAAAACTACACGGTGAAACTAGCCGAGCCCCCTAACTAGCCCTGTCCAGACAGCGTGCTAGAACTCTTCGATATCCTCACGAATAAGTTCACCATCAACCCGTAACAGGATCTCCCTGATATTGGCCTGTAGTTGCTGCGATAACTTTGTATTGGCAGCGAGCACCACCAGAACCCAAATCGACCTGTCATGGACATCCTGATAGTCCGATTCCATCACCGCAACAGATGGCATCTTACCAATTCGATCCCTAAATCCCCCCAGACGGGACCGCTTTTCCTTCAAGGAACGGCAACCGGAGAAGTGAAATTCAATCGTCATCATCTACATTTTCATATCGGTTATCACCTTCTTTGTGGTAAAGCGGTCTGTGCCAAAGGGTTTACTCTCCTTGACTAGCCATTTGATAGATTTCATGATCGCAGGATGAAATCCACAACATTATGGCTAACGTGTTTTCTGCTATGCAGTTGCGCGACTGAGCCTGTAACCGCCCCATCGCCAACACCATCAACACCACCAACACCTTCGTCGCCCTCAACCTCCACAACGCCTGAGGCAACGGAGCGTCTTAAAGTACTTCCTCCGGAAGGTTGGCATAGAGTCTACCAATTTAACAACGTTACCAGCAGAGTGGTGGACTACGTCCCGATTGGTGAAACCAGTACAGATTGGAACGCGAAATTGACCTTTGAGTCCTTCACCAGCCTGCCCGACTCAGATCCGGTTGAAATGCTCGCACACGAAGTATTACGAGACGTAGACCGGTGTACCTTCGTCCAACACTTCGAGCTTTTTTCAGGCCCAGAGAATAACTACCCGACTTTAGTTCGTTTGATCATGCGCGGTAAAAACGAAATAACGGAGAAAGGAGAAAGGAGAAAGGAGAAAGGAGAAAGGAGAAATCAAGATAATGAAGGCAATCCAGGGAGAGCAATACTCCTACCTGATTAGACTGGTTAGCCGGATAGAGTCTTTCGAAGTGAATGCCCCGAATTTCTCCAGCCAGATTATCGCAACCTGGTCGACGTGCCTCAAAGGCATTACCCTGTGCGACAGCGCTGAACCCGACCACCCCTGCTAGGGGACAATATCTCACCCAGGTTTGAGCCAAGATCTGGTTCCACACGATATCAAGTCGGCGTAGCCTCAGGGCTATGGAAATCAGCTGGCTTCCCGGTAAATGTCTTTTGTGCGATAGCCCATCTGGGCGACCAATGGATTTATGCATGGAGTGCGAGTCGGATCTGCCCTGGCTGATCAACGGCTGCAACGTCTGTGCCTTACCTTTACCAACTGGAGCAGGCTCGATCTGTGGTCCCTGTCTCACCAGGCCGCCGTCCTTCTCACGAACTAATGCGATTTTCGAATACGTCTGGCCCGTCGACCAGATGATAAAGCGGTTTAAGAACCACGGTAATCTCGCAATGGGTCGCGTCCTTTCCGAACTTCTAGTGACAAAACTTCCGGGATATCCAGGCACGCAGCGTCCAGATACGCTGATTCCGGTGCCACTCCATGCTAGGAAAGCTCGCAAGCGCGGCTTCAACCAATCAATGGAGATCACTTCAAGGTTATCCAAGGCTTGGGAAATACCAATCGATAGGCACTGTCGCCGGGTTCACAACACCGAAGAACAGAAACAGCTAGACATCAATGAACGTTTCAAGAATATGCGCGGTGGGTTTTCCAGCAACACGCTCTAAACCGGTTCGCATATCACGATCGTCGACGATGTAGTAACCACTACCGCCACTGTTGGCGAGCTGTCTCGATTGCTGATGACGTCAGGTGCTTCATCTGTCAGCGTTGTGTGCCTTGCCAGGACCAGATCACCACACTGATCAGCTGTGTTAAAGTCTGGCTTCATTTAGAAGGATTCAATGGGTATGGACTGGGAGTTTATTGATCTGGATGCCAGCTTTGTATCCGGCGTTGTTCCTCCGGATAGCGCGGAAGATAGCTTTCATATCATTATTTCGGATGATGAAATTCTAACTATCGACGGCGTTCATCCGTGGCGACCCCTAAACCGGGATGAGTGGCGCTGGCTTGGCGTTGAGTCAATCGCGGATCACTATCTAGGTCACATTCATGGCGTTCCCGTCTATGCCAATGAACTGGATCCCGAGGCTGATAACCCACAAGGTTACGAGTTTGATACCCTATGGTCCTTTCTAAATCAGGTCGAGCAACCCGTATTCTATCTGGTGGGCAGAGCCAAACAGATAGTAGAGTGGCACCGTAATCACCATTTCTGCGGACAATGCGGTAACGTGACTGAAAGCTCTAATTTTGATCGTTCTCGCAAGTGCCCTTCCTGTAAACAGATGTTCTACCCGCGCCTATCGCCATCGATCATCGTGCTGGTAAACAAGGGTGAAGAAATTCTGCTGGCGAAGAACGCAAACAGCCGAACCAATTTCTACAGCACACTGGCTGGCTTCGTAGAGCCGGGAGAGTCGATCGAAGAAACGGTCCATCGCGAAGTCATGGAAGAGGTTGGTATCCAAGTGAACAATCTTAAATATTTTGCTAGCCAGTCCTGGCCATTTCCTAATTCTCTTATGCTTGGTTTCCACGCCGAATACGAAAGCGGGGACATTGTCCTGCAACCCGAAGAGATCGCTGACGCACAGTGGTTCCATTACACAGATCTTCCCCATAGACCTACGATGGTCGCCATATCGGGCTGGTTGATAAACGATTTTATTCGCAGGGCTTCACAGTAACCCCAGTGAGCCATCCTTACGCAACTCTCACCCCTGACGCTGTCATGGATGCCGTCGAGAGCGTTGGCTATCAATGCGACGCTCGCATACTGGAACTCAATAGCTACGAAAACCGCGTTTACCAGGTCGGTATTGACGGTCAGGAACCAATCATCGCAAAGTTCTATCGCCATGAGCGCTGGAGCGATGACCAAATACTTGAAGAACACGTTTTTACACAGAAGCTACTAGACAACGAAATAACCGCGGTACCACCCCTGGTCATCCAAGATAAAACCCTGGTCGTTTACAATGGCTTTCGTTTTTCTCTATACGAACGCAGGGGCGGTAGAGCACCTGAACTGGATGACCCTCAAAGCCTCGAGGTATTGGGTAGATACATTGGTAGAATTCATCGGGTAGGAAGTAGTCGTCCTTTTCAATATCGACCTACCATCTCTGTAGACGAGTATGGTTACGCCGCTCGGGACTATCTGCTAGCCAACGACTTTATCCCTGACGACATTAAAGAAGCCTATGAGTCTGTCGCCACTGGTTTATTGAACGACATGCACGATATTCTAAGTGAACCCGTTGAAAGGATTCGACTACACGGTGACTGCCATATGGGCAACGTACTTTGGCGAGATGAAACGCCGCACTTCGTGGACTTCGACGATTCCAGAAATGGGCCTGCTATTCAGGATCTCTGGATGATGCTTTCGGGAGAAAGGGAGGCGCAGAGCGAGCAAATGCGGCACATATTAATTGGATATCGGGATTTCGCAGATTTTAATTTCGGTCAGTTGCGTTTAATTGAGCCCTTAAGAACCCTGCGAATGATGTATCACTCAGCCTGGATTGCGCGGCGCTGGGACGACCCGGCCTTCCCTCGGGCATTCCCATTCTTCAACACTGCAAGATATTGGTCTGAACATGTTCTTGAATTGCGGGAACAATGGGCGAAACTCTCGGAACCTGCACTACAGGTTTATGTCTGAGCCTTATTTTTAATCGGATTCGCATACATCTGCAGGAAATGTGCTCTTGCCGCTTCCGGGCAGGCCAACAACCTTTGTTTGAACCGCTCCGATAGTGCATCGTTCGCCGTTGGAGTGTTTTCAGTGTCCAGCTGCGAGAACGCCCACTGATTGACCGGAAAAAGTTCCAGGTTCTCCCGCATCTGACGATCCACTTCCAGCGCAACTTCATCCGCCGACGAGTATTCGCCTTTTAGCGGTGTTCCCACAGTCAGTTTCACCCTACCCTTATACCCCCCAAGACCACGAACCAGATTTGCCAGATCTTCGCCTTTAGACTTCTTGTAGCTGCCGCTCCTGGCAATTTCCTCCAGCTCCACGGCCTTTTGCACATCACAGGGATCGTACTCATAAGAAATGGTCGTTGGCACAATGTTGAGACGCTCAGTCAGCTCAGCGAAATCACTCTTTCTTTCGGCCAGCGCAAACATTTTTATGATGGCTGGATCTGTTACATCCATCCCATCTTTGGCACGACCTTCACTCTGCGCAATCCAAATTGAGTGACCATCCTTCAGAGACTGGTGAATATACTGAGATGACTGAAGGAGCCCGGCATACACTTTTTTGGGGCCCTCTTCCGACCGTTTAATAAAGAAACTCTTGTTGAGTTTCATCAAATCCGTCGCAAATGCGATTTGGACGAGATTATCACCAACCGCGATTCGAACCGTATCAAGTCCAGAGACATAGAGGGCATAATCCAGCAGCATGGAATCTCCCGCTATGTCTCGATGATTTCCAACAAACAGGTATGACTGATCCGGATCAAGGTTTTCGATACCGGAGTATTCGAATCCGTCAGTCGTCTCATTAATAATCCGCTTCACGTAGTAGTAAACAACATCCTGGAAACCTTTGACGGAATCTACCGAACCGAGTTTGTATCTGAGATATAAACTGATCGGTAGTCGCGCCAGTGCAGGAAATAGCTGGGACAATCTTGGGTATCTCCAGCGCGCCAGGAAATCCAGCAAGCCCACATCGTTCAAGAGACGACTCAATACTTCAGAAACCTCACGATCAGAGTAAGGTCTTATGTCATCGTATTTGTTATTCGTCGACATCAACTATCCAAAAATAAGAAGAAATCCTGTCAGGGTCATTAACCCCACAACCAATCTGCGCACTATGTTATCCGGAATACGTGAGAGATTTCTGCTGGTCACTTCGGTCACCGCTATCACAACGGGAACGGATATAAGCGCTGTCACCAGAATGCTTACTGTCATCTGGCCTGCAACAGTGATGATGATCGTGCGCACGATACATGAAACAACCAGGACTGCGAGTAGCGTCGTACGTACCACGTCCACACTAATGGGTTGCCGATAAAGATGGTAAGCCCAGGCAGAACCTCCGGAACTGAACAGTCCACCTATGACACCACCCAGTATTCCAAAAACTGAGGTGGATACCTTCCCGGAGCGCTGCACATAAAGTGCCGGTTTTAACAGCAGGAGTATCCCCGCGACAATCACCATTATTCCAAGGAGCACACGGAGAACGAAGTAGTGAACCTCACTTAAATACGTAAGGAGCGCCACACCGATCAACAGACCTGGCATGATCGTTATACAGAGGTAAGTAAGGAAGCTCCTGTCGATGTTCCTGTAGCTGGTTCTTAGCGCAACTGAGGAATTAACGAGCGATATAAGACTAATGACCGCTGCAGAGAATGCGATTAGTTCCAGTTCTAATATTGTCGCACCTGCGATGATCACCAAGCCTAACGCAAATCCGGAAACTGTCTGAACAAACGCACCAAGCACGACGAGCAATAGAAAGCTTACAGTGTTAAATTCCAGCAACGGTTTACCTGGCGCAAGTGCGCTATAAATTAACAGACATTCTAAGTGGAGATAACAGATAAGCAATGCAGACTAAAGCAACAACACAAATAGTCCGGCTTGCTGAGGCACCCCATTGATGTTGTGGGTAAAGACTGCACATCTGCTATTCGTCATCGCCTGGATGGCTGGTCTGTTTTACCTGCCACGACTATTCGTTCACTATGTTGAGGGGAAGGCGGCCGGTGAAGATACCCGGCGACTCGTCATCATGGCACACAAATTGGTGCTATTCGCCGCCATTATGGGGTTACTCGCCTCCTTCTTTGGCATCTGGCTCTGGCTAGGGTATGGCCTGTCCGGACAATGGTTAAACGCCAAACTGGCTTTTGTTCTGCTCCTCATCGGTTATCACATCCAATGCTATCGTTACACCAGAGAACTGGAGCGCGATCTAATCGTTCATAACTCCTTGTTTTTCAGAATATTTAACGAGTCTGCCCTGCTAATCGTGGTGCCTATTTTGATCTTGGTAGTCGTTAAGCCCTTTTAACAGACGAAAAACTCAGAAAAAGCGACGGAATTTCCTGCGATTGTCGTATGAGTAACAGAACACAACGGGAATAATCGACATGCAATATCTGAAAACAAAACTTATCGCTGCGTCTCTTGTCGCAGGAATCATGGCACCCGCAATCGCGCACGAAGGCCCCGCCGAATTGGATACAGACGGTGACGGTCTGATTAGTAGAGATGAGTTCAGACTACCAGAAGATCGGCGACGCCAGCGAATGGACATTGACGGTGACGGCACGATCTCCCAGGAAGAGGTAGCGCAACATCAGGAAGAAGCCGATGCGCGCCAAGCTGAGCACATCGCCAAAAAACGGGAGAAGGCAGCGGAGCGCTTCAATGCAGTCGACGTTGATGGTGATGGTTCTATTACCACCCAGGAAGCGGAAGACCATGCTTTTTGGAGGCTCGATAGAGATGGCGACGGTTACGTTTCGCGGCAGGAATTACGCAAGCAAATGGGACGCGCGGGTCGTGATGGAAAGCGAGGGAAACGTGGTGGCGAACGTGGCGGTGAGCGCGAGCGATTCCTACGCGACTAGGTCACTTCAACCTACCGTGTGAGACTCGCATGTTTTATCAAGAGCAGTTTCAGTATGAACAGTTTCAAAAGGTAAACTCTCTGGATGGTATCCGAGGCAGAATTAGTCCAGCAGCTGAGTTCAGGAGACGAGAACGCCTATCGAATTCTGCTGGATCAGCATCTCGCCTCGATTTCCAGCTACGTTGGGCGCATGATGCATAGCAACGCTGATACACAGGACATTGTGCAGGAGACTTTCCTGAGACTGTGGACTCAGGGGGCACGGTTCAACCCTGAAACTGCCAAGCTAACTACCTGGCTTCACAATATCGCTCACAACTTGTGCGTCGATCATTTCCGAAAGCACAATAGAATGGTGCTCGAAGATGTTAACGACGAACCGGACGAGCATAGTGAACCGGTAAGTCAGCTACAAAACCTGGAGAGTGCCACTCATATCGGTGAGTGCCTGATGCAGTTGCCGGAACGACAACGAAGCGCAATCATCATGTGTCATTATCAGGGGATGTCGAACAAGGATGCTGCTGCTATTCTAGATATATCCTTAGACGCACTTGAATCGTTAATGGCAAGAGGTAGACGTAAGTTACGTAAACTATTGGTGAGCAACCTATGAATCATGAACGATTGATTCAAATTATCCATGCCTATGGAACACATTCAGATCGGTGGCCTGAAGAAGAGCGGAATGCTGCTATTAAACAACTGCAGACAGATCCTGAAGCACAGAAGCTGCTTGCCGATCTGAATATTGTTGATACGGCGCTCGATAAGTTCGGGGTACCAGAGATGCCCCAGCTGAGCGATAAGATTCTGGGTAACCTGCCGCAGCGGCTATGGATTGACCGGTGCCTTGAATGGTTATTGCCATCGGTTGATGAGTTACTAGCCTACTTTTGGAGGCCGGTATTGGCCGCGAGTCTTCCTCTGGTTGCCGGTCTATTGCTCGGTAGTAATCTGTTTACCGTAGAGGTTACAGAGTCGTGGGAAGACGAAATCGTACTTATCGCCCTGGACGAAACCAGACTTGGAGAGTTTGATGAATAAAAGCCGCTGGCTTACTCTAGCTCTGGTCTTATCCTTAGCCGCAAACCTCTTGATCGTAGGTATTTTCGTTGGCCGCTCTATGTCCGGAGCACCGGGGGCAATTCATTTACCACCAAACCTGGGTTGGATGATCCGTCATATGGACCAGCCGACTCGACAGTCTTTACGGAGCGAAATCGAGCAACATTCAAGCGCTATCAGACCTATTCGCCGAGAAATCCGTGAAGCTCAGCGCGCATTTGACCGACTACTGGTCCAATCGGAGCCGGATGTGGAAGCACTCTCCGAAACGCTTACCCGGTTACGTACCGCCTCTGACCGATACCAGCTGGAAACCCATGGCATGATGCTAAAGCTGATGCCGGAGCTTAACGAAGAACAGCGACGTAGCGTATCGAAAACGCTTAGACGCCGACCCGACCAACATCCTCGCCGACACCAAAACTAAACTGTCTACCCCGATCAAAAGCGCCCTTGAGCGTATTATCAACGAGTCTATTGCACTAACCGAAGATGGCTCCTTTCATGCTGAGTACGACCCACATTGGCAATCTCAATGCCAATCCACGGAAGGAAAATGGAAACCGGCACCTCAAACTAACCCAATCAATTTCGCCGGGTTAGCGAACGCATTGGAGACTACAATCCATCCTGACATTACTGCGTACTACAATGCTTTCTGGTCGGGAACCATCGAAACAGAAAGCGAGGAAGGTCAGGTTAGCCTGATCCAGCTCTGGAACGAAAAAGACTTCGATCGATTAGTAGAAAATCTCATCGGCCATGCACTGATGAAACGACGTAGCAAACATCCGCTCACCGTATTTTTCGCCACCGCCGAGCCCAACACCGAGTTATTCCTAAGCATTGATAATGAGAATGGACATGTGCTGCTGGAAGAACCGGGACGAGCGCCACTTCGGCAGGTCGATGAAGACCTCGTTACATTTCTCAACAGACTGACTCCAGTTCCCACCCCGCCTGAGATATATTAGGGAGACTCTGCCTAAGCAAGTTATGTAGAATCCCCCTCGCGCCACTTTACTTGAGCAAACGATGGATCAGATAACGTTACAACCAGTAAGTAAGATCTCTGGAGAGGTCACCCTGCCTGGTTCCAAGAGTCTCACCAATCGCGCCTTGCTGCTTGCAGCGCTCGCTGAGGGTGAGACCCGCATCGTAAATCTATTATCCAGTGCGGATACCGGACACATGATCACGGCGCTTCGCCAGCTTGGCGTCGAAATCACAGATGAAACCGACAGCGCTACTGTCGTCGGCAATGGAGGTCTGTTCCCAACCCCGGAGAACAGCTCATTTTTCCTCGGTAACGCTGGCACCGCAATCAGACCACTTACCGCAATGCTAAGTCTGATCCCCGGACAGTTCATCGTTGATGGCGACCAATACATGCGAGAACGCCCTATCGCCCATCTCGGAGATGCCCTTAAACAACTGGGCGCTTCAATCGAGTACACAAACAAAGAAGGCTTTCCGCCGATTGTTGTAGACGGGGGACATATCGAAGGCGGTTCAGTAGATATCGCCGGCCGCATTTCGAGTCAGTACCTGACCGCACTGCTTCTGTCCCTACCGCTTGCAGAGAACGACAGCACGATCAATGTCATCGGCGAACAGGTCTCAAAACCCTACCTCGATATTACACTCGGCATCATGAAAGATTTCGGTGTCACGGTACAAAATAATCAGCACCAGCAATTCCAGATTCCCGGGAAACAACGGTACATATCGCCGGGCGAATATCTGGTTGAGGGTGACGCGTCATCGGCATCCTATTTTTTTGCCGCAGCAGCCATCAAGGGAGAAGTGACAGTCCGGGGATTGGGTCAACATTCGGTCCAGGGAGACATTCAGTTTCTCGACACGATAGAACAAATGGGCGCCAGCGTTGAACGCCACGACCAACATATAGTGGTTCGACAGGGCGAACTTCAGGGAGTCGATGTTGATCTTAACCACATCCCTGACGCAGCCATGACCATAGCCGTGATGGCACTCTTTGCAAAAGGAACCACACGTATTCGAAACGTCTATAACTGGCGAGTCAAGGAAACCGATCGCATGACAGCGATCGAAACAGAACTCCGCAAACTTGGTGCCAAGGTCGTCACCACCGACGATTCAATCACCATTGAGCCACCAGAAGAAATAACCCGCGCTGAAATTGACACCTATGGCGATCACCGAATCGCAATGGGCTTCTCTCTCGCCGCGCTGGGAGACACACCAATCACGATCAACGACCCGGATTGCACAAGCAAGACGTACCCCAACTACTTCGAAGAATTCGCCTCAGTCTGCGCTTAGCTCTTGCGCCGACCGAGCCGGCGGAGGGGTACTTCTTTGCTCCAATCGTTCCCCGCCTTACGGAGACTTGCGTTTATGCCTTCGGGCGCGGCATCAAGACCGCTAAGCCCTTTATGTAGACGGCATTGAATCAACCTCTGAGCTGGTGGGAGGGGGGTAATGTTTCGCGACGCGAACATAGCGAACGGCCGCCGAGACCGCCTATGGCAACCCCGACATCACACCGCCCAGGCGGCCAACGAGGGCACAAACGAGACTCTCAGCAAGGCCGAGAGCGAGCGGCGCGAAACAGTACCCGCCTTCCGCCAGCGGACCATTCAGCGCCACGTAACTTGCGCTATCTAGCCGCCTTCCAAGGCAAGCAAAAACGTCTTCGCCGAAAGGCCACCACCAAATCCCGTCAGACTACCATCAGCACCAATCACCCGATGACACGGAACGACGATAGGAAATGGATTCCTTCCGTTGGCCGCGCCAACCGCACGCACCGCTTTAGGATTACCAATCACCTCAGCGATTTCCATATAGCTTCTGGTCTCACCATACGGAATACCCCGCAGGGCATTCCACACAGACAACTGAAATGCCGTCCCTTGCGGCCTTAGTTTCAATTCAAAGTTCCGTCGCTTACCCGAAAAATACTCTTCAAGCTGCGTTTTGACTTCAACAAAAGCACCGTCACGCAGAACCCAGTCCGCAGCAGGATCAATTCTGCCCTTCCCCTCAGGAAACGAAAGGTAACTAAGTGATTCACCTTCTCCCGCCAAAAGCAGCGGACCAAGTGGTGACGCCCAATAAGTAAACTCCATCAAACCTCCATCGCGTGGCGCGACAGATACATACATGCATATGCTCGCCAAGGACGCCAGGCATCGGCGCGCTCAAGTAAAGCCTTCTCGCCATCGATATTAAGATACGTCTTAGCCATTTTTTTTTATGACAAGGTCCGTCCCTATAAACGCGTCAGGATTATTAAGTGCGCCGCATCAGAATGTATTCCGCGGTCCATGGACCAATGCCAGGGAGATCAAGCAACTGTTGCCGCAAACAATCCAGGTCCGCATCAAAATCGACCCTCCCCTCACGCACAGCACGCGCAAATTCGCTGATGGCAGTTGCTCTCGCTTTGGGCATCGGCAGTGCTTCTACATCAATGTCACAAAGTTGCTCCGGTTGAGGGAACTGCAAACAAAAGGGCGACCGTTGCCCGTAGTTCTCAGCCAGACGTCCCATGATGGTAGTTGCCCCTTTAACTGAAATCTGTTGTCCGACGATCGCCCTTATCGAGGTCTCAAACGGGTCCCATGCCCCCGGGAGCCGAACACCCGGATTCTTTCGCACCAGCCTGCCAAGATCCTTATCCCGACAGAGTACTTTCTCAATTTCACTTGGAATCGCATCGAGATCAAACAAACGTTTTACCTTTTCCGCTACACCGATCAATGATGCAGGACTATCCAGCAACAATTGGCAGGATATGTAATCAGCTCGTTTGGTCAGCGTTATTTGAGCGGGTTTACCCTCAAGCTGTATCGATCGCGAATACTGATCAGCGGTTACGGTCTCGACACCCGGTATCGCTCGTGCCGCAAAAAAGCCAATAAGCCCTCTAAAATCGAAAGGTGCTCTAAATGGCAGCGACATTGTCAGAGTCCCTTCTGAACCCACAGAAGGTTTGTTCCGCAGAGAATTTGGGTTTCGGCCATAAGTCTTTTTGAAGTGGTCATTAAAGCGGCGTACGCTGCCATAGCCCGATGACATCGCTATCTCGGTCATGGGCAGGTCGGTTTCATCGACGAGTTTCTTTGCAAACTGCAAACGACGAGTTTTTGCGATTGTCGCGGGAGAAGCGCCCAGGTGCTTGCTGAACAGCCGGCTCAGATGTCGCTCGCTCACGCCAAGCCGTTCACATAGCTGTTTAACGCTCTGCTCATCCAGCGCGCCCTCTGCAATCATTTGTAGCGCGCGTGACACTGTTGTCGACGTACCGCGCCACGCTGGCGTACCTGGCGACACCTCCGGGCCACACCGCAGACAGGGCCGGTAACCCGCTACCGATGCAGCTGCAGCTGTTGGGAAAAAAAGTGACGTTAGTCGCTTTTGGTAACCTGACCGGGCAAACCGGTCGACAGTAAATCCGAGTGGTTTTGACACCCACGAAAAAACGACCATAGAATCGAGGGTCCCTCGATTGTCTTGATTTTTCAAACGCACGATGATCAATTAACATATTCAAAAACGTTTGTACTCTGCTGCTGGTGATCCGACACCAGTAATATTAGTACTGGCGTCATACTCATACTAGCCAGAAACAGACCTGGTATTTTCATGTATCGAACATTGGGCTTAATAAACAACCCTGAAGGTATGCTGAAGGGCCAGGACGTCGTTCGGTTCGAATACCTGCATGACCAATCATATCTGGATCAGCCGCCACTCGAGCTTACGGTTATATGTCAAAACCGAAGCACTGGGCTGCACGGAGTAATCGTTTCACACGACCGCGTCCCGGAGGGCATAGTTGGGGAGACCTTAGAACAGATAGCGTCGCAACTTGATGCTCAAGTGGTGAATTTCACCGCACCCCTGCCTCTTACACCCCTTGGGATTCCAAAACCCTGGGGGGAAGAAATTTGGTATACGGGGATGGAGAAACGCGGTGTCTGCACAATGGCAAACATCCCCATCCCGTGGGTTCTTGATACTTTTCCGCAGATCGTATCGGGGCGAAACTACGCGCCTCCCATCCTACTTAAGGAATTGAAACCGCTGGCGGATGCTGTCAAAGGAGATCTTTATTTCGAAGCCCATGCAGATAAAAAAGAGGTCTATGTGGTGACCGAAGTCGATCAAAAGGCCTGGCCAGACGGCATAGGAAAGATTCGTTTTGGATTCGACAATGGGAAACGAAGCCAATTTGAATCGACGGAGGCTTTTGCAGCCGCTTACCTGAAAACGGTACAAGATTATTGGCAAGTAAGATCGGCACTGGATGCGGGAGAAAACGCAGATAAAGGAAATGAACCAACGCTGCGCCAGGAAATGGAATCATTTACCTCACTTCGAGACCTTGAACCCGGAGATGTGGTTCAGGTCCCGCCCCTAACACCCCACTCACTGCAACATGGCGTTACCGTCGTTGAATTCCAGACACCACATTACGAGCGTTACATTCTATCGTTCGCTCAGAAGGTCCTGACGCAAGATCACTGGGATACGGAAGACGCGCTCGATCGGATCAGCTTCGCTACAGACACTCCGCTTGCAACCAACCTGGATAATGTCATAGCAGATTTTGACGAGTTCAGTGTAAGGCGTCAGCGTATGCAACCTGGCGAATCAGTGGACCAGCCAGGTGGCACCTACGCAGTCATAATGTGCATAAAAGGTGAATTTCGAATTGCCGACACGCGGATACCTGAATCGGCGGCTTACTTTCTACCCGCTGAATGTTCTGAAAAAATTGAAAGTGACACCGACAGTGTGTTGTTACTGGCGGTGCCGAAATGATCAGGGCAATAGTTCTTTAACAGCGTCCCGCTCTTCTTTTAATTCTGTTTCAGAATCCGTCATTTTCTGACGACTGAAATCAGAGATATCAAGCTCCTGCACTATCGACCAATCTCCACCGTCGCACACGCACGGGAAGGAGTAGATCAACCCCTCATCGATACCATAGCTGCCATCAGAGTAAACACCCATACTGACACGCTCGCCACCTGTACCCTGTACCCAGTCTCTTACATGATCAATAGCAGCATTGGCAGCAGATGCTGCGCTGGACAGGCCACGGGCACTGATAATCGCGGCGCCACGTTGTTGTACGGTTGGGATAAAGTCTTGCTCGATCCAGTTCTGATCCACCAATTCCATCGCCGCTTTGCCACTGACAGTTGCATGATTAATGTCCGGATATTGGGTTGCAGAGTGATTTCCCCAGATGGTCATTCCCTTAATCTCAGTCACATGAGTTTCGGTTTTCTGGGCCAACTGCGTTAGCGCACGATTGTGATCCAACCTCGTCATGGCAGTAAATCGTCTCGGATCGATATCAGGTGCATTTCTTTGGGCAATTAGGCTATTGGTATTTGCCGGATTGCCCACAACGAGAACTCTTAAGTCGTTCGCGGCATTATCATTCAACGCTTTACCCTGAACAGAAAAGATCTGTGCATTCGCTTCCAGCAAATCCTTGCGCTCCATGCCCGGGCCTCTTGGCCTTGAGCCTACCAACAAGGCAATCTGGGCACCGGAGAAGGCAACGTTAGGGTCATCAGTCGCAACAATTCCCTGCACAAGCGGAAACGCGCAATCGTCCAGCTCCATAACCACTCCTCCAAGTGCCTCCATAGCAGGGGGTATTTCAAGTAGCCGCAATATGATGGGTTGATCGGACCCAAGCATCTGCCCAGATGCAATCCTGAACAACAACGAGTAGCTAATCTGTCCGGCAGCACCAGTAACTGCTACCTTTATCGGTTCTTTCATTTACCTATTTCCTTTTGATCTCGATACATCGGAGTGAAGGCGCAGGTTAATACCAATACACCGCGGTGACAACCGACAAGACACCGATGTGACAACCAACAAGTAGAAGGTCGTTAAATTATTTGATTTAGCCTTGTCCATTATAAACCCATGATTCATTAGTTCATTTAAATCAGTAGCTTACAAACCAAACAATAGGCGTGCATCATGCCGAAACTCTTGACTTTAATTGCTCGAATGGTATTGTGGGCGACCCACTTCACGTTCATAAACCGGTGTATTGGCGCGGACTAAAAGATTAATTCGCACCTGTATTTCGGTGATGATATTTGCAAGTGTTACCTGAGGGAGATAATGACAAACAAGACAATCCCCGCACGTCTTGACGGGCTGACCGGCTATCCGAACGCAACCGGATTGTACGATCCGCGATCTGAAAAGGATTCCTGCGGCGTTGGCTTCGTAGCCAACATTAAGGGTGTCCCAAGCCATCAGATTATGCTGGACGCCTATCACATCAATTCCCGGATGGATCACCGTGGTGGTTGTGGTTTCGAGGAAAATACCGGAGACGGCGCGGGAATACTTACCGCACTGCCCCACTCCTATTTCCAAAAAATCGCTGGAGAAATGTCCATCTCTTTACCGGAGAAAGGACAATATGCGGTGGGCAATATTTTTCTACCTCAGCTTAGCGACGAACGAAAAATCTGTAAGGACACGATCGAGAAGGTTATCGCTGAAGAGGGCCAGAATATTCTAGGTTGGCGTACAGTCCCAATAGATCCGGATGGCGCCGACATTGGGCCTGCGGCAAAGAGCGCCATGCCACTTATCGAACAAGTGTTTATTGCGTCCACGTCAACGGACCCTGAAGCATTTGAACGATCTCTTTATGTAATCCGCAAACGTTTCACCCGTACATTACGAGGAGAATCAGATCTTAGTCAGGCAAATCAGCTGTACGCTTGCAGCTTGTCCTGCAGAGTAATCGTTTACAAAGGAATGCTGACGCCAGGACAGCTATTTCCCTTCTTCTCAGACCTGGAAGATCCTGACTACGAATCTCACCTGGCGATGGTCCACTCAAGATTCTCGACCAATACTTTCCCATCTTGGGACCGCGCACAACCCAACAGATTCATGTCTCACAACGGCGAGATAAACACGTTACGCGGGAATGTAAACCTGATGACTGCGCGCCAGGGTGTTGCCCAGTCCTTAGCATTCAATGACATCAGCAAGCTCTTTCCTATTGTAGAGCCCGAATGTTCTGATTCCGGTACTTTCGACAACGTGCTGGAGTTCCTACTAATGTCAGGTAGATCACTACAGGAAGCCATCATGATGATGATTCCCGAAGCCTGGCAGGCCGATGAAAACATGTCCGCCGAGAAGCGAAGCTTCTATGAGTATCATTCAGCGGTAATGGAACCCTGGGATGGACCTGCGTCGATCGCGTTTACCGATGGAAAGTATATCGGCGCCGTCCTTGACCGAAATGGCCTTAGACCTTCGCGTTACTACCTGACCCATGACGACAAGGTGATCATGGCCTCAGAGGTCGGCGTACTTATGGTTGACCCCAGCAATGTAAAAGCCAAGGGACGCCTGCAGCCCGGCAGAATGTTTCTCGTCGACTTTGAACAGGGACGCATGATCCCGGACGAAGAATTGAAAGCAGAGTTCGCCAGCCAGCGACCCTATGGAAAATGGCTTGAAGAACAGAAGTTACATCTAAGTGATGTGCCCGCAGTTAACGAAGAGTTAAAGTTTGATCCCGAGACGCTACTGCCGAGGATGCAGGCATTTGGCTACACCGTCGAAACCATGCAGTTCATGTTGCTACCACTAGTTACTGAAGCTAGAGACCCCCTGGGCTCCATGGGCAATGACTCTGCCCTGGCATGCCTCTCTGACAAGTCTCGTATGCTCTATGACTACTTCAAACAGTTATTCGCGCAGGTGACAAACCCACCCATCGATTCAATCCGCGAAGAAGTCGTTATGTCGCTGGAATGCTTTATCGGTCCCGAAGGAAATGTTGTTGAAACAACTGAGCAACAGGCGCATCGACTTTGTATACCCCACCCGATACTTTCTAACGAAGAACTGAACACACTTCGGGACATGGATTATCGAGGCTGGAAAACCCAGGTTATTGACGTAACCTTCGACAAGTCAGGTGGCGAAGTCGAAATGCACAAAACTTTCGATCGAATCCGTAAGGAATCATCGGATGCCATCGCCAACGGATATTCCCTGATTATCCTTTCAGACCGCAACATTGGTCCTGATCGAATGGCAATAAGTGCACTCGCCGCTTGCGGCGCAGTGCACCATCACCTGGTTCGTGAGCACCAAAGAACACAAATCGGCATTATCGTCGAAACCGGAGAAGCACGAGAGGTCCATCATCATTGCCTGCTAGTTGGCTTCGGCGCTGACGCCATCAATCCCTACGTTGCCTTCGAGGCACTGTGGCAGGCACAGCTCGATAACCTGTTGGATAGTAGCGAATACCCGGATATTCAGACCATCGTTGAAGCCTACAGAAAGGGCGTTGCCAAGGGCATGCTAAAAGTAATGGCAAAAATGGGCATCTCCACACTTCAGTCGTATAAGGGCGCTCAGATTTTCGAGGCAGTAGGACTCGCAGATGACATCGTTGATCGTTGTTTCGTAGGTACGGCCAGCCGTATTCAGGGCGTTAGCTTCGAGGTGCTATACGAGGAAATGAGCCGGCGACATGAATTAGGTTATCCATCCAGAGAAGCGAACATCATCCCGGTATTGCCTAACCCTGGCGACATACACTGGCGCAAAGACGGTGACACCCATATGTGGGATCCAACCGCCATAGCTAACCTGCAGCTGGCAGCAAGAACCAATAGTAGCGATGCATACTGGCAGTTCGCTGAGCATGCAAACAATGTCGCAACCAGGAACGCTACTCTGCGAGGATTATTGAAGTTTAAAGAAGGGTCATCAATCCCGCTTGATGATGTCGAACCCGCAAAAGAAATCGTAAAACGCTTCTGCACCGGTGCTATGTCCTTTGGCTCTATTTCAGCCGAAAGTCACGAAGCGCTAGCGGTCGCCATGAATAGAATCGGTGGCAAATCAAATACCGGAGAAGGCGGCGAAGACCCGGATCGATTTACACCGCTTCCTAATGGAGATTCGAAACGCTCCGCCATCAAACAGGTTGCCTCTGGTCGCTTCGGCGTTACCATCTGGTACCTTGCAAACTCCGATGAACTTCAAATAAAAATTGTTCAGGGTGCGAAACCTGGAGAAGGTGGAGAGCTTCCGGGTGGCAAAGTTGACAACTTCATCGCCAAAATTCGTCACTCGACACCCGGTGTTGGCCTGATCAGCCCTCCTCCACATCACGATATCTATTCGATCGAAGATATCGCCCAGCTGATCCACGACCTCAAGAATTCCAACCCAGAGGCGCGCATCAGTGTAAAACTTGGTTCAGAAATAGGCGTCGGTACGATTGCTGCTGGTGTCACGAAAGCGAAAACAGATCATCTTGTCATCGCTGGTCACGACGGTGGTACCGGAGCGTCGCCAATAACGTCGATAAAGCACGCAGGACTGCCCTGGGAGCTCGGTCTGGCAGAGACCCATCAAACACTCGTGATGAACAACTTGCGCTCGCGCGTCGTACTTCAGACCGACGGACAAATTAAAACCGGCCGGGACGTTGCCGTCGCAATATTACTAGGCGCAGAAGAAATGGGCTTCGCAACCGCGCCGCTAGTGTCGTTAGGTTGCATCATGATGCGTAAATGCCATCTAAATACCTGTCCGGTCGGAATCGCTACCCAGGATCCGGAATTGAGAAAAAAATTCGGCGGCAGCCCGGAGCACGTGGTCAACTATTTATTCATGGTCGCCGAAGAGCTCC
>CAJWQG010000046.1 GCA_913045175.1 uncultured Gammaproteobacteria bacterium | reverse complement strand
AAACCAATGCGGCGATGCATGAGTTTCTTAACGGGATTTGAGTTTGAATTTGGGACGATCGAGAAGAAGGAAGTGTCTATGAAACTAAACGATACAATCATCAACAAACCGAATATCCTGCTGATCATCAGTGACGAACACAACCCGAAATTCACCGGATGCTACGGCGCTGATTTCATGAAAACGCCGAATCTCGATAGCCTCTTCAGCGAGGGGATTCGCTTCGAGAACGCCTACTGCAACTCGCCGATGTGCGTGCCGTCCCGCATGTCCTTCCTCGCCGGCCGTTACAGTTTCGATATCGGTGTGTGGGACAACGGAAGTCCATTGCGGCGGGAGATTCCGTCCTTCGCCCACTATCTCGAAGCCTCAGGCTACGAGACCGTTCTTTGCGGCCGTATGCACATGATCGGCAACGACCGCACCCACGGCTTTCGCCGGCGTCTGTATGACGACAAGGAGCTTTGGATCACCGGGTACCAGACGCCGCATCGCGAACCCGATTGGCAGCAGCGGAGAAACAACTCCCATGTGAGTGAATACGGGGAAGGTGACGGCTCGCATTTCGAGTACGACTCCATGGTCGCCGATCTGGCGGGACGGTATTTGAGAGAGAAAGCTCGAAGAGCGGAAACCGACCGGCACCACAAGATCGACCCGTCGAACCAGCCGTGGATGATGACCGTAGGATTCACGTATCCTCACTTCCCCCATATCATTCCCCAACGGTACGCTTCGCTATACGATTCCACCACGCTTCCTCTATCCCCTACCCGGGACCAACCGGCCGAGGATCAGCATCCGGCGATCAGAGAGTTACGCCGAGCATTCTGCAACCTGGATACTGTTCCCGACGAGGTCCAGCGGGAATCGCTTCGCTGCCATCTGGGCAGCGTATCGTTTATCGACGAGAAGATCGGTGAGTTGCTGGAACACATCGACGGTTCTCCGCTGAAGGAGAATACCGTGGTGATCTACACCTCAGACCACGGAGAAATGGCCGGTGCTCACGGCATCTGGCAGAAACAGTGTTTCTACGAAGATTCCATCCGGATACCTCTACTCATACGGCCGCCGGTTGGCCCGGATTCAAAGCCGGGTGCAACGTTTCAGAAAACGGTTCAGACACCGGTCAGCCTGGTGGATGTCGCACCGACGCTCCTGACGCTTGCCGACACACCCGTACCTCCTGCGATGCCGGGCACAAGTCTTCTCCATATCGACAGCTCAGAGCCAAACGACCGGCCTGTATTCTCCGAGTATCACGCTCAGGGATCGCTCTCCGGGTATTACATGATCAAGCAGGGTAATCTCAAATATAACTACTACGTGGACGGAAAACCGGAGCTCTTCGATCTTGCGAGCGACCCGGAGGAACTACGAAACCTTGTCGGCGAACCGGCATACGCCGACGGCGAGGCGGGGCTTCATCGGGAGCTGCTGTGCACCGTCGGAGATCCGAAGAAGGTAGACCGCGGAGCCAAGGAAGATCAGATAGCGAGACTATCGGCTATGGCCGTCAGCGACCGTACGGGACTCGCGAAAGCCAAATGACGGCGGTTAGACCTTCTCCATTGGTGGCAGCCCCAGTGCCTCACGGAAGTTGCGATGGAAATGATGCAGTGCCGGTTCATTCCGGCCAAACATGATTTCCTTTAACATGCCGGTCTCTGCGGCGCGTTGCTGCATCTCACCCATCGCGTAATCTTCATTCTCTACCGTGCTGGTGAATAGCTCGATTGAGGTTTCAACACCACCTATCAGACCATCGCGACCCTCATGGTCGTAGACGTCCTCAATCTCGAGACCGGCTGCCTTTTCATCCTCAGCCATCTGGAGGGCCTCGGGACTGTAGTAGAAACTGATACGGGTTACGGAACGTCCCGGGTTCGACTCATCAGGATAGATACGAATGAGCGTTGCGGTGTACGGGTCCGCGATAAACTGGATATTCGGGAACAGGTGATAGAGAACGAACGTACCCCTGCTGATGTGCCATTCTTCTTCGGGCAGGTCCCGCATCACATCAATGCCTCGATTGGCAGTCACAAACCGATGGTGGCGTCCAAACTCCTTAAGATGCAGATTGTTTCCGTAGAACAGTTCTCCCAGTGTGTCCTTATGCAGTTTGCCGAAGTGATAGGTCTCGCCAAACGTGTCGTTGGCTAACTTCCAGTTGAGGTTCTTCTCAATCGATTTCTCGCCGACGAGCGCATCACGACCGACGGCAAAGCCGCCTATTTCCGCCGCGAGTTCCGATCCAAGCAGTTCCTCGATGTCCAGCTTCCCATCAATCTTTGGATGCACCCAGAGCATGCCGTTGTATTCAACGGCAGGTAACTCCACCAGACCATGACAAGACTTGTCGACTGTACCGAAGTGATCCTCGTCTGATACCTTGATCAGGTCACCGGTATTGGCATAGGTCCAGTTGTGAAACGGGCACATAAATGCGGCTTTCTTGCCGCGTGCCTCACTGGCTACTTTTACAGATCGATGTCGGCACGCGTTCAAAAACGCGTGAAATTTACCTTCCTTGTCTCGCGTCGCGAGGATTGGAATGCCAAAGTCGTCCATGGTCAGGTAGCTCGCCGGTTCGGGAAGGTCACCTGACAACCCAATGAACTGAGGATGGTTCCTAAAAAAAGACTCACGTTCCCGGGCTGCGATATCCGGGCAAACGTAGGACGTGGTCGGCATCCTGTATTGGACACCGGCATCTATATTCTTGCCCTCGTCCAACTGTTGCATAAGTTCTTTGAGTATCTCGACCTGAACCGCGTGTTCCATAGACCTGCTCTTTACTAGTTCAACTTATTAGGCGCGATTGTACCGATATTCGACTAATGCGCCAAAGGCCTGCGCAGCGCTCACCGGGCCAGCCAGATGGGCGACGTCCATGCACGTTCCTGGATTGTCGCTGGTAGCTCCGCTCGTGGTGGCACACCGGCACGAATGGCGTCCCAGGTTGACCATCTGCACGAAGGATTTTCTAGTGCACGGACGTAATAGAGCGCGGGCTGCTGCGCATCGAATGATGGATCGCGCCACACCACCTTGAGTTCGTCGTCCCCGACGTTGGGGCTCACCGTGCAATCATTGAGATTCACCTTCGCACCATTATCCGGACATCGATGAGTCACGGGATCAACCGCGAGACCATCGGAACATGCGACGTCGAAGACTCTTTCATGGGTTGTACCATCGTCAACCCAGGCTTTGATGATCTGTACGCGTTGCAATGGCTGGGATTCTATATCCCGGAGTGCCCAGATGAAAAAGTCAGGTGACGGGTTCTCTTTGATCTCGAGTTCGCCGCCCATGGGTACACCTTTTGAATACGCCTGCGCTAACCCTGCCGGTGTTTCAAACATCGAATCATTGAATTCATACCCGGCAAAGAAACGTAATCTGATGCGAGGACCGCTTGTGGAAAAGGTTTCCTTACGCCGCATGGCATCAAAAATCTCTTCGCGGGTGTTGTCACCGGCCCATACCCCGGCGAGCCCGGACGCGCCCCAGTATTTTGACCAGTGATTTGAATACTTGGGCGAGTCGGCCGGTGAATCAGAAAGCGGGACGCTGCCACGCTGCTGTGGCTCAATATCGGAGACCCCCATCTTGCTCCAGTAGTCAGATTCATCAAACGTACCCGCTGCATTGTGGGAGTCCGAAGATCCGATGACACCAAACTGAAACGGATTTACACCCAGCGTCTGCTCAAGCAGCATGCCGTTTGCAAGCGCTTCCCTGACATAGCTACCCTCAGGATTCGAGGGTGGCTGGTCGACGAGTGTGATCCGCAGCGGCATGATCTCAAAATCGGCCCACTCGTCATTCGGCGAGAGTAGCGGATGGGTATCGGACGTACCTTTGAGCTGCGTGTTCTCGACGATGGGCTCGTTGCGTATCCGCTGCTCTGCCCACGCCACATCCGGTGCCGGACCTGCCCAGGTCCTCAGCGCGAACATCCAGCCGTCCGACCCGTTGGAATTGTGCGGGATGGCCAGGCTGTCAATGCCGCCGTCACGCAAATCATCCATCCATTTCCACAGGTCTTCTGGATTTGGCGAGTTCAGCGCACTGAATGGCGCCGGGGGAACATTCTCGGAGCGGAAGAGAACATTGCGATGCAGATTCCTGGCCTCCGGTCCGCTCGTATACTCGTAAGCGACAAAGGTGGTGAACTCGCCCGGTTGATAGTGGCGTTTGGCGGCTTCGATGGTCTCATCCCATCCGCTGCGCGCGATCGTCTCGTCATGCATCGCCATCACACGTGACGGTTCACTCAGGTACGCCATGATTGCGGCGAATGCGTTATCCACTCCCTCCGCGGTCGTGGTCCCCCGCACGGTAGCAGCCAGTTCATGATCCTGGAACTCACCGCCCTTTGCCATTGCACGCATACTACCCAGAAAATAAGCGTGATCAGTGACGGCAAGGAAATCCAGAGGTCTCGACAGCTGCATTTCCCGCCCGGAGGCATGCAGAATCATCTCGCCCCTGGCGAATCGGTAAGCATCGTCGGGTGTCCCCCGGTTGCCCATCAGGTAGGCATCCAGAGACAGGTCAGAGTGGACATGAGTATCACCAAAATAGATCTGCCGGTCCGCAGCAGGTATCGATGACGTATCTGATGATGAATCGGTCGCGTCAGGTGGAGTAATAATCTCCACAGGTGTTTCGTCGTCACAGGCGACGAGCATGATGGCCAGGATTGGCAGCAATAGAATTTTAATAGGTCGTGTCAAAGCAGGTCTCCATTAGTCCGGGCCAACAGACGAACTGTTGGCGCGGGACGGAGGATACAACAAAACTACTTAATGCGGGATTTTGACTCGTTGGCCGCTGATCCAAATATGCCCTTCGCCATCAGCGACGTTTCATGATCGCGGCGGTACTGGTATACCCCGGCGCGAATGGCGTGCACCGACGGATTGTCGGGCTCTGCCTGCGCTGCCAGTTCAACCAGGTGACAGGCTAGCCTTGGGTCCGTTTCGCGAAGGGTCTCACCGCGTTCCGCCAGCTTCAGTGCACCCCCTGCCAGCGCTGCAAGTTCGCTCGCGAGGGCTTGATCCGGAGCGGGTTTGAGTCGGGCTGGATTGCCGTCATACCAGCCACCGTACATGCGCCATATGTTGCGAACGACGAATTCAGGTTCATCGTACAACGGTCTAAGGTAGGGCTTCTCCAGGGTTGCCGGGTCAACCTTCACTTCGTGGATAATCTCATCGAGCGGCCTGCCCTCGTTCATGCGTGCAATCGTTTCTGTCACCAGAAACTCCAGGGATTCGGCCACATCAATTAGCACCCGTTGGATACGTTCCCTGCCTTCGATCGGCAGTCCATGCGCAGGCAGAAAGAGTTCCGCCCCTTGTGCCGCCATATCCCGCATAGCGGCCGCCCATTCAGCAGGATAGCGTTGTACCTTCTGCGGGTTGCCTGCATTGGGGTAGCACCAGATAAAAAAGTCTCCGGCACAGATTGCCTTATGCTGGTCAATCCACGCCCACGTGTGGTCGTCAGTTTCTCCCTTTGCGTGATTCAGCTGAACCTCCAGTCCAGCGATATTCAGCGCCAACTGACTGCTGTAGGTAACATCCGGTCGCGCAGCGCCCGGGGGTAGAAACGTATCACCCTCGTTAATGCCATAACCGCGCCGAGAAAACTGACCGAACTGACGTTCATTAATCGTCGCGTTATATCCCTCAGTCAGTTGGTAGCGATCAAACCGTCGCGGTACATTCTCGTGACCAATCACCTGGGGCGCCGCATGACCCGACGACTCGGCGTCCGTCATGAAAGCGCCGCAGCCGCCCACATGATCCAGATGGCCGTGGGTGTAGACCAGACTGTTAAAGCGCGATTTACGCCAGCCTCGAATTGCTTCCACAACGCGCTGCCCGCCCTGCACGCCACTCGTGTCGAATGCGACCAAACCATCGTCCGTTTCGAACAGTACGCAGTGGGAGAAAGCTTCGACCATTGCAATGCCATCGGCAATTTCAGATAGCTGGAAGTTGATTCGATTAACGGGTCCAACGTCGTCAAGTGACGCCGAACCATCGATGATGCTGGTAGAGAGATCCAGTAGATCGCTCATATTGTTCTTCTCCGTGTGAATTCGTTACCGGGTTTCAGCGAGTAAACCCATTGAGATGATTCCAATACTCGATAGTGGACTCACCCTTATCGAGCTTTTTTCGGAGTGCATCCGAGATATTGCCACAGACTTCCAGTGGCGTCCGTTGACCATCGATAACGGTGCCGCCTTTAAGAAGAAGATCGTATCGGGCCATAAGCGCCTCTCAAGAGATTCGTGCGAAACGGTACCACTTAACAAAAGCAAAGTACGCGCAGTTCGATGCTGCGTCGCGGCTCACCTAAAGGATTCGGATGCGCAAACGAGGCATGTGGGCACGTCCTGCCGATTACGCCGTCTGAATCATAGGATTTGAAGACCAGCACATCGTCTGGTGTCATGCCTGGATAGTAATACCACTGCTGGTGCTCCGACGCGCTAACGCTAAAGGTATCAATACCAATGTCATACCAGCTGTAGTTCTCTGCGCCATAGCCATAGACAATCACCTCCTGTAGATCCTCAATGCTTACCGTGCGCGCATCACACACCGCGAGCGGGTTATCGTCGGCAGAAGCGCTGAGAGGTCGCCAGAAATTGAGCGCGTAGACATGAGCAAATTGATCTGGAACCCGTTCACCGTGAATCTCCAGATACTTATCCCAGGTCGAGTTGTCGGTGTAGTCCATATGTACACTGCTGATATAACCGCCGCCTTTTGCGGTACCGGTCTTGACCTGGGTGCGGGTCTTACCGCCACCCGTATACTGGGAACCTGCTTCACGAATGATGTGGTCATAGGTAAACGTGGTATGGGCACCCGTCAGTTTTCGTGCGGTTGCTTTACATTCTTCGTAGTAGGTTTCCATCACCTGATCGCAATCATAGAAGTCGGTTACGGCACTTGGGCTGTGTACCAGCTTAAATCCACTTTGGTGTAATCCGGGTTGAGGATGCTCACGGGCATCCATCACCTGCACCTCAGTCATATCTCTGCCGTCAGGTTCGTAATCAAGCGTGCGCAGATCCAGATCGGCCACCGGGCCGCGGGTGTGGGCCGGGTCGAGGAAGTGCATCCCTGCGGTAACTGTCATGGCTGTTCCAACAAATGCGGGATGTCCGCCCAGCCGTCTTTGTGGGTGGTGTAGAAACGACTCCGGAGGGTAACCTTGCGGAACTTCCACTTGTCGCCCTCTAACACCAGGTCGTCTTCATATCGGGCCGCCAGCCAGACCGCCTGATTGGTTTCCGTCAATGTGGCCGTCTGTATCAGGTACCAGCGTCCGCGCGCAGCAGTGGCATCTTCATTGACCTCCACAGCGGAATTAGTGACGTGATGAATGGCGAACGACATGATCTTGGGCATATTGGTGAAGAATCGATGTACCTTATCGCGGCCTTCGAACACACCCATCTCGCCACCGTCCCATACTCCGTCCTCGGTAAACAATTCACACAGCGCATCGGCAGAATAGACCGCGTCGCACAGGTCACAGTAGTCAGCTTTCAATATCCTGATTTGCTCTGCTGCTTCCAGACGCAGAACCCGGGTATCAATACTCATAGTCAGTTGATCCTTATGCCGTCTGAACCGCCAGGATATTATGTAACTCGGACAGGTATGTCGGCAGGGTTTTGACGTCCCCCTCAACCTTCATATTGGGATCGTCCGGCCGCTTGGGAGGATTCTTTTCCCATTCCGCCAGGAGCTCTGGCGTATAGACCACTCGCGCGCCTGACAGGGCAAGTTCATAGGTCCCCTGAAGCCAGATGTCCACGTTAGACTCCCTGCCGGTAGATACGCGGACGTTTTTACCGTCAACATAGAAGTGCCATGCAGCGAATCCATCCTCATCCGCCAATTCCGCAGGCCCATCCACGAATGCCTCACAGACACTGTAGGCAGTTCCTTCCTCTCCGTGTTCGGCAACCAATTTTTCCAATGCTTCTGTCGCAATCTCAACCCATTCAGGACTGGCGAATGCGACCTTCCCTTCACTATCTGACATGTGGATTCCTCTCAAGGTTCTAGTGTAGTTTACTATATTAAATTATTGGTCGAGAAAGGAGAGCACCAGCATGACCATCGAAGTCGTCAATACACCCCTGTTTCAACCCCATGTGGATCGAATGCATTTCTCTCAGGCAGTAAAAGCAGGTGGCCTTCTGTTCTGCTCTGGGATGGTCGGTATCGGTGCTGATGGGAAAGTCCCTGATGACCTGGCGACCGAATTTCACACTGCCTTTAAGGGCATCAGAGCAGTATTAAAAGAAGCCGGACTAACGATGGCAGATATCGTCGAGATGACTACCTATCATGTGGACATGCAGGAAACTATCGCGACCTTTGCTGCCGTCCGTGATGAGTATCTTTCAGCCCCCTGGGGCGCCTGGTCCGCCATTGGCACCACCGGACTCTTTATGAAGGATGCCCATGTTGAAATAAAGGTAGTTGCGCAAGCAGAGTAACCAGGATCACCTATCGCAATCATCCAACAAGATTATTGGCCCACTCCGGTCTATAAAGATCACCATCGGTGAGGAAGCCGCCCTCCGCAGTGGGAATGGGCTTGTGGTTATAGAGCCCCTTACCATCTTTGGGCAAATGATCACTGAAGTAAGACTTATCACCAAAGAAACGTAACACCAGGTTACGTCGTTCCGGCAATGTCTCATCAGTTTCACCTCCGTTATGCAAACAATGAGGATGCAACACAACGATATCTCCCGGTTCTACATCAAAACCGACGATGTCCCAGGAGTCAGGATCAGCAGCAGCCTCAGCAGAAATGTTAGGTAAACGCGGAAAGTTACCTTTATCGCCCCAAAGTGGTTCCGTTGGGTCTTTGGGGTTAAACTTGGTCCCATCGTACTGAATACCCTTGTGGGATCCTCGAACCACTCGAATACCCTGCTCTGCAGTCATTTTTACCAGTGGAAACCAGAAGTTACACCAGTGTTCGCCGCCCCAGGGAGAGTAAACAGTGTCCTGATGCCAGAAAGTTTGCATCGTCTTACCCTTCTTCCAGAATATTTCCTCAGCGAGAAAGCCTACAAATTCAGACCCCCACAATTCCGCGGCGATCTTCGGGAACGGCGAGCGGTCGACCAGATCCTGATACAGGGGTCGTGCCTCAGGGTTGGCATTCTCTACGAAAAAAATATTTGGACCGATCGTGTTACCCACAGCGATCGGACCCGGGTGAGCAACCGTCCATTCAAAGGAGGCATTCAGCTCTTCGAGCATGGCCGGATCAACAACACCGGGTAACTTGACGATGCCGTCCTCTCTGAGGGCACGCTTTTGATCATCAGACACGCTGTAGGACATTGCTACTCTCCTCGGTCAGGCTTCCTGTCGCCATTATTGACAACATAGTAGGGGGGGCAATTTAATGTAGCATACTACATCCAGGTTCCGGAGCTATTGAAATGACTGAGCAACCACAGGAACAATCACCTGAAGGCCAGGCCGCCGCCTATGCAGCGATGGTAGAGCAGTCCAGGAACACCGCTACCGTTGCACCCTACGCCATCTCAGACGACCTTCGGCCCACGATAGATGAACTGGACCTATGGGAAAACGTTGCGGAACTCCGCGACCAGGGTTACACGGTAATTAAAGATGTCGCACCACCTGAATTGTTCGATCAGTTGCGCGAGGTGATTCACACTCTCGCCGAGGAAAGTGCAATGAAGGGCAAGGGTGCCAGCATGTTATTAGGCAGAGATCCTGTGGTAGATCAAGTCGCCACGTTACCCAAGGTGTT
The DNA here is from genome assembly GCA_913045175.1 of uncultured Gammaproteobacteria bacterium. Lineage (GTDB taxonomy): Bacteria > Pseudomonadota > Gammaproteobacteria > Pseudomonadales > Azotimanducaceae > UBA7455. The sequence goes on along the minus strand of CAJWQG010000046.1, from coordinate 16,843 downwards.
AGCGATCGCTGAAGCGAGCATTGGCCAGGGTATGCGTGCCAGTCAGTTTGTCGGCAGCATACTGCACAAGGGCGATGGACATCTCAACCTGCATGCTGATGCGAACTGGTTACCAGCACCCTTCCCTGAACACAACTGCGTACTTACTTTCTGTATGCCGTGCGAAGGAATGACTGACGAAGGAGGTACCACAAGAGTCGTACCCGGTTCAAACTCTCTTCGCCGACATATCACCCAGGAAGAGATGGAAAACTCTGAACATGTTCCCATCGAAGTAGAAAAGGGTTCTGTGGCCGTATGGGACGGAGCAGTCTGGCACTCGGGTGGCATTAGAACCATTCCGGGAACGCGCACCGTTTTACACGCAACCTACCAACGGATGTATGTTCAACCCATCGATGACTACACCTATCTTCTTGAAGACGAAGAGTACGTGAAGAACGCATCGGAGGAATTGCTGGGATTGATTGGAGCTGGCCTGTTCTATGGCACAGCGACCCTCGACCATGGCGTTGACTTGCAAAAGTTTTTTAGCAGTACCATCAAGGCCAAAAAGTAGCCACATCCAATAACCAGGAAACGTAACGCCGGTTAGACCATCAATGGCCCACGCAGCACTATCATCTAGAGACGTCTAGCCAAAGCTTCCTGCGTATGTCATCAGTTCATCGCTGCACAGGATGCGTCACTGTAGCATTGCGAGCCCGCTTGAACATGGCGCCGCAACAGGTTTATCCTCTCTCCTTTTGCGGAGACCAACATGTCCGAACAATCAGCTCCCCTGCCAGTTGTGCCCCATTTAAAAGGCGCTGGCACCGATGATCCTTATTTGGAGGGTCACAAGTGTTCCGACTGCGGCTCAATCTTTCTCGGAGTCCGGGAAAACTGCTCAAACTGTGGCGCTCGCGGCAAAATGGAAGCGATACGTCTAAGCAATAAAGGTAAACTCTACTCATATTCCATCGTGCATCGCAGCTTCCCCGGCATCGAAGTGCCGTATGTGTCTGCAATCGTCGACCTGGATGGTGGTGGTACTGTTAAAGGCAATCTGATCAACGTTGAACCCAAACCAGAAAGCATCCCGTTCGATATGCCAGTTGACGTCGTTTTCGATGACGCACTGGGTCGTAAAGACGGCGATGGTAATAGTTATATAAGCTACTTTTTTCAACCTGCAGCATAGTGTCTCAATTCATACCAATAGGAGATAGTGATGAGTGACGTATACATAATGGGGGTCGACATGATTAAGTTCGGTCGTTTCCCGGAGAAAACGGTACCCCAGCTAGGAGCGCAAGCTGCACTGATGGCCCTGGATGATGCAGGCCTGAAGATTCAGGATATGGAAGCCCTTTATTGCGGCAACCTCGGCCAGGCAAGCGGCATGGTAGGCCAGCGGGTCCTGCAGGAGATTGGCCAGACAGGTATTGCGGTAGTAAACGTCGCTAATGCCTGTGCAACAGGCGCGACAGCATTTCGTGAAGCCTGGATGTCGGTGAAAGCGGGCGTCTATGATGTCGTGCTCGCTGTTGGCGTCGAACAAATGGGCAAGGGTCTGCTGGGTGGCGCCGGTGGTAAAACCGGCATACCCAAAGAAGGTTTGTTGGGTTCAGGGACCATGCCCTCAGTATTTGCTGAAGCTGGAATGGAACACACCCGTAATCACGGAACGACGTTCGAGCAATTTGCCAAGGTGTCTGTGAAGAACCACCATCACTCCACCCTGAATCCTAAAGCAATGTATCAGATCGAAACGCCGTTAGAGACGGTAATGAATGCGGAGATGATTTCCTACCCGAATACCAAGCTGATGTGCTCGGTCAATGTCGACGGATCTGCTGCTGCCGTACTGGTCAGCGAGAAGAAAGCGAAAGAGTTGGGTATGAGCCGTGCGGTTAAGGTCCGTGCATCAGTACTGACCAGCGATCCTTATACAGACCGCGACCTGGTAATGCCGGACGTCAACGCCGTAACGCGCAAAGCGGCTGCGCAGGCATACGAAATGGCGGGTGTTGGACCGGAAGACGTTAACCTGGTGGAGTTACATGACTGCTTTGCCACTGCGGAGATTCTGCACTACGAGAATCTGGGACTCTGCGCTGACGGTGAAGCCGGAAGAATGATCGACGAGGACGAGGTCGCTCTGGGGGGTCGAGTACCTGTTAATGTTTCAGGCGGACTGCTATCCAAAGGACATCCACTCGGTGCGACCGGTATCGCCAATATCTACGAGGTCAGTACGCACCTGCGTGGGGAAGCGGACAAGCGCCAGGTTGAAGGGGCGCGAATCGGTCTAACCCATGTGATTGGTCTTGGTAGCGCTTGCGGTATCCATATTCTGGAAAAAGTGGCATAGACCTCCGAGATCAGTCTCACGAGGTACCCATCATGCGAATGTTAGCGAAAGCTATCCTTTTGCTTGCGTGCGCCGCGCACGCATACGGCACTGAAACAACCCGACCTAATGTCATTCTCATTTTCGTTGACGATCTTGGCTATTGCGATACTGAGCTTTATGGATGTGACGTCCCGACGCCAAACATCAAACAGCTCGCCGAGGGGGGCGCCCTGTTCACGGCAGGTTACGTTACTAGCCCCGTATGCTCTGCTTCCAGGGCCGGTCTCTTAACTGGACGTAGCCAGCAGCGCTTTGGGCATGAGTTCCTTCCTGAAGGTGCACCAAACAAAGACGGTGGTCTTCCGGTCGATGAACCCACGCTGGCAGATGCCATGAAGCAGGCCGGTTATGTCACCGGCATGGTGGGCAAGTGGCACCTTGGTGAAATGGCTCAGTTCCATCCAGTCAAACGAGGATTCGACGAATTCTTTGGCATCATTACCGGGTTTACTGACTATATCGATCCTTCCCGGGCCGATGTGATTGCCATGGGTCGAGCGCCGAAAAAAATATCGCGAACCGCCAGGGACGCGCCGGATTCACAGGATAATACCTGGCCGGGGCGCGGCCTCAATACAGTGATGCGGGGTACTACACCAATTGAAGAAGATGAATACCTTACTGATGCTTTTACCAGGGAATCGGTAGCGTTTATCCACAAACACAAGGATCGACCCTTTTTTCTTTACCTCCCCTATACCGTCCCGCACACGCCTATGCAGGTGACCCGCAAATACTATGATCGCTATGCGCATATCAAAGACGAAGACACCCGCGTCAAAAGAGCCATGGTGTCCGCTTTGGACGATGGTATCGGCACTATTCTTGGTACATTGGAGAAAAATAGTCTGGCAGAAAACACGCTGATCGTTTTTCTTAGCGACAATGGCGCTGGCGCCGGCGGTACGGATAACAATCCACTCAGGTTGGGTAAACATACGCTGTTTGAAGGTGGCATCAGGGTACCGTTCAGTATGAAATGGCCAGCAAAGATTCCGGCAGGTTTGACTTACGAGCAACCAGTCAGCGCATTGGATATATTCCCAACTGCCATCGTCGCAGCTGGTGGCAGACCGAATACCAAAGCGGAGGGTGTGGACCTCGTACCTTATCTCAGCGGGTCAAAAAGTAACCCACCTCATGGACAGTTGTTCTGGCGACAGGGTCCCAACTGGGCGATTCGGGACGGGCACTGGAAACTCACCTACGCAGCAAAGCGATACTGGCTATATGATCTTGCCGAAGATATCGGTGAGATTACGAACCTTGCGAAAAAGCATCCCGAGGTTGTCCAGCGTCTTACGGCGATATATGAGCAGTGGAACACCAGCAACATCGAACCAGCCTGGCCGGCGTTAGGGGCAAAGACTATGCCGTATGTGTCAGTTGATGGTGTGCCGATTCACTGGGTTTTCTAGCCCGTCGCTCGATACTTTATTTCGAAAACCGTTTCATGAAATCCCAGGCCATGGCAGGGGTATCGATTCGACTGCCCATACTTGGATAAATGACGTGACCGCCTTCATGAATGGTCACCAGGGTAACTTCAGCACCTTGCTGACAGTTCTCGTATGTCAGTGCGTGGTGCGGACCCTCTCGCCAGGATTCAACCGGCTCGCCACTGCACTGATTCATTTCTGCCCAGGTCTCCAGGTTTTTCATCGCACCAGGGAAAGCGCCCGCTCCCTCAAAGTTCACTACTGAATCTTTTGTGCCATGAATTTCGAGCATTGGTACCGGGGAGTAGGTGTCACTTTTCGGGACCAACAAATAAAGCGCCAAACTTGTCGTGGCGGCAACCAGATCACTCGCCTCATTAGCGAAACGCTGCGACATTCCTGCCCCGTTAGACAAACCGGTCACATAGATACGACCCTGATCAATATTCTGCTCGCCGCTAACCCGAGCAATCATTTTTCGCAGAAACCCAACATCATCCACATTGTCTTTCACTGAATGACCGCAACATAGCGGCCCAGCATTCCAGGAGGAATTCATGCCCAGCGGCCAGACAACGATAAATTTTTCTTCGTCCGCTAGTCGATCAAATCCCGTGAGCATTCTTTGCCGATCCGGGTTACCGCCAAAACCATGCATATCCACCAGCAGGGGCGCGGCACCATCCAGATTATCCGGAACATGAATGTTCCAGCATCGGTAATAGCCATCATGCTGAACGCAATCGTCTGCATAGGGTTTCTGATACTGCGTGTAATCCGCCGCTGGGCGTTTCTTCTCAGCAAATGTAATCTTGTTACCGTCATAGACTGCCGCGCTTTTTTTGCCAGTAAAATTGAAATAGAGATTCTTGCCTCGCTGCTCATAGTCGCCGTGCAACGTTCTTTCTCCACCGATCATCGTGACCTTGTCGTCAGTAAACTGCCATTTCACGGTCTGGCCGTTGGTCGTGCTGGGAATAGTCTTACCTGCAACCGACAGACCATCTCCTACCCCTTCACGCTGTGCCTTCTTGGACGCCGATTGCGCTGGCTTTTTCTTCTGGTCAGAAGGACGGTTGAATCGTTCCTGATACTGCACCATTTCTGACCCGGGAATTGTATAGACCCTTCCGGTAGCCCAACCTGACGGCTGCTGAACAGCACAGGATGACAGCAGCAAGACACAAACCAGTAGGGGTACTTTCTTCATGACGCAAATTCCTTTTTCTAAATAGACAGTTCTAAATAAGTAGTTCTAAATGAGTGGCTTCAAATCAGCAGTTCTAAATTAGTTCGGCCAGGTTCTCTGGCAGTTCCGCCAGTTGCTCATCGGAAAACGCTGCATTGTAATCATTGAACGGCTGCAACCAACCGCAGACATAAAGCATGGCCAGGCATCTTTGGCGACCATTTGTTTTGTTCTGTCCATGGCCATGCCATACCTCCCCGCCGAACAGCGCCAGATCACCGGGATCCATTTCAATGGCCACCGTTTCATGGTCCGGATCTACCGGCTTATCCCATAGGTGACTGCCCGGCACAAACGTCGTTGAACCACTCTCGGGGGTAAACTCATCGATGGCAAGCAAGGTATTCAGCACCAGCGGCTTGCCGGGAATCCGCACCGGGTAAATCGCGTCATCGCGGTGTAGTGATCGAACATCCCGCTCTCGCGTATACGCATCCTTAAAACCGGTTCCGGCCGTTCTGACCCGACGATAATAAGGTGGGCCCTCCAGCAACACCGCCTCGGCGATAGACAGTACCCGTTGATCAGTGACCAGATCATCCACTTCCCTGGTCTGGACCAGAAGTGACTTGCGCGCAGCCTCCTTACTATCGAACTCACTATAGGAATAGTCCCGCGCGGCGGCAGCCCGGCGGGCTTCCATACCGAGGGGCTTGAAATATTTGTCGGCTAACCGCTTCAAGTCCTCCACACCTTGCTGATCCACAAAGCCACGCAGGATGGTATATCCATTTTTATTTATCTCTGTAATCGCCTGGTCTACGCACAGGTTCTCATCAGTACTCATGCCGACTTCTTCGCCTTCGTGCCGTAGTTCGACCCACCTGGCATGTTTGAGCGATCTTTAGGGCGGTATATCTTTAATCCTTCGGGTGGCATCGAATCGATCGCGGCCTGCAGTTTCCTCCGGGCCTGATCTTGGCCTTCTAGAATTGGATACTGCTCCAGCACATCGTTACTGATATCGAACAACCGACCATCGCTATAGAGCTTCCACCGTTGATCGCGAGCGAATATCGTAGGATCCGGCTCCGGTCCCGGTATTGCTTCCAAATAGGAATAGATCCACTCCCGGGGTGATCCTTTCTTACCACGCAGTTGCGGCGCAAAGCTGACGCCGTCGAGCACATCACCCTTAGGTAACGCCGCGCCCGTCATCGCCGCCATGGTCGGCATCATATCGCTAAAATCGACCAGGTCATCCGTCACCTTGCCCTCTGGTACCGTACCGGGTATATTCGCAACCAGCGCGACGCGCGCTCCCCCATCTGTGTTCTTACCTTTGCCTCCCTCGATCATCACACCGTTCAGTTCCGAAAAAATTCCTCCTTTGGGAGAGCCGTTGTCGCCTGTGAATAGTATAAGCGTGTCCTCCCGCACACCTGCCTCATCAAGCTTGTCAACAATACGGCCAACCAACGTATCCATGTAGGCCACCATATCTTCAAAGTTCTTTTGTTTTCCCGTCGCCGACCGGTCAGCACTGTGTGGCGTCGTCGTGAATGGGGAGTGGGTCAGCATCATTGGGTAGTAGGCGAAAAAAGGCTTTTCCTTGTTTCTCTCAATGAAGTCGCAGATGAAGTCCGTACAGATGTCCGGCCCAAACGCATCTTCATCGGGAAAGGCAGTATCTTTTCCGTTGACCCTGAGTTCCGGTTGCCAATATCGGGCGGGTCTGGAATCCACCTGCCAGCAACAGTGCTCATCAAATCCTGCATTCTCTGGCAGTACGCCTTTTCCCGCTAACTCTGGCGCAAAAGTGCCGCTACCATATAGCTGCCACTTGCCAGACACGCAGGTCGCATAACCAGCATCCTGCATCATGTGACCGATTGTTTTCTCGTTAGGATCAAGAATATCCCAGTACACATAGTTTCGGACATTTGATTTCCCAGTCATGATTTTGACACGACTCGGACAACAGATCGGCTGCGAATAACAATGATTGAAACGCATCCCCGTCTCAGCCAGCTCATCGATTCGAGGCGTCTTGTACTGTTTCGAGCCGTAGCAGCCGAATACCTCGTAACCCGTGTCATCCGACATGATCAGGATGACATTAGTTTTTTTACCATCTGCTGCATGACTTAGCATCGCGGGTAATAACGCGGTTGCGCTAACCCCTTTTAAAAATTCACGTCTCTTCATTGCACCTACCAATCTGCACAAACATCCGCCAGCGTATCGACGCCAGTCGGTTTTGTCTACGTTTTGGATTGAGCAATTCTTTACATGCTAAGATTCGCGCCTTCGACCCCAAAATGAGTTAGCACGTTGAAAAATATAGGATTGTGCATCTACCTGGCACTTTACGTAGGAATCGCTGGTTGTAGCTCGCAGCACAGCACCCATAGCGTTTCCTCCAAAACCAACAAAGACAAAATGTCCATGACAAAAAGCGATAATCAATTAGAAAAAGAGAAGTTCATGAAGGAAATGCCATCTCGGGTAGAGCCCCCTCCCATAGATGGCACTCTTGTCCACCATAAAGATTTTCCGTCCGAACTTATACGACCTCGCCCGGTGGATGTATGGTTGCCGGAAGGCTACGACGCTGCATCCAGCGAACGCTATCCGGTGATCTATATGCACGACGGCCAAATGATGTTCGACGTGAACACCTCACCACTGTCCGGCATAGGCGCGAGTTGGGATCTCGACAAGGCAATTACGCGCCTCACCCGCAATGATGAAATCAAGCCAGCCATTGTCGTGTCAGTGTGGATGTCCATGTGGGCCAAAGGTGCACGAGGGGCAGAATACATGCCGCAGAAACCAGTAACCGATGATGTCTGGAAGATCTTGAGGGAGCAGGGAAACAACTTTAGTGTAGAAGACGGCGGTGAGGTCATGTCTTCAGACAAGTACCTCGCGTTCCTTGTCGATGAACTCAAACCATTTGTTGACGAGAACTACCGCACGCTAACAGATCGGGACAATACCTTTGTAATTGGCTCCAGTATGGGCGGCCTCATCTCCGCTTACGCCATCGCAGAATATCCCGATGTGTTCGGCGGCGCCGCCTGCATGTCGTCACACTGGCCCGTCGGTTACGGTGTAATCATTGACTGGTTGAACGATCACTGGCCCACCGCCGGCGACCATCGTATTTACTTCGACCATGGGACCGAAGATTTCGATGCTACCTATGAACCGTATCAAAAGCAGATGGACGAGGTTATGCGTAAGTATGGTTACACCGAAGGTGAGGACTGGATCACGCGGCGCTTTGACGGCGCCGGCCACTCGGCGGAGGCCTGGCGTGAGCGACTACATATTCCCTTGAAGTTTCTGTTAGGGAAGCCTACTGGGATGTGATGCGAGCCGCTTTGGCCTCGTCATACCACCAGCCATCGGGAAAGGGCGCCATTAGCATTTCGTCAGGTAACTCAGGCCGTCCGAACTTATTCCAATAGACAATACGGGTATTGCCTCGGGCGTTCAGAGGGAACTGATAGAAATTCCACAACAGAACTCGGTCGAGCGCCCGAACACTGGCCACATACTGATCCAGATCGGTAGCATTGAGCGCTAAATCAACCATTGCATCGACGGCCGGGTTGTCGATACGGGAAGGATTAAAACGATCTCCCGTCCCCGAATGAAAATTGGGTCGCAGCTGCCAGGACGGAGGTATCTCGACCCAGCCGTCCACAAGGATTGCGTCGAATTCACCTTCTCTTACAAGGTAGCCATATCCGGTGCTATCTATCATGCGAATGCTCGCCTGGGCGCCGAGAACGGACAGTGATCGCACATACGGCAACAGGATGCGGTTATGCGCTTCCTGGTAGATTAGAAATTGGATGATCAGGGGTTCACCCAGCTCATTAACCAGCACACCATCTTTAATGCGATAGCCCGCTTTCGTTAGCACTCGCTGCGCTATCGACAACCCTTCACGATCGACACCGGTGCCACTAGAGCGACGGAAGGAAAAAACGCTGTCGAATACACGGTCAGGCACATGCGCCCGATAGGGCTCTAGAAGCGCGACCTCTGCTTCGTCCGGCAAACCTGTAGCGGCAAATATTGAGTCAGCAAAATAGCTGTTGGCCCGCTGTTGTTCTCCACTATGAAGTGCCCGATTTTGCCACTCAAAATCGAATGCATAAGACAGGGCCTCGCGTACCAGCGGGTCATCAAATGGGGCTCGCTTTGTGTTGAGCGCCAGTCGAAGTCTCGGACCCCCCAGCACACCCGCAACAAGCCTGCCCTTGATCAGTAAACCCTGCTCAAGCACCGGAACATCATAGGAAGATACCCAATGCCGCAGGTCATTTTCAGTCCATACATCAAATTCGCCCGCTCGTATCGCCTCGCGGGCGACGGTAGCGTCGAGATAATAGTCGTAACGAATCGTATCGAAGTTAAACCTGCCTCGATTGACCGGTAGGTCTCGACCCCAGTACTCAGGAACCCTGGTGTAAGTAAAGTACCGTCCCGGGGCTGCGTCGCTCATTCGGTATGGTCCGCTTTGTACGCCCGGGTCCAACGTCGGTACAGTGAGATCGCGGTCGCGCCAGTAGTGTGCCGGGATCATGGGGACACCAGACAGGATTGGAACCTGCTTGGCCGCGTCGGTTTCCGTGTAGATAACAACGGTGAGGGGGTCAGGTGCCTCAACGTTGGATATCCATCCGAGCATGGTACTCCATCCCCCGCCCATGATGTCTTCACGAAATGTTTCGAGTGAAAACTTAATATCCTCTGACGTGATAGGTTTCCCATCATGCCACCGGGCCTCGGGCCGCAGCCGGAAAACTATCTTGCGTCCATCAGTACTGACGGCCACCGACTCTGCAAGGCTGCAATAGTGACCGGATACTTCGTCCCCTGCGCGTACGATTAGCTTGTCATAGGACATGTCATATCCCATGGGTTTGTACATGGGCGATACGGTTGAAAAGCGCCAGGTATAAGGCAGCACCAGCGTACCGCCTTTCGGGGCATCCGGATTGACGTAATCGAAATGCTTGAAATCAGGAGCGTACTTCAAGTCGTAGTTGGGTATCTGTGAAACACCGTGGTGAAACTCAAGTGATTCCGCACGCATGGCTACTGCGTGTACAACACAGGAGACAAACAACAAACTCGCGATCAATACTTCTTTCATTCGTGCATTAATGTGCACGGTCTGGCCAATTCTCATACAACCGCTTCTTAGTGAACCTCAGTGTCTGCTCTGCGCTGCAGATCATACGCACTTCCTGACATCTATTCATCACCTCCGCGTTAGCGACTTGAAAATGTTGCAGAGACGCAAATGCAATACTTTTTTATCCATGCAAAACTGCTTCTTGCTTAGCTTGGTAGCAAAAGGAACGCGTAATGGCATCCGATGGAGAAACGCTTAAAGCCAACGGCATTGAGCTGCCAGCAGAATGGCCACCCATCTATATTGAATTAACCCGTGATCTAAGGCCGGTTCCCTACCTGGAGAATCCCCCCGCTGTCATTCCTATCAACATTGGTCGTCAGCTTTTTGTAGATGATTTTCTAATCGAGCAAACATCGTTACAGTGCAGATTTTATACACAGGAATACGTTGAGGAACCGGTCATACGCCCGGAGAAGCCCTGGGAGAATCAGAGACGGGGCTCATGGTATGACCCGGCGGATGAGTTATTCAAGATGTGGTACACCGCTGGCTGGCATCGATGTGTTACGCCACAAGCAAGGATGGTATCCATTGGGAGAAGCCGGACCTTGATGTTCGGGAAGGTACTAACGTGGTGCTGCACCCAGTGCACGGAGATCATCAATATTTCGATACCAATACGGTTTGGCTCGATCACGATGCGGAAGACCCTAACGAGCGCTTCAAATACTTTGCGACTGAAATGATGGGAGAGTTCGCGGAATACAAGGGGAAAATAGACTGGAGCCTGGTATATCGCACCAGCCCTGATGGTATTCACTGGTCCGACCCAATTGCCGAACAGGAAATCGGTGGTGATTGCACTACAGCGTTTTACAATCCGTTTCGAAAGATGTGGGTGCTGAGCCAGCGGATCGGTGGTCACCCAGTGGGCAGGAGCCGAGCGTACCTCGAAGCATCAACACCGGAAGCTTTGATGGAAGCGACAAGACCCGATTTCGCACGACAGATAGATGGCGTGTGGAAACCCGTGACAGATGGCGAGTCAGTCTTGTGGACGAACGCGGACGATCTTTACCCTCACCATACCGAAGCCAAATACGCGGATGTCCACCACAGTTGTACACCGTAGATGCCGCTCCTTATGAGAATCTCATGATCGGGTACTTCTCGGTCTGGCAGGGACCTGAGAACAATGTACCCGGCGTACTGCAGAAACGAAATGACATCCTGCTGGGATTCAGTCGTGATGGGTTCCACTGGGATAGAACATTTCGCGGCCGATTCATTTCAAGCACACGGGATACAGAAAGTTGGCGTTACGGCAACGTACAGTCTGTCACAGGTGGGCCGCTGGTCGTTGGCGACAAGCTGTATTTTTATTTTAGTGGACGTTCCGTCCCGCAAGGCGCTGCCTGGGATGCGGATGCGGCAACCGGATTGGCTATTCTACGGCGTGACGGGTTCGCCTCCATGGACGCGGGCAGCAATACTGAAACGCTCACCACCAAACCCGTGACCTTTACCGGCAAGTATCTATTCATCAACGTGAATTGTCCGGGCGGCGAGCTCAAGGCAGAGATCCTGGACGAAAGCGGTGAACCAACAGAACCCTATACGCTTGAGAATTATAGTGCGATATCTAACGATAAAACACTGGTGCAAGTGGACTGAGGTAAAGAAGACCTGGCGAAGATTGCGGGAACCCCCGTCAGGTTTCGGTTTCAACTCCGCAACGGCTCGCTTTTCGCTTTCTGGGTTAGTCCTGATGAGTCTGGCGCTAGCCATGGGTTCATAGGCGCCGGCGGTCCCGGTTTTACCGGACCGACTGATACAGTAGGGAATGCGGTATAGTTTATGCCGCCAGCAGACGCTGTAGTGGAACGCGAAGTGACGCTGGCGTCGTCTTCCCCATAACAATCGACGTACATTGATTGTTCATGGAAAAAGCTGAGGTTCCTTCGGCGATTCCCACCAGCAAGGAATCATCTTTTAGGGATACACGAGGTTCTAGACAAAGGTTGTATATCTCAAGAACCGATGACTTTCTTACGGCTTTGGCATCCATGCGACCAATCAGCTCATCACCCCACAGCAGTGGTAAACAGAAATAACCGTAAACACGTTTCTCCGCGGGTACGTAACATTCGATCTGATAATCGAAATCGAACAACAGGTTTGCGCGTTTCCTGTTAATGACGACGTTGTCGAATGGCGATAGTAGTTGTGCTCGCTTCCTACCCATTCGCAGCGGCAAATTACCCAGCAAATCTTCCGTCGAGTACCAGGTCTGTCCACCGACCCCAACCTCAACCAATTCACCTTCAGCTACCAGATCACCAAGTGCCTGTTCGAAGTCCTTGTATATTGGTGTCTTGGTAAATCTCCGATATGCACTCAGCGCGTATCCAAGATCCTGACGCGAGCCAACCCCAAGCGCATTGATCATGTTCTTTGCAATGAATCGGCACAGCTCCGGTGTTGAGGGTACGGTTGTATCAATATCGGCAGGGAGCACGTTCTCGGTAAGATCGAAGACTTTCTGAAATCCCTCACGACGGGCGATCATCAGCTCGCCCGAGAGATACATGGTTTCCAGCATTCTTTTGGCGGGCTTCCAATCCCACCAGCCTCCCGAAGTGTGACCAGGAGGTTTCTCGAAATCGCGGGAGGCAAGTGGTCCCTCCTCTTTTATGCGCTGCCGAATCTGTCGTACTAGTTTGTCGTCTCTCGGGTGATTCGCAGCGAATCCGCGCATCATAGATAGATAGAAGCGATAGTTAGCAATCGGCAGGATTGCGGCTGCATGGGACCAATATTCGAATACCCGGCGCTGCGCAAGCAGACGATCGATTATCTTCGGGTCGTAATTCCCGACCCGGGTTCGCAACACATGATGATGAGCACGCTCAACGACTGAAATCGTATCGATTTGTACATAGCTGAGATCGGTCAGTGCGCGCGCCGCGGCATTGATGCCCCGCCCGAACTGGTTACGCCTAAGTAATCCCTGCTGATGCAGGAACAGCCGGCGCGCATCACGGACCGAGATTTCCATCAATGAACAATCGTGTCCTTTCCATTGTGGTTGTCAGCCGTTCGACCAGAACGTACTACCGCCACATATGAGTGCCGCCACAGACCGTCTGTGCCTGACCGGTAATCCACTCTGAAGCATCGGAGGCAAGAAACACTGCAATGCCCTTGAAGTCTTCCGGTTCGCCCATTCGGCGCATCGGGGTTTCGTTGTTGGCACGTTCTGCCGCTTCCGGGTTGTCCCACAACGCCTTTGCAAAGTCAGTTTTTACCAGTCCGGGGCATATGGCGTTTACGCGAATACCTTTTGGCCCAAGCTCCAATGCCAAGTTTCGAACCAGTGCGATGTCAGCCAATTTGGAAATATTGTAGGTACCCAGCACTTCAGATCCACTGAACGCGCCAGTACTGGCAGTGATAGCTATCGACCCTTTGCCTTTCTCAATCATATCTGTCGCAACCATTTTGGCCAGCCACAGGTTTGAGCGTACGTTTGATTCCATGGTTTTGTTAAACGCTTCATCAGGGATATCCATCATCGAGCCGTAATACGGATTCACACCGGCATTGGAGATAAGAATATCGATCTTGCCAAGCTTCTCGTGGGTTTCGTCAACCAACGCCTGTAATTGTTCCTTGTATCCAATGTTACAGGCAATAGCGACCGCACTGCCCTCTCCACACTTTGAGTTGATCTCCGCGGCCGTTTCTTCACACTGATCGAGCTTGCGGCTCGAAATAACAACCTTTGCTCCATGTTCAGCGAGACCTTCGGCCATGGATTTACCCATACCCTTGGAAGCGCCAGTGAGTAATGCGACCTTGCCTGTGAGATCGAACAGTGATGTATCTACCATTAATTTCTTCTCTTTCTTTAACTGTGGAGGGCCCGACTATACCGAGTTATTCAGGGGTTGGCGATATGCTGCCAACGACGCTTGCCATCTGGGTTTTCATCGATTCATTGTTATCACTTCAAGCATAGTATTGAGAAAACTCCGGATACTCCTGCACGAAGCTCTTAGAGCCTTCAAGATAGAGGTCGGTGCAAATTAGTTTAACGGCGTTTATTTCTTCTTCACTAAATTCCGGTCGATAGAAGCGATTGTTTCTGTCGGAACGGGCGTTAACCGGTGTCGCGAAGGCTTTCTCAAAATCGATGTCTTTAATCGAACCGTCCATTCGCTGGATCAATCTACCTAGCTTAGTGATTCCGATGCGACGCAGCTCTGGGTCAACCAGATCGACGAACGCTATCCATTCAGCATCAATTGAGTTCTTCAACGGTCGATAGAGGTCTCCATAGTTATAAAGTGTTGGTGATATCGACACTATGTTGACATCTTTACAGGAACATCGATCTCCATCGTCTCGTTGTAAACAATACGGCCATCGACATGGCTTGTTTCCACTGGCCATGGCTTCAACCAACGAATAAGGTGGCTTGCCAGAACCGAATATTCTCTCAACGATCTTCTCTTTTATGTTGCGAAACTCAGGCAGCTTTGTGTTGAGATCATGGATTTATCTCGACATAAACAGATCGACTAGGTTTCGAATGCTCACCAAAACACCAATATCACCTTGTTTAAATTTCGCTGATGCCAATCCCAGTGAATCCTTGAAACAGTCGTAACTCGCAGGTCGGAGAAAATTTTCAGCTGCCAACACATAGGATTGTTCAGCTTGGGCAAGTTCAACCAGAAAGTCCGCAAAAGCATTCTTACAATCTCGTCCCAATGCTAAGTCCTCCAGGATACTCATCGCTTTGTCGGATATGGAAGCATCGTATAGGGATTCTCCGGCGTAGTTTTTCCCAAAATAGGAAAGCCCAACATGCGGCAGGATTTTCGTCTGCACAAGTGTCGTACCAGTCTTGTGATACCCGGGATAGAAGAGCAAGGTCATCGACGTACACCCAATAGATTGAACCAGGGTTGAGGATATATCCGGCAAGCCGCAAACCAAACGACCAGAAAAATCAATACGTGGTATCCAAGATTCAGGTGAGCAACATCAATCACGGCATCTAGTTGGAAAACCAGAATGCAATAAACTGCGCTCAACGGCACAGTTAACCACATGAGCAAACGAGCACGTTCAGCGAACAATATGTCCTTCACCACGAGAAGATAAAAACCTACGAATAGTGATGAAATTACCATGACCATCGCGGCTGATCGACTTGAAGACACTTCACTACCAACAATCAGATCAAACGCATTGTAGAGGATCAAAATCCAAACCAGCGCCGAGACCAACAAGACGCCCATGATCGCATAGCTAGCTTTTACAACTCGGGACTGATCGCCTGCAACCATCGCTTTGTAGCTCCAGGGTTTGAACGCCAGATTAGCAAACAGGTAGATTGAGGCGCTTTGCCACAAATCCGCAAATCGATCTTTACTATTCAATTAAGGTTCCACCGTTCGAACGCTCCATAGTTTAAGCCACCTTGGTCTCCAATAATGCAGGCGTGTGCATTCAAGTGAAGTAGGCATCCAGAAGGACCTGAGCGCCGTTGTACCAGTCCCGTTACTTTCAAAACTCATTAGCTACAACTCCGCATATTGCCCAGGCTCAAGTCCATCGAGGGTCCATGACCCGACACGATAGCGAATCAGCCTGAGAACAGGGAAACCCGCTGCTGCGCACATGCGTCTTACCTGACGATTGCGGCCCTCTCTGATCGTTACGCTGATCCAGCTGTCGGGAATGCTCTTGCGTTCCCGAATGGGTGGGTCGCGAGCCCACAAATTGGCAGGCTCAGCCATCGACTCTATTTTCGCTGGTAGCGCCATGCCATCTTTCAAGTTGATGCCGTCACGCAGAGGTTTCAGGTCCGATCCCTGTGGTGCACCTTCTACCTGAACCCAGTAGGTTTTGCTGACTTGGTGTTTTGGTTGTGTAATTTTGTGTTGGAGTGCGCCGGAGTCTGTCAGCATTAATAGACCTTCGCTGTCGCGGTCTAGTCGACCTGCTACATGGATGTCTGGTATGTCGATATAGTCCTTGAGCGTTTTGCGCCCGTTTTTGTCGGTAAATTGAGAAAGGACACCGAATGGTTTGTTAAACAGCACGATGAGGCTCATGGGTGTCTCCTGAACTTTGCTCTAGTGGGTTGTTCATATGACTTGATGTTCTCGCTTTTGCGTCTTGGCAGCAATTCTTCGATACGACCAACATTGGGCTAGGCTTCGGCCTTGTGGACGTTCCTCGTATAGCTTAGGGTCCTCGTGATGTGAAATGGAGTTGAACGTATGAATCCTGAGATTATCAAAACAGAGTTGTTGGTCATTGGCCTCGAGACGACCACCCGAGCGCAATCCGTTGCCGCTGATGTTCATGCCCAGGGCGAAATGGCCCATCAGCTGAACCTGCCCGCCCAAGTCCCAAACCAGATCGATACGGGGACGCACCTGATAGTGCTGTGGAACTGGCATCTGGAAAACGATTTTCAGGCGATGACCGCGGTCACCGTATCCGCGCTGGGAGAACTGCCCCCGCAATGCCATGCGTATCGGTTTCCAATGTGTGAGTTCGCGGTGTTCCCGATTTCCGGCCAGATGCCAAGTCTCCTCGAACCGTGGGAGGAAATTCGTGCCTGGTATCCGGAAGGC
>CAJWQG010000045.1 GCA_913045175.1 uncultured Gammaproteobacteria bacterium | reverse complement strand
AAAAGTGTCGCTTAGAGATAGGGTCAAATGGTTCCACAAGGTCTGACGACGTACATAAGGCAAAGATACCTCTGGTATTCATACAACTCCCTTATCCATACAAGCAATATCGTTAAACTCTTACAACGCGATACGAAATATTTTCGTGTTCGTCAGCGAAAGGTTTGCTCTCATGGAATTACAAAAGCAAACATCTGACTCGCTGCTAAATTGAACTGCTCACTCCGGCGTATCGGTAAACCGCAGCTCAATACACTGAGGTACTTCAGCCTTCTCTGCGGTCAGAGCAAAGTCTTCCCAGTGAGTGTTAACTAAAAGTTCTACATGGCCTGTCAGTGAGTTTCACCTGTGCCAATGAATACCCTGTCTTGAATTGCTGGAAAGAGGAAATCACTCCCGGTACAGAAAATAAAATAGCCCCCAGCACATACCAATACCATCCCCCGATGAGTGCTGTGGGGAAGAAATCTCGAAGTAACAACGCCAAAGAAAAACCTACAGCAGCATTACAGTTGTAAACACTTTGAGTGAACGTTGTATTTTTTGAATTTCCGTACAGCATATCTACCCCTCCTAACGCCTAAGTTCTGTGATTTTATTTTCGAGGCTACAGCGAATAAGGGAACAACACATTAAGAATAAAAAGAAACATGAAGAAAGAAAATTGCTCAATCCGGTTTATCAGTATGCCTTTTTGCACCACGTGCTAAGCGCTTAGCCTGTAATTTGGCTCCTGCAAGGTTTGAGTTTTGAAAAGCTTTGGAAACCCGTTTTTATTAGTGTCCTCGAGTTAAAAAAGAGTATAAATACAGTTAAATCAAAGGTTTACAAGCACCCACATGGGCTTTCACATCTGTCTGTTTTCACGTTTGTGTTTCTTCTTTTTCTTTAGTGAACCTAAGCGTTAACCTTCCTGTTAGCATGTACTGCCCACCTAGCACTAGCAAAGTAAACAAAACAAGTGGAATGAACCAGTCACCGATACGTAAATCTATTCTTTTACGACGTTCACATTGCTGAAGTTTATCGACATAATGTCTGCTTCAGATTTGAGCAGTCTAGATCATGAAGTTTGCAAGTTCGTTGTTAGTCTTACTCACCTTTCTTTCAAACGCTTCTTTTGCGGTTGAGGATACTTCTCACGCCGATCTTTTTGAGAAAGATCGATTTCCTTCTGCAACAGCCTGCGGAGAGTGTCACCCGAAACACTACAAAGAGTGGTCGGTTTCTCAGCACGCCTATGCCCAGATGAGTCCGGTGTTCAATGCATTTCATGGCACTATCCTCAAATTCTCCAGATCCACTAATGGCGACTTTTGTATTCGATGCCACACACCGGTGGGGATGAATCTGGAAGAAGATATTTTCATGAGCAATATCGATCGCCATCCCACCTCCAGGGAGGGTGTCACCTGTATTGCCTGTCACAGGTTGAGCCAGCCTTACGGGAAACTCAGCGGCAGACTTGCGATTGCTGAAGGCCCGGTGACCGAGCCTATATTTGGACCCAGTGGGGAACCGGCAGAACTTGAACGTGCGATCTCCAAAGCAGGTCTTGTAGTCGACAACGAAAAAGCGGGTCGAAAAATTCATGGTGAGGTAGCACGGTCAGACCAGATGTCGACTTCCGGATTCTGTGGCACCTGCCATGACGTCAATCTGGTCAATGGTTTTCGGCTTGAAGAGGCGTTCAGTGAATTCAAGAATAGTCCTGCGAATGCTGAAGGCATCACCTGCCAGGATTGTCATATGGGAAAAGAACCGGGCAAAGTGCTTGCGGCCAAAGACGATCCGGACTTCTATCATAAGAACTATGATTTCGGACCCGCAGCTAAAGTGGGTAGTCTAAAAACAGAGCCTCGGAAACTGACTAACCATATGTTCGTTGGCCCCGACTATTCTGTTTTGCCGCCCTCATTGTTTCCGCTGGATCTGCGGGCTATCAAAGAGGAGAAAGACAAGGACGACGTAAGAGCCCGTGGCATGGCAACCATTCGAGAATGGCTCCAGTTTGACTGGAAAGCCGGCTGGGGTAGTGATGAATTCGAAGACGAGGTCGATTATGACTTCGAGTTTCCTGAGCGATGGGAGTCGGTGGATGATCGTTATGATGCGCGGGAAATCATCCAGGACAACCTTGTCCTCCTTAAAGAGATCGAGCAGGAACGCCTGAAGTTGCTCAGGAATGGTTATCTGCTAGGTGATATTTCAGTCGATAACGTATCCCGCAAAGGGATTGAGTTTGTCGTAGACGTGAAAAATGGCACGAATGGACACAACGTTCCAACCGGGTTCGATGCAGAGCGACTGGTCTGGCTGTATGTCAAAGTGGTCGACGCAGACGGCAAGGTATTGAAGGAGTCTGGTGACCTTGACCCCAATGGGGATGTCAGGGATCTACATTCTGCTTACGTTCATAATAGGGAAATGCCGCTGGATAAGGAACTATTCAGTCTTCAGTCAAAGTTTCTAGTGAGAAATATTGTCGGTGGAGAGCGTGAGCAGGTTCTGGCGATTAACTATTCTGTCAGTCCTCTTGTTTTCCTTAGGCCGTCACGGAATCCCACCATTTTGCAGGGGAGACCTAACGGTGCGCGGAAACACAAGCTGGGTATCGAGCCATTAGGTGTGCGCACGGCGAAGTATAAAGTGTCATCCGAGCAATTGGCGGGTGCAACCTATCCCATCAAGGCAATCGTAGAGTTAAAAGCGGCGATGGTACCGGTCAATCTGATCGACGCCATCAAGGACGTAGGGTTTGACTACGAGCTCAGTCCAAGAGATATCGCCGAAGTGTTGGTCCATGGCCATATCGATGAAGAAGGTGAGGTCGTGATCTGGAATGAAGATTCAGACGACCCTGCTGATAATCAGGTTGCTGGGCATCAGATAGTGTGGCAAAGGGAAGTTGAACTTGTTCAGGCGCCGTAGTATGTCACCCAGTCCGTTTTTCGTTGTTTTAACGGTGTGCCTATGGCTACCCAGTGCACTGGGGGCAGGTGGCTCTATCGGGCCTGATGGCAAACGGACTTCTCGAATATCGCTTGAAGCTGTTACGCACTTCGATTTTGAAAATTTCCCCAAGAGACCCAAACCTATTCTGGAACTCGGGGACGATTTCCTCGGTCCTGGAAATATCGGGAAAGGTCTGGAACTGCCAACGGGTGCGGTATGGCAACCGTCACTGGTGGTTTTTGGAACCTACAGAACTGCCCTGCAGACATACCGGGCGAATGATGTGACGACTTCTGAGTGGGCCAACAGGCTTGACCTGTTCGCGAACCTGCAATTATCAGGATCGGAGCGCTTCCTGTTGGGTATTCGCCCTCTCGACGAGGACGGTCAGTTCACCTCTCACCAGTTCAAGCCTGATGGGCCAGGCGATGCAGATGGCTATGCTGAAGCCATCAATGCACAAATCACCACTTTCTTTTTTGAAGGTGACCTCGGTGATATTTTCCCCAACCTTGATCGCAACGATCAGAAGAGATTGGATCTTGGGTTCGCAGTCGGCAGGCAGCCGGTCAACTACCAGGAAGGTATGTTGATCAACGATTCGATAGATGCGATAGGCATTACGCGGAATACATTGTTGCCTAAAGGCGGGTCCGACCTGCAGGTTACCTTCCTGTTCGGCTGGAATGATGTGCACCGGGACGACAACCTTGAGCGTGACAACACCAAGCTATGGTCCCTGTCTTTTGCGCTTGACGGACCCAAATCTACTAACAATCTTGATCTGGTTTACATCGATGATCCAGACGGTGAGACGGATGGTTTCTTCTGGGGCGTGAGTGATGTTCGGCGAATTGGACATTTCAATCTGTCTACCCGAATTCTTGGTTCTCATGCTACCGACGACGAATCTGATGTCGTCAGTGACGGCAACCTCATTTTTGCAGAGTTGTCCTGGTCACCAGCCTGGACCCAGGATCATGTCTATACCAATTTCTTTGTCGGCATCGATAAATTCGCGTCGGCGGCCAGGGGGCCTCCAACGGGTGGTCCGCTGGGAAGAACCGGCATTCTGTTTCAGGCAGTTGGTCTTGGCCGTTACGGCGCGCCACTGGGAAACAGGGCTGACAAATCATATGGCGGTGCCTTTGGATATCAGTGGTTTATTGATCCAGTAGTTAACCAGTTTATCTTTGAGATAGGTGCCAGACAGCAAACCGCTGATGATCGCGATGCCGCATTGTCTGTCGGGATGCGTTATCGACACGTCTTCGGCTCGCATATCGTGATGCAGGCGGATGCATTTGGCACACTCAATAATTCCCGCGACAATGATTACGGGCTCAGGCTCGAGATGAGAACCGAGTTCTGATGGCTTTTCTGGCACAGAGCAGCTGGATTCTTGGCGTCTTCGTGATGCTGGGATTAATGACATCAACATTGTTGTTCGTTATCGATTCGTTCCGCCGTTCTAGGAATGAGCGGGAGATCCATGAGCTTGAAACCCAGCGGATGCGTATCGCTGTTCAGAAGGCGCGGGAAAAACATGAACAGTCGATCAGCAAATCGCTCTCATGGAGTGGTAACCGAAAATTTGAGGTTGTGCGGCGCGAGATTGAGAGCCCGGACGAGCAGATCTGCTCGTTTTACCTTGAAGCCCATGACCATCGTCCTATTCCTGGTTTTGAACCGGGGCAATTTCTGACTTTTGAACTGAAAGTGCCCGGTGAAACAAGCACTGTCACCCGGTGCTATTCACTCTCAGACGCTTCTGATGAGAAGCTCTATAGAGTATCGATTAAGCGAGTCCCCGCCCCCCGCGATTTCCCTGAAGCGGCGCCTGGCGTGTCTTCAAACTTTTTCCATGACAATGTGGATGTGGGACACATCCTCGATGTCAGGGCCCCCTCAGGTAAATTTTTTCTGGATACGACCAGCGATCGGCCAATTGTCCTGATCGGTGGTGGTGTGGGAATAACACCTGTGCTGAGCATGCTGAATACCGTCACGGCGATGGGGGGTAACCGAGAGGTATGGTTCTTTTACGGCACTATAGACAGTAACTCCCATGCAATGCGCGAGCATCTTGAGACCGTAAAGGCCTCACACAGTAACGTGAAAGTCGTTGTTTGCTATAGCCGGCCATTGGAGACTGATCAGGAAGGCGTTGATTATGATGTCAATGGTCGTGTTTCCGTAGAGCTGTTCAAACAGATGTTACCGTCAAACAATTACCAGTTCCTGATGTGTGGGCCACCGCCGATGATGGAAACAGTCATTGAAGACCTGGAAAACTGGGGCGTGCCCGACGCAGACATTTTACGAGAGAGTTTTGGACCCGCATCCGGCAGAAAAGCGCCAGTGATGCAGGTTAATGAAAATGCAGAAGGTCCGGAAATTACTTTCAAGCGTGCGGGGAAGACAGTGAACTGGGACCCTGCCTTTGAGAGTATAGTCAAGTTTGCTGAGGCAAACGGTTGTGATATACCTTATGCATGTCTTGCAGGAAATTGTGGGACGTGTCTGACGACTCTGATTGATGGCAAGGTCAGTTATGGTGATAACCAGCCAGATTATGATGCTGAAGAAGGAACGTTTCTGGCTTGCTCATGTGTGCCGGATGGTGCGATCTATATCGACGTGTGACGTCTAGAGAATTGAACAAGCAAACTATCACAAGAAAAACAAGAAGGTGCGTATACATGCAAAATAAGTTCAGGATTCTGATGGTCGTTCTACTCGGCTGCGCTTCGTTTTTTGCGCTGGCCAATTCGCTGATGACAGTTGAGCAGGAAATGGAAGTAGCGTCCAAGATTGTTGGACCCATTAAAAATGATGACAATTGCGAATCCTGTCATGCACTTGAAACAGAGGCGTGGCAAAACACTCGTCATTTTGCGACCTTCAAGGACAGACACAGATCCGAAGAAGCAGTCGCTATTCTTGAGACGATTGGCGAGCGCAGCATGAAGCGTGCTGATGATTGTCGGCAGTGTCACTACACCTCTGAAGTTAAGAATGACAAGCTCAGAGCCTCTTTCGGCGTGAGTTGTGAATCATGTCATGGTCCGGCACGAGATTGGCTTGCCCTGCACTCGAAAGCAGGCGGTGACACCGCAGCTGATGACCTCAAGTGGGGAACAGGTAAAGCTGAGGGTCCGATGGCCCGGGAAAAGCGATTGGGTGCAGCACAGGCCGCGGGAATGATCAATTCTGAAATGATCTACGACATTGCGAAGAACTGTTTCGGGTGTCATACAGTACCCAATGAATCCATCGTGAACGATGGCGGTCACAAAGCCGGAAGCGATTTTGATCTGGTTGTCTGGTCACAGGGGGAAGTGCGTCACAATTTCAGCAGTTCAGCCGGTGCACCGGATTCACCAACGAATCGGGAAGCGACTGCCGAGCAGAGACGTCGGTTGTATGTGACCGGGTTAATGGTTGACCTTGAAACATCACTTGAAAACATCAGCCGGGTCGAAACTCGTGGTGGTGAATTTCACAAGGCAATGATCGCCCGGGCGAACCAGGCCCGAGGTCGAGTGGATGCTGTCCTCGCCGCTACGTCAATCCCCGAAATTCAATCAGGGTTGGCTAAGGTCACGGCGAACATTGATGAAGGAGCGACTGTCGATGCAGCAACGCCTATAGCGCTCGGGGATGCAACTAAAGCATTCCTCGGTAACCACGACGGTACTGGGCTTTCAGCGATAGATGGCCTGATTCCGACCGAAACGAAAGGTAACCCCTACTAATGAAACCATAGGAAACTGTTGTGGTAGAAGTCAATACACCTGTCGGGGACAAACCGAAACGGTGGGATCTCCCGTTCGGCATGGATTTTACCAACGAAGCTGAACGCAGAGAGATGAGCTTCTCAGATCTGAATGATCTCTTTGCGAAAGAGCCTTTCTCGGAGATGGATGCCTCCCGTTTCCCTGACTCACTCCCGCTGGCCAGTATTGTTGCAAACGATACCAGGATCCGCCTCTACAGAGAGGGTGATGCCATTGTTCGCCAGGGAGACTATGGCAATTCAGCTTTTCTGATTTTAGACGGTGACTGTCGAGCGATTATTGAGGGATTGGATCCAGCGCAGCTTGGCCGGCAAGCCGGTCACTCAAAAAGTTTGTTGAAGTCCGTCAAGGGATTGTTCACCAACGCACTTGCACCGGAAGTTCGTGATTCCAGATTGTACCCGCAGCATCGCGACAAGGCGGTTTTTGATCCATCCGGAACAGTGTTTGTGCAGGATGTCCCGAACATTCTGGAGCTATCACCTGAATCCTACTCCGAGGCCAGACATAATATTATTCCTGAAGGTAGTCTGTTCGGTGAACTGGCGGCACTTGGCAGGGTTCAGCGGTCAGTCACCGTCGTTGCCGCTGGTCCGGGAACAACAAGGCTGCTAGAGATACGCTGGCAAGGCCTTCGCGATCTGATGAAATACGACAATGGTCTGCGAGACCATATTAATGAACTGTTTCGCCAGAATGGATTGAAGGGGGCATTCCGGATGTCGCCGCTCATTCAGGCGATCGACCTGGATGAGGATCAATGGGACCAACTGCTGGCAGAAGCGGAGTTTGAAACTTTTGGATCATACGACTGGCATGGCACCTACCAGCAGCTGAGAAAAAGAGATGAGGATTTACTGACACAGGAGCCTGTTGTCCAGGAAGAAGGTCAGTATCCGAATGGACTGCTGATTATCAGGGCAGGCTTTGCGCGCATGAGTCGGCGCCATGGTGCCGGAGAATACACCTTTGGGTACCTGGGCATAGGTGATGTGCATGGCCTGCAGGAGTTGATGCACAATGTATCAACCGATGATCATTCGCCCATTCAGACGACGCTCAGGGCGGCGGGGTATACAGACATCGTGCGCGTTCCCACCCGGACTTTCGAACAGGTTATTTATCCCGCCATGATGAAGACCTGGCCGGATGGAAACTTCCCCGAAAAGTTTTTGGGTGAAACAATGGAACGCCACAAGACTGCCATGTCGACCCGCCGGGCTAGCTGGCGTGGCGATCGCCGCAAGCGAGAGTTCTCCGGGGCTCCAATGATGGAGTTTCTGGCCGAGAACCGATATATCAATGGCACGGCAACCATGCTGATAGACCTTGATCGTTGTACCCGTTGCGATGATTGTGTTCGAGCCTGTGCTTCCGGCCACAACAACAACCCACGCTTCATCAGGCATGGCAAGATTCACGATCACCATATGATCGCGAACGCATGTATGCACTGCGCGGATCCGGTTTGCATGATTGGGTGCCCGACCGGGGCCATTCATCGATCGGAGGGTGGTGGTGAGGTTGTTATCAATGATGTCACCTGTATTGGTTGCGGTACCTGTGCAAACAGTTGCCCTTACGAGAACATCCGGCTGGTGAATGTGCGAGATCAATCACAGGATGACGCTTTGATGGTTGATCCTGTTAAGGGCAAGGCTATCGTTAAAGCCACCAAATGTGACCTTTGTGTTGATCACCATGGTGGCCCGGCTTGTGCCAGAGCCTGCCCTCATGATGCATTGACGAGGGCAGATATGGACGACCTGCTTGATCTGTCAGAGTGGCTTAACCGGTGATATTAAAAAACATGTTGTTCAGGACCCGCCGCCTGTTGTCTATTGCGGCCCTGGCTCTGGTTCTTTTGATATTGACACCGTATGCCATCGGATACCGGATTGCCTTTTCCGATGTGGTAGTGACCTCCGGCTGGTTGCTGTTTGCAGTCGTGGTGTTTCTGTCGAGCTATAACCTGCGTAAAAAACTAACCTACCCACCCCTGTTGAAATCTTCGACCTGGCTGCAGATGCATATTTATCTCGGTATCGCGGCGATGGTGATATTTCTGTTTCATACCAGCGGGAAGGTACCCACAGGTCATCTTGATATCGCACTCTACGCGCTGTTTACGCTGATGGTGGCCAGCGGGCTGTTTGGGTTTTACCTGACCCGCACCATCCCGACGACTTTATCCAGCCGTGGCAATGAAGTGATCTTTGAGCGGATCCCACTCTTTCGGCGGCAGATCAAAGACCGGGTTGAACAGATTATCCTGCAGTCGATCGAGCAATCAGCCAGTTCGATTCTCGCTGAATTTTACGAATCCTACCTGATGTACTTTCTGGCGGGTCCGAGGAACGTTCTGCTTCACCTTGTGAGATCTGAACGAACCAGTTATCGGCTGCGGCATGAGCTGCGAGAATCAGATCGGTATCTTGATGAACAAGACAAAGTGCTTGCGGCAGAGCTGGATGATCTCATCAAGCTGAAGGACGACCTGGACTTTCACTATGCCCGGCAGGGCCTGCTTAAACTCTGGCTATTCTTCCACATTCCCATGACGCTGGTGTTGCTGATGTTCCTGGTGGCCCACATTGTGCTGATTTATGCATTCACATACGGTGGGTCGTGAGAATACCACTGCAGGAAATAGGTCATCGGGACAGTCAGTATGAGAGACCAAACCAGCAGTGGGTTTGCGGGTGGGCTAAAGACGGCAATCCCTGCATGCTGGGTCCGGATGGTAAAGGTCGGTGTACTGTTGCTGCGCAATCGATCTGCGAGCCCTTTAAGGACGGAGATCGGTGGGTTTGTACGCGCTCTGACGTGCTCGGAGGCGCGTGCACCGCTGGACCATCACCGACCGGTGAATGTGCCTGCCCACCGCCAGAGCAACCTCCATGCCAGCCTGTACGCAGTTTAAGAGCCAGAAGAACAAGGTTGACCATTGGTGCAGGCCTGTTTACTGTCGCGGTACTGCTTGTCTGGTTGATGAGTCCAAATTCACTGACCATGGTTTCTCCCGGAACACTCTCTGCTGCGCACCTTGCTATTGAGCCGCCCCCCGGCGTGCCTAATTGCCAGGTTTGTCATAAGGGCGCAGAATCAGGATTCGGGAGGTGGTTGTCGATGATAGCGAGCCAGACCGAGACCCATAGTGTCGAGGTCAACCAGCAGTGCCTGGGTTGTCATTTTTCCGAAACGGATCAGGCAATCGCGATGAAAGTTCATAGCGCCGCAGAGCTCTCTGAGATTTCCCCTGCTGTCGAAGAGTTATCCATGCTCGCTGGACCGACCAGTTTTCTATTGGGTCTGTCAGATCAGGTGCACGGTGAACCCATGCTGGACCAGACCCAGGGGACCTGTTCGACCTGTCACAACGAACACGAGGGCGCCGCTCATGATATGAAAGTCATGAGTGATATCCAGTGCCAGGTTTGTCATACCAATCAGTTTGAGAGCTTTAACGATGGGCATCCGGCGTTCACATCAGCCACCAGTATTTCGAGTGGGATCAAGTTTGATCATGCCAAGCACCAGCCACGGTTTGATGATGGTCTTGATTGCCAGTCCTGTCACCAGGCTGACGCAGAGGGTAAAACGATGTTGGTCAGTCCATTTGAGAACTCCTGTCAGGGTTGCCATGAGCAGCGTTCAAAAGATCATCACGGTGATGCCATCAAGAAAAACCCGGTACCGTTTCTGCAGTTACCTGAAATGGAATTTGAAGATCCTGTTTATTGGCCGGCTGAGTTAGCCGTCGGTGAAAACCTGACGCCTATGATGACGTTGCTGTTGGCCGGGGACGACGAAGCGTTACCGCTGCTCTCAGAAATCTATGACGGTGATGGTGCCGCCGGTGATATGTTTGAATGGTTCTTCATTCTGGAGGACGAAGGTGAGCCCGAGAAAAAAGCACAACTGGCAACGGCGATAAAGAAGCTGGTGTCCGAACTGGCCGATTACTCCTCATCTGGTGAAAAAGCCCGAACCGTCCGGCTATCCAAAGCCTTTTCTCTTGAGGCGACCGATCCGGAACTCCAGACGCTGCAAGCAGAGCTGTCAGCAGCAAATTTTGTGATGCAGATGTTCAAGCAACGTTATTTGCCGCAACTTGAAGACGACCTCGCAGGGGAAGAAGTAGACGCGACAGACGATGAAGAGCTGACGACGGATTGGATGGCATCGAAGCATATGAGCGGTTGGCGGGTAGACTCCGATGAAGGTGCGATCAGTTATCGTGCTGTTGCTCACTCGGACAGCTGGCTGAAAACCTGGATTGAAACGCTTGGTAAATCTCAAGGTAAAACTGCCCAGATGACCTCCATGGATGAAATGAGAGCTGGCCTCAGGGCGTTGATGCTCGATGAACTGAGTGGTGATTTTAAAAGCTGTACCAAGTGTCACACAGTACAGGGTGAAGCTGCCCCCTGGAGTGCGGCCGGGCGCCTGTATGATGCATCCGGATTCACAAAGTTTAATCACCGCCCACATATGGCAATGCTGAATGAACCCGGCAATTGCCTGACATGTCACATCCCCAAGAATGAATCTTCAGATGCCTCCATCGCCATGCCTCGAGGCTTTCTGCCGCATGACAAGGAAACCTGCAGCAGTTGCCATGCTCCCGGGAAGGCCAATAACACCTGTCTCAATTGCCATCAGTATCATCACGAAAGACCCTAGTACCCTTAACGGGCCTTCAGAAGGCCAGCGTTGAGTGAATCTAACCGTAAACCCTTCCGCTTGAGTGATATCCATGAGTTTGTCGGTCAATCACTGGGTGTCAGCAATCGGGTGGACATCGACCAGGTTCAGGTGAATATCTTTGGTGAGGTGACTCGTTGGGCCAAGCCCGGACATTGCGATCCTGAATATGGGAAGACCACCCCCTATGGTGGAACCTTGATTCATGGCTTTCACATGGTGGCACTATGCTCATATTTTTTTGAGAGTGCCGGTCTTCGTCCGATAGACAGCGCCTATTCGTTGAATTATGGGCTTGATAAGGTGCGGGTTCTTAACCCTGTGGTCATTGCGGACGGTGTTCGACTTCGATTCCATGTGTCTCTTCTGAATGCCATAGACAAGGGAGATGGGGAAAGGTTGTTAACCACCACTCACCAGGTCGAGGTGCAAGGCAAGCCCGACTATGCGCTTTACGCTGAATATCTAAGTTACTGGTACCCCAAACAGGTGCCCATGAACTAGAATCGTCTCTAACAGAATGCGTTGCTGACGGGGAAATCGATGCCAGAGAAAAAAACTCAAGGAATTACTCGGGAAACTGCGCAGGGAGCTCAAGGATATCGAGGGTATTGACGATGACGGCGGTTAGTAAGAATTAACACCCTTTTTCTACATTCAGAAAAGTATCGTCATCCCTTGGAGTTGCCTGTAACCCCCTCTTTCCGTGGCCTCATCCACGAGTTGAATGAGTTCAACATTAGAAATTCGGCGATTTGTCTCTAGAATCCAAGCTCTGGCCGATCGAAACCGTCACCGATCTGTAGTCGATGTGCTGGAATTCAGAATAGCGTCGTTTGTTAATCGATCAGGTCCACTGGCGGTGAGCGGTTTTGCGGATCATCTGGCCGATCCAGGCCTAGGTGCTTCAGGATATTCTGAATAACATCAGGATCCTCTATAGATGCAATGATTCGGACGGGTCCACCACACTTCTCGCATGCGTCGCAGCGGCGAACCGCTCAAACGAGTCTTTAACATTGATATTACGGTGTGTCCATTGTGTGGTGGCTCCATGCGCGTTATCGCCGACATTATTGACCTAGAGATAATCCAAAAAATCCTCGATCAAATAGAACCGCAACCGCCACCGCTTAAGCCTGCGACTACCATTCATTCCTAAAAAACGCGCTTGAATCAACAGGTCAAAGTCACCCTTGCCCGACCTAAAGGTTGCCTCAGTGATCGACCCGACCATCTGTAAGCCAGCAAGCCCGGCCCATAGCAGTCATTGACCTTCAAAAGGATCAACACGCCAAGGTGTTTTAAATTTGGATAGAAATCAGCAATTGTCATCGTTGACCAATCTTTAGAAAATGTGGTTTATTCACTTTATCTTCCAGTGCTATTGCTATTTTGTTGTTATCAGTCATAGATTTATTTCATTCAATATTGGTCTTCTCTAGTATTTAGGAATGACTGTTGTACTCGCGTTGTCATTCCTTTTAATGATCATTACTGAGGCTGTTGGTCAGCACTCATTGTGTGGGCAATGAGAATTGAGTCATCGAGAATTTTGTTGATCTTTTCCTGAAGATGATCAGGGTAGTAGAAGCCAAGAAATGCACACTTTGATAGTTCAATCACCGCTGTAATCACATCAGCTTCATTGCCAGGTTCTTTAATTAGGCTGAGAACCCCCGAAAAATAAAGGTATTCCTCATCAGAGTGGCTGGCTTCAAAGTAGACCAGCAACTCCTCTATCGGTTGGATAATAGCCGAACTGACGTGTTGAGCGAATTCACCATTTTCAGTCATGAGAAGAACTTTCAGGGAAGATTTATATAAATTACGTTCAACCAGTATGATTAGATCATCGGGAGACCATCACTGACATGCCGACTAGGCTTTCATTCTCGAGCTATAGTCCCAGGAACTTATCCATTGGGGTTTAACGCGAAGTAGATATTCATCTTCCAGGCGGCTGCTGAGCCAATCCACCAGCTGTGGATTCGAGCCCTTTAGGAATCGGTCAGCGAGTCGTGGCAGAACTTTTTCAACATCCACTTGGGTGAGTTCGACACTACCGACGCCTCTGACCCCTTTATAGGGGGCATCGTTTGTGGCGACTTCAAAAGCACAACGATTATCCAGCTCCAGCTTTTGTACCAGTTTGCTTGATTTGTGAGATGCGCAGACAAGTTGCTCACCGGCTTCATCCAGTTCAAACCACAATGATGCTATGAGTGGAAAGTCACCATTGTTGATAGCAATTCTTATGGGCGAAACCTGGGTCTCTAAAAATGCCTGGATTTTGTTCAGGGGCCAGACGCTGTTTTTGTTTACTCTAATAGCCACAATATTTCCCTCTATGAATTGATTGATACCGACAACTAGCACTAATAAACCACCAGCCAAAATGCTGCAAGCCAGCAGGTCGTAGTCAAAAAATTGGCCGGGTTTAACCCCTGCGATTCCTGCAACGGCGAGTGAAATGGATCGGACGGCAGGTACAAGCCGACCTACACAACAAAAAGAAATGCCAGTGTCGCTTAAGTTCTCCTGCATCCTTTTTATTTCTGCCACCGACAGATTGACTAAAGTGCCTCTCTAATAACTCTATATAGCTATCAGACGGCTCAAGCACAGACAGAGGCTGTAGGAAGCTTTAGAGACAATCTGAACAGACATCCGAAGTACCTTCCTACCATGGAAAAGCTTATTAAGTTTCTAATTGAAATAGGCGATGACTCAGCGGCCGGGTCGATCCTGGATCGTTTCAACCAGAAGGCAAACGATCAGGAGAAAAAAAGCTGGCACGCTGGATACAACAGCGAAACAGCCTACGGTAAGTTTTGGATCTCGACACGAATCATCTCGTTTCGACTACCAAACGCACTAAACTCGCAGCTGGTAACTCAGCCATTAAGCCGTCCGCGGTTATCGATACATCATCAAACTCCGCTGTGGCGACTACATCTGGATTTTCAAAGGTGTTCAGCGCTTTCAAATCCGTATGGTGAAGAATTTCTCCAGTAGCGCTCGCCGCTTCCAAGCCATGGAGGTTCACGGTTACAGTCATCTCGTCCGTTGGCGAAAGATTAATCATAAAAAGCGAGAGACTATTCCCCTCAGCCGAATAGATACAAGAGCTATCCAGACACGAGATAGGTCCTTCATCCGTGTCAAAAGAATCTCCTGACACCACAAGATGCAATGATTGACCACTCTTGCTCTCAGAGAATAAGCGAAACGCATGAAAGGTCGTCTGCTTCAACAGTTCATCTACATGTGTTTTTAATGGCGCAATAACATTTACTACCTGAGCGAGATTGGCAATCTTCACGACGTCAGCGTGACGAATAAAGCTGTTGAAAAACTGCCCTACAACCAGGGCATCTTCAAAGTTGTAGTCTTCTTCAATGAGAGCCGGCGCTAATTTACCCACGCCGTCCACGGTCATATCCTTGTACCAGACGTTCCATTCATCGAAACAAAGATAGTGTCTACGGTTGGACCTGCTTCCTTTGATGAAGGCACCGGAGGCGCTGTTTACAGCCTGCACATAACGGCAGGTCGCATCAATCGTCTCTATCTGCCTATCAACTTTGGCCCCCGTCGTAAAATATTCTAGAGGGTCATTGTTACGGTTGCCGACATACCTGTGCAGGCTTACGTAACGCGCAAGCGTACCAACATATTCCAGGACTTCACGGTCCCATGTGGGAAAGGTTGGTCCCCCCGCTCCGCTGGAGCCGCAAGCAATGGTCTCGATACTGCGGTCACAGTCCTTCATCATTTTCGCCGCCTGCTGCGCACGAATCGCGTACTCCTTTGCCGGGACGTGACCCAGTTGCCATGCACCGTCCATTTCATTACCCAGACACCAGTATTTAATACCATAGGGTTCTTTTGCCCCATTGCTAACCCGTTGGTCCGAATATTTGGTTCCCGCATCGGAGTTTCAGTACTCGACCCAGTTCCTGGCTTCTTCCGGTGTGCCCGTACCCAGATTAACGGCCATCATCGGCTCCCACTGCATCTTGCGACACAGCTTCAGGAACTCATCCGTTCCGAACGCGTTGGTTTCAATACTCTGCCAGGCCAACTCACGCACTGTTGGTCTCTGTTCTTGCGGACCGACGCCATCCTCCCAATGATAGCCTGAAGCAAAGTTACCACCGGGATATCGCATGATGGTCATCTGCAGTTCACGTAATGCATCCATTACATCTGTTCGAAAACCGTCTTCATCCGCAACGGTCGAGTCCGGATCGTATACACCCTCATAGACACAGCGGCCCATGTGCTCAATGAAACCACCAAAAACTAGTGGACTTACCTCGTCAATGACATGCGATGGGTCAACATTAATGGTTGCGGTTTTCATTAGAGACTCCCATAGATTGGTTTATGTTTCGTATAGCCCCCATCGGTCGTTAGTACCTCGCCGACGCTCCAGCACTCGTCCGACCAGAAATACATTGTGGCCGCAGCGATATGTTTGGGCTCAGTCAGACCGCCAATGGGCATTTCATCCTCAACCGCCTGAAGACGCCCCGCACTAACGGGGTTCTGCGCTGCCATGGGGCCACGCAAGGGAGATGGGGCAATACCATTTAGCACCAGACCATGCCGTTCCAGAAAATAGCGTGACTGCAAGGTCAACAGGTTCATTAGGCCGCCCTTCGACTCTTCGTAGGCTGCACTGGCCCGGCCTTCTGACCCAACTGTTGCGGAAGTGGAAAGAATAATAACACCATGGGTGCGGGGTCCAAATGCGCCAGCGTTGATCCCCTGTTTCAGTATATTGTGAGCACCCCAGAGATTGACCTCACACGCGCCAATAACGTCCTCTTTGGTAAGCTCCTCGGGTGGGGTAAGCGGCCGTGGAGAGATACCTGCGGTATGCTGGATATAGCGGATATTCTTGTGCCGTGCAAATAACTCCGCCACCTCTTCTTCACTGGATACGTTCAAGGTCTCCGCGACGACTTCGGTATTCCCTCCGGCGGCAACGGAATCCGCAAACTGGGTTAACGGAGTCATGTTCCCTGCAACATTAATCTCATCAGCATGGTCTACCAGCACCAGCTTCGATAGCCCAAGCCAATCAGGCGCGTTAGTCGCCAGAAACTGGCCCATCAAACCGACGCCAACGATCATCGCCGTCGCTTCTGTTTCATAGGTTAATGCAGACATATTTCTCTCTCAAAAAAGCGCTAATCCTACCATTCTTCCGCTCGTCATCGGAATCACCCTGCATGGCCATTGGCATTATGACCATCGTCGCTTTCGCAGTATCCTATGAAAACTGACCAAGGGAGCCGGTAATGGATTTCACTGCACTTGCGTTAATAGCGCTATTAGTTTGCTTGTTAATAGGTGGCGCCGTGTGGTTGTTATCTAAAACTGGCTCCAAGAATAATCCCGAGCCCGATGTTGTGCCCGACGAGAATGTACACACAGCAGATACAAACATCCTCACCCAGGAAGAAGCAGCGTCCATGCGCCTAAAGGCCGAGGCTGACGCGCAAGCAACTACAGATTCAGAGGAATTGGCCGCCAGACAAAACGCTGACACCAATGTATTCACCCCTGAGGAAATGGAAGCAATACGCGAGAAAGCAAAGAAAGAATCCTAAATCCTAACGAGTAAGACTCGCTATTCTTATTTGACAGGACCTCGCCAAAATGAGCAATTTGGACCAAAATAGAGGGATTGGGAGGCATAACTTCTAAAGAGCTAGAACCTTTCAGCAGGTGCCATGCCGACAGGCCATAATAAATACAAGATTAGCGATCTGGGCTATCTAACTAGAAAAGCTAAGCGGAAAGTGCCTGGGTTGCTTTTAAACGCTCGCAGGCAGATACATAGTCGTCGTCGTCTATCCAGTTACGCGGTTTTCTTGCAACAACGTCACTTTGGACAAGAAACTCAGGATTAAAAGGAACTAGCTGTTCAGTACCATACTTATCCAAAAGCGAGTCTGTAACCGGTAGGAATACTTTCATGGGAAAACTTGCTTCAGTGCTTAGTTGTATGAGTCAACAAGTAAACCCTTAAATGGTCAACGATACGTTGAAGGATAATGAAAGTTCCCTGAACAAGTGTGGAGAAACAATGAATTCGGTACAATGCGGTAGAAATACCTGACCTTTGGTGAGATTTTTTACCTTCGACTGTCATAGTATCTGTTCTCCACGAATCTCTTCTCAGGAACAACTCTTCACAGGAGAAAAATGGTAAAGCGAATCGTGATCGTAGAAGACGATCCTGACCAGCGGGATAATTACGTCGACGCAATAATTAAGAAAGGCTACGACGTAACCGCGTTTAGCAATCGAGAACAAGCACTCAAAGGTTTCGATAATGAGTTGCCGGATCTCGCCATTCTGGACATAATTCTTGGTGATGAAGTCGATGCGGGATTCGAAATATGCAGGGACCTTCTGTCTAAGTCTCCGACTCTACCTGTTATCTTCTTGACCGAACGTATTGCAGAAATTGACAAAATCTCTGGCCTCAGACTTGGGGCCTGGGATTACCTGCCGAAACCAATCTCTCTCGATTACCTGGCTGAACGTATTAGCTCACTACTGCGTATCAAAGAAGCGCGAGTACAATCAGCGAGCGGCTCGACAAGCGCGAAAATGGTAGGCGATCTCTCAATTGATCAGGAGGCTTTGCTGGTCTCCTGGCAAGATGAGCCTATCAATCTATCAGGTACAGAGTTCCGTATGCTGGCAAAGTTAGTCCGCGTTCCAGGACATGCCGTGTCATACGACACGTTGATGAACGCGACGATGCAAAGTCTTGTTACCAACAACACGATAAATACCCACATGCGCAACATACGCAAAAAGTTTGAGGCTATCGATCCAGAGTTCGACTGCATTAAATCTGAATATGGATTCGGTTACCGCTGGTCTGTAAAACAGTGATCCCAGAGTGGCTTCGACGACACCTTCCCCCATACTACGAGGACCAAAGCTAGGAACAAAACTGCTCATCCTGATGAGTCTGGCCCTGGTTGTCATACCCTGGTTCAGTTATCAGTACCTGCGTGAGATGGAAGACTTCCTCGTAGACAGCCAGGCCAATGCGCAGCTGCTCACAGCAGAGGGTATCTCAACATTGCTTAACGGTCGTTCGGACCTGTTCGACGACCTGCCCCTATCACCAGAGGGTTATGAACAGCTTTTCGCTCACCCTTTAGAAAACCCCATTCGCATTGACGGTCAAGATAACGACTGGGAGAACATCCTGGACTACCAGATTGGATTCGGTGGTTTTGACCCGCAGGATGATAGTCCAACGATACCTAACCAGTTTTACCTTGTTCTGGGAGAACATAACGACCAGATATTCACCTTGCTCCATGTGAATGACGATCACCTGGTTTTCAGAGATCGAAATATTTTACGTCTCGACCTGTCCGATCATATCCGCATCGAGTTCACCGGAAGTGACGGCACCACAAAGCGGTATGTAGTTACAATGACCGACCCGGGCGTCACTACTGCCTACCCAATGAGCGACTGGCGTTATGCCATAGGTGCCGCCGAAAACCGTATTCAGGGCTTTATGACCCAGAACGAGAACGGTTACTCCATCGAGTTCCGCATGCCACTGGAAATTATTGGTAGCACCTCTCCTACTTTCGGCCTGGTGGTGGTCGATGTTGACGATAAGGACACGCGGGTTGTCGAATCATTGACGGCTACCCTGCCGTCAGATGGGAAGGAAGCTTTCGGATTAGTGCTTCTAAAATCACCCGAGGTACTACGAATCGTCGAGGGCCTGGGGTACTCCGGCGCAAATATCCAGGTAATTGATCGCCAGGGTCGAATTCGAGTTGACGAAGGGGGAAGTCAGCTCTCGCCTGCAGCACTCGATGAGGACGCTGATCAGAATTGGTTCTCAGTAATCAGTTTCCTTCTCGATTCACTCTATAAGCTAGCGGAACCAAGCTTGAGAGCTACTACTGAAGAAGTCGAAAGCATGGTCATTAAAGACGCACTCGCGGGGACGCCAAATTTTCAGCGGAAGTTCAGTGAGGAAGAAGGGGAAGTGATTATCGCGGCGCATCCAATCGTTGCAGAGGACGAGATAATCGGCACCGTGGTGCTTAAACAAAATACGGATCGCATCCTAAAGTTACGACGCGATGGATTGACGCAAATCGTTAACTTTTCGGTATTTTCCATCTTGATTTTCGTGGCTTTGATCCTCGCATTTTCCGTGAGGTTAGCCCGTCGCATTAGAAAACTTGGCGGTGAAGCCACCGACGCGATCGATATCTATGGACGCTTACAAACCAACCATCTTCTTGCTGAGACCGAATCAGGAGACGAGATTGGGGATCTCGCACGAAGCTTCTCAGGCATGCTGGCACGACTTCATCAACACACTCAGTTCCTTGAGAACATGCCTCGAACGCTGCGCCACGAAATTAACAATCCTTTGAATGCACTAAGCACTTCATTACAAAACCTGGAGAACGACCCGTCTCCGCAAGATCAGCAACGATACTTGAATAGCGCCAAGCGTGCCGTGATGAGAATTGGGATAATAGTGCAGAATCTTGCCGATGCTGCCAGCCTGGAAGAAGCACTTGAGGCCGAAGACTTCGAGGTGGTGGATTTGCTAGCGCTTGTACAAAGCTATATCGCGAACTGCCGAGTCACGCACTCCAACAGGTCATTCGAGTACAAAGGTACTCAGAATAGTGTCTTGAGCGAGGTCTCCGATTCCAGAATCGAACAGGTTCTCGATAAGCTTGTCGATAACGCCGTTGATTTCTCGGACGAGGGTTCAACTATTACCATCGGTTTAACGACGGACAATAATGAGTTAACTCTTTTTGTCACGAACTATGGTCCCGGCATTCCTACGAATAAGTCGGACAACATTTTCGACTCCATGGTATCCATTAGAGAAACAGATACTCGAATGCACTTCGGTATGGGATTATATGTTGTCAGAGTCATTGCAGAGCACCATGGTGGAAGTGTCAGTGCTGCAAACCTTCTAGGTGGAAACGGAGTAACAGTTCGCATCAAACTACCCTTGTATAAGACCCAGCAGGAAATCTCAGAAAACCAGGGTTAGCTGCAACATCCAAATGACAGGCAAAAAAAGTCCTAACACTTTTTGGGGAAGGGAGAGTTAGGACTTTATAGAGTACCAACGCTATGAAGCTAACATGCATACTCTTGACCTTAAGTGTAGATAACGAAGATGAAGACAGAATGGAAGCTTCATGGAAAGTACCAACGGATCTTGTGGACAGAAACTAGTTAATGACTTGACGTTCATT
The DNA here is from genome assembly GCA_913045175.1 of uncultured Gammaproteobacteria bacterium. GTDB lineage: Bacteria > Pseudomonadota > Gammaproteobacteria > Pseudomonadales > Azotimanducaceae > UBA7455. The sequence goes on along the minus strand of CAJWQG010000045.1, from coordinate 7,037 downwards.
GGTTAGTGGGTCAGATGCTTCCCATTCGGCGAATCGCCAGTCACCTTTCTTGGCAGCCGCCAGCAACAATTGAGTCAAACTAACGTTCAAGTCCTGATTAATTACCATTGATATGCCCTGCCCTTCCTTCGGTTGGACCCCAAGCTGAAAATTTCCATCTTTTATGCCGTAATTAAGTTTAAAAGCGATCTGAGCATCCTGTCCCAAAGGCAACTCATCGGCCTCTTCTTCGAACTTTTTACTAAAATCAGCCTGCCCCATCGCCTTTTCCTGCTTAAAGCTCTGCAACGCCTTTTTCGCCTCCGGTGTGGTTTGTGTCGCAACGCCCGGGTCAGTCTCTCTGTGCTCCTTCAATATCTTGAGCATCAACAGTGCATATCGCCTGGTTATCCAGAAACGAAACTCCTGTTTACCCGTTGAATTGATGCGAAACAGAACGCGTTCTTCCTCCGGGTTGTAAAGCATCTGCGTCTGACTGATTGATCCACTCATCCAGTGCAGTATACCATCGCACCTCGGCATACTCCTTACGGCTGCATGCCAGTGCTCTCATGATGAGAGTGGACTGAACACAAATACGAAATGCGTTAATCGCAAAGAGAGAAATATGACGACACCTGACCACAAAATCGCCAGCATCGAACTCGCTGAGTTCGGCCGCCAGGAGATCGCCCTCGCAGAAGCCGAAATGCCTGCACTAATAACCCTTCGCGAGAAATACAAGGATGGCCAACCTCTCGCTGGTGCAAAGATACTGGGCTGCATCCATATGACCATACAGACAGCCGTATTGATCGAAACACTCGTCGCACTGGGTGCTGAAGTAAGGTGGTCGTCCTGCAACATTTTTTCCACGCAGGATCACGCGGCCGCTGCGATTGCCGATCAGGATATTCCTGTCTATGCATGGAAAGGGGAAACCGAAGAAGAATTCTTTTGGTGTATCGAACAAACGATTCTTAAGGACGGCAGCCCCTGGGACGCCAACATGATTCTCGACGACGGCGGCGACCTGACCCAGATGGTGCATGAAAAGTATCCTGACATGCTGGATACCATCCACGGAATCACCGAGGAGACTACAACCGGTGTGCATCGATTATACGAGATGCTCGAGTCAGGTGAACTCAAAGTACCCGCGATCAACGTTAATGACTCGGTAACAAAATCCAAAAATGATAATCGTTACGGCTGCAGACACAGCCTGAACGATGCTGTGAAGCGCGGGACTGATATGTTACTCGCGGGCAAGCGGGCCATGGTCATAGGCTATGGTGATGTGGGCAAAGGCTCGTCTCAAAGCTTGCGTCAGGAAGGCATGATCGTACGAATTGTTGAGATCGATCCAATCTGCGCAATGCAGGCATGTATGGATGGATATGAAGTCGTGTCTCCTTACCGGAACGGTAACAACACCGGAAAAATCGAAGATATCGACACTGATTTGCTTGCTGCAACCGATCTGCTCGTAACGTGTACCGGTAACGTTAACGTGTGCGACAAGAATATGCTCCAGTCGATTAGTAGCAACGCGATAGTTTGTAATATCGGGCACTTTGATACCGAGATCGATACACAGTTCATGCGAGACAACTGGAACTGGGAGGAAATAAAGCCTCAGGTCCACAAAATCTATCGTAGCGACGACCCTTCGGACTACCTGATTCTGCTGTCGGAAGGTCGGTTGGTAAACCTTGGTAACGCGACGGGTCACCCATCGCGGATTATGGACGGATCCTTTGCAAATCAGGTTCTTGCACAGGTGTTTCTATTTGAGCGCGCCTGGGCAGATCACGATCCAAGCCAGCGCGAGGAGATAACGGTGGAGGTCCTGCCAAAATCGTTGGACGAAGAGGTAGCCGCTTACATGGTACAGGGATTCGGCGGTGTCATGACTTCTCTAACCAATCAACAAGCATCGTACATTAACGTACCGGAATCCGGGCCATACAAACCAGATTCATACAAGTACTAGTATCCGATGAATCAGGAGCTTAACGATCTGCTAGATCTCGAGCCTATCGAGGTCAACATGTTTCGAGGAACCAGCCCATCGGAAGGCTGGCAGAGGGTATATGGTGGCCAGGTGATTGGACAGGCACTCGTAGCGGCATCAAGAACCGTAGAGGATACAACGCGAACTGCGCATTCCCTCCATGGCTACTTTCTGCGTCCTGGCGACACCACGGTTCCTATACTTTACTCGGTTGACCGAATTCGTGACGGCAGAAGTTTTACCACACGACGTGTCGTGGCAATACAGCACGGGGAAGCCATATTCAGCATGTCAGTTTCCTTCCAGGTACTGGAAAGCGGATTGGAGCATCAATCCGAAAAACCGGACGTGCCTCCCCCGGAATCCTGTCTCAGTCGGCGAGAGTTGCGCGAAAAGCATGCTGCTTCCATACCCGATTACATGACCGAGGAGGCAAATCGTCCCGAGCCCATCGAGATGAGATACGTTGAACCCATTAATGAGTTCAACCCGGAGCCCCACCCACCCTTCCAACACGTCTGGATAAGAACAGCGGATGAAATGCCCGAAGACGTTCGGTTAAATCAATGTCTGTTGGCGTACGCCTCGGACATGACACTACTCGACACAAGCTATCGTCCACATGGTCTGGGATGGGGAGCTAAGAATTTTCAGGTCGCAAGCCTGGATCACGCCATGTGGTTCCATAAATCCTTTCGCACAGATGAATGGATGTTGTATCAACAAGACAGTCCTTTTTCCGGAGGGGCACGCGGTTTTACTCGAGGTACAATTTTTGATGCCAACGGCGACCTCATTGCATCTGTTGCCCAGGAAGGACTGATTAGGCTTCACGAAACCACGACATAACGCCACCCGCTGTACAAATGGACACCAGACTTAGATAATTGCCGGCTTTGCCGAATCGAACCGGCATTCTTACCCACCAAAATTTCAGCAAAAGGAAGCCGAGTGGCTATCAAGAACGAAGATCGACTAGCGAATGTCGATGTCATCGAGGAGAACTTTGAATCACTGCATTACATCTGCAACGCGCAGATCGCGACGGCGGTATTCCTTGCCTACCACCTCGAAAAACCCATTCTGATTGAAGGGCCACCCGGGGTCGGGAAAACTGAGCTCGCCAAAACCACCGCAGAAATGCTCGACCTACCTTGCATACGACTGCAATGTTACGAGGGCCTTGATGAATCCAAAGCGATATACGAGTGGAAGTACGGTAAGCAGCTTCTCTATACGCAGGTTCTTAAGGAAACCCTGGGTGAGATTCTCGAGGGAGCCAAAGGTTTATCAGAGTCTGTTCAGAAGCTACATGATTTTGGCGACATCTTCTTCTCAGAACAATTTCTCGAGCCAAGACCGCTACTTAAAGCACTGAAGGCAGAGGAAAGCTGCGTTTTACTGATCGATGAAGTGGATAAATCAGACCAAGAGTTCGAATCCCTTCTTTTAGAAATGCTGTCTGACTACCAGCTTTCCATACCTGAAATAGGTACGATCAAAGCTAATCCGGACAAGAAACCGCTCGTTTTCCTGACCAGTAACAACACAAGGGAAATAAGCGATGCGCTCAAACGTCGTTGTTTGCACCTTTATATTCCATTCCCTGATGCCAATCTGGAAAGCAAGATCGTCCACGCACGAGTGCCCGATGTTCCCGAAAGGCTTCGCAGCCAATTGGTGTCGTTCATTCAGGAACTAAGAAGCATGGACTTGAAAAAAGTGCCTGCAATCAGTGAAACGATCGATTGGGCAAGGACACTTATTCTGTTGCATACAGAATCGCTTGATGCTGATCTTGTACGGCAAACGCTTAACGTGATTTTAAAGTTTCAGGAAGATGTCGAGGCGGTTGAATCCGAACTACAAAGCGTTACAAATAAAGCGCTAAAAGAGGGTTAACGATTGACCTCCATGAGCGACCGCACACTTGTAGATTTCGTCAAGGTGCTACGTACAGCCGAGCTTAAGGTGAGCCCGGCGGAGACGCTCGATGCAATGCAGGCCATGGACGTTGTCGGTTATGAAGACCGTGAATTCCTCAAGAACACGCTGTCTATCGTCCTCGCAAAAAACCCTGAGGAAAAAGAGGCATTCGATACCTGTTTCGAGAACTACTTCTCTTTCGACAAGTTCCAGGAAACCGAAACTGAAAACATAACCGAAAACACTAACGAATTTGACGAAGATGGAGAATTCGACCCGGATGGCAGTCCACAAGGCGGTGGTAAGTCAAGTGGAAAAGGCATGGGCCAGGGTGGCGGTGGCCGGGAAGACGACGACGGAGACGAACTCGAATCCACATCCTCGCTCGGAAAGCTACTCCTGTCGGATGACAACACAGAACTGATGATCGCCATGGCCGAGGCCGGTCGCAAAGTCCAGGTCAATCAGATTGTAGTGTTCACTCAAAAAGGACTTTATACCCGAAAAATCATGGATGCCATGGGGCTTGCAGAGCTGCAACAGGAGATCGCTGATCTACAGTCAACAGGTGAAGCCCAGCGGCTAAACCTCGCTGGAAAGCTGACCCGTGCTAGCGACCGATTGCGCGATAAAGTTCGCGACTATGTCGAAAAACAATTTTTCTTACACGCGGATGAATCCGGCAAACAACTTCGGGAAGAACTCCTCAAGAAGGTGAAGTTATCTAATCTGGAGAAACGCAATTTCAAGGATGTTCAGGAGATTGTGTACAAGATGGCTAAGAAACTAATCGCCATCCACTCGAGGCGACGCAAGCAGTTCCGTAGAGGCCACCTCGATATTCGCAAGACCCTGCGACACAACATGCAGTACGACGGTATGTTCTTTGACCTCAAATGGAAATCTTCAAAAGTCGATCGTCCAAAAGTCATGTGTATTTGTGACGTCAGTGGATCGGTAAGCAATTACTCAAGATTTCTACTTATGTTTCTCTACAGTCTCGCTGAAGTCCTGCCAAAGGTACGCTCTTTTGCTTTCAGCTCGGATCTCGGAGAGATTACTCGCCTGTTTGAGCAATCTACACTCGAAGACGCGATGGCAAAGACCATGCGAGACTACGGCAACGGCTCCACTGACTACGGTCAAATGTTTCAGGACTTCAAAAACCATTGCATGGATGACGTTAACAATAAAACCACCATTATCATTCTTGGCGACGCTCGCAATAATTTCGGCGAAGCGAGAGACGAAATACTCCGTGAAATGTACGACAAGGCCAAGCGTGTTATCTGGCTTAACCCCGAACCGAAGATGAGCTGGACTGTAGGTGACGCAGAGATGAAGAAATATGCACCCTGTTGTCATCAGGCCGAGGTCTGTAATTCACTCGTTCACCTTGAACGAGTGGTTTCAAATCTTCTTAGAGCGGCCACCTAGCCCACCTCTAATGCTGATCGTTAATCCTGTATAGTCTTTATAAAACAACGAGTTATATAACTGTTAACAGCAAACTAACCATCGTCCCGATATAGGACATCGGGGGTCAGGTGTGGTATCGTTTCGCGATATGCTGGCTCTCCTGAGGCATTCAATTCAGAGCATTCAGCGATGTAGTCACCTCTTTTTATCAGGGACACAGGTTGCCAAGGAAATGGGCGAGTATTCAGAAATATCGACAATACCTATCTATCCATCCCCCGGAAATACTTTGAGCCGAACCTCAAGGAGTCTTGGAGTCATGCTTAATTACCGAAGCTTATGGTCAATCACTCTATTCCTTTCCATTGGGTCTCCAATGCCTGCATACGCTGCAGACGAGACGGTTATCGAAGAGATTGTCGTAACAGGATCGCGAATTCCAAGAGCTGGTTTTGAGACGCTCCAACCGGCCACCGTCCTCGATGGTGAACAGATTGAGCTGCGGAGCGCTATTAGCCTGGTAAAACTGCTCAACGAGCAGGCAGGCTTCGCCACCCCCGAGATTTCAGGCGTGGGTCTACAGAAGGCATATTCAGTCGGACAGAATTTTGTGGATTTTCTTGGGCTGGGCGCACAGCGCACGTTGACCCTGGTAAATGGTCACTGATTTCCTGCCGGCGCTGCACCGAATGGCACCGGGGGACTCGCTGTTGATATCAATTCAATTCCCGAAAATCTGATATCCCGAGTTGAATCAATCGCCGTGGGCGGTGCGCCAATCTACGCATCCGATGCGGTGGCCGGCACGGTTAACATCATCCTCAAGGACGACTTCGAAGGTTTTGAAGTCGTGGGTTCCATCGGAGAATCCGTCGAATACAATGATGCCGAGGAACGTCGTATCGCGATGACATGGGGCAGAAAATTCGACCGCGGCAATGTCACCGTCGCCGCTCAATACACATCAATTGACGGCCTGAGACAAACCGACCGACCAGCAACCGCTACGACCATCGGATTCGAATCACCCGGTGGAGGCTCTCCCTCTGCCCAGGAAGTATTCAATGACCTCACGGTAGCCGTCGATAATGTCCAGGCATTTCCGCTTTTTTCTGGCGGGCAGTTCCATTTCAACCTTTTTGGCAATGGCATTCCCCTTGATATAAATGACCCCGGCTCGCCGTTATCACAATTTGATGATGCAGGTAACCTGATTCCTTCTGTACCGAGAGGCGGCACTGGCACACCAATATTCCAAAATGGTGGGGACGGCCTGAAACTGGCTCAGTTCACTCCGCTCTATAACGACATAGAACGCTTCAACGTAACCGTGCTATCGAATTTTGAGTTAACGGAAGATATCAATCTGCGAACTGAAGTCTGGTTCACCAGGGTCGACGGTACCCAGCCTGTCAATCAAGTATTCTACAATTCACCTGCCTTTGGTGGACTGCCAGGTAACAGCTACGGCAATGTTGGCAGTGGTCCCATTCCAGTGCTTATCGACAATCCATTTCTATTACCGGCCACACGGGATGCCATTGGGACTGCCCTGGACGTCGTGCACGATTTCGACGGTGACGGTATTGCTGACCCCACTATTGATACCGATGGTGATGGTGTACCTGATGCGGTCGGGCTTCTGGCGTGGCGGGCCACTAACGAGAGGGGGGGTTGGTGATGGCCCCTACACGGC
>CAJWQG010000044.1 GCA_913045175.1 uncultured Gammaproteobacteria bacterium | reverse complement strand
TTTCTGACTGTAGCAATATTGGTGTAACCCACTATCGGTCCAGCTTTCCCTGCTTTCTTGCCTTTCCATTTTTCATGGACTGCAATAGGGAAAACTGGTTGCCCTGCCTTTATGGTTCTTTCATACGTTGGAATATCTAACCTGAGTCCTACAGGCATACCTTGTTTTATTTGAGTATTCTCTACTACCTTGAGGGCTTTCTCTTTACTAATCTCCTCCTTGACTTTTGCTAGGCTGACCACGTTTTTTAACGTCCCGTCAAGCACTGGTACATCAACTCGTTTCAACACAGATTTTTCTCCGGATTGTAATACCCCCATTGGGTCTATTTCCGGACTGTATCTAACCTTGCCAGTTAACGAATAGTACTCATCGGTTATCGCTTTTCGACCTTTGTTGTCACTGTGACCAGACTCTTTTGAGATCACTTTTATCGGCGGAACTTTTGCGTTAGAGTTATTTCTAAATGCCTGTCTGATTTTTGTCTTCAACGCAGACAATTCTTTACCAGTCGCATTGGACATAATGGTCACCGCTTTCACGTTAGCTAAATCTGGGTTTAAGACATACGCCTCCGTCCTGCTTCTTTGTGTAGCTGGGGTTGGTGGGATGCCAGAATCCGTTTTATAGTGCTGCGTTTTTCCCTGAGAGGTTCCACCAATCAATTGCTGAACCATTACCTTGCGAAGCTCTTTTTTAGCTCCACCGATTCCGTCTTTTTTATACGCACGTTTGACGCCATCAACCCCACTCTTCGGGGCTGAGACAATTAGTTGGTGTGCTCGTGCGGTAGTGGCTCCTTTGTTACCAACCAGTAAATGTGTTTTTAAAATTCTTTTTCCGCTTGGTAACGTGTCGTATGTTTCGTTTGCAGTATCGCCAAATGAACGAGCATTTTTGTCCCCGATTTGAGCCCCTTCATGGATAGGAGTTAATCCGTTACCTACTCCATAGTGGTGGTGAGACGTGACCACCATCGGAGTGTCTTTTTTCCATTCGAAAAAATAATTATAGTTTCCAGCAGCGCCGTATTTTTGACCTTCGACAACTGAAGCGTAAACTCTCGGCGGACTAGATGCGTCGTCTCGGAGGCTAGAACCAAACGCTTTCGTGTCGGCTGTTCGTTCACCGATAACAAAAGACTCTCCCTGCTCCGGTGTAACTTGACGTGCCGCGCTCGCGGCTCCTGCAACTTGACGCGCTTTCATCATTGCAAGATCAATGTCGTTTTCGAATGACTCAAATGCAGACGTCAGCCAGTTGGGGTTAACTGACTCCCTAGTTTTCCGCATTGATTTTTTGTCACCAGCAATACGATTCATATCATCGGCACCAATACCGGAGATTACTTGAGAAGCGTTTTTAGTTCGTTCGTGTAGATGCTCGTACGCTTCAGTAGCAAGTTTTTTTGCCTCTTCTTCTGGTATTTCGATTTCCTGTAGACGCTTTTGCAAAGAGTCAATTGCATCATTTTTTAACTCCTTCATTCGTTCAGGAGTCACATCGTCGTAGTAATTTTTTAACTCATTTATTCGATCCGATTGCTCTTTGCTCAATCGACCTTTTACCGGTTGGTTTTCTGGTTGGTCGGCCAATGGTCGTGCTGGCTCCGGCGGTATTTCGGGTGAGTAACGAATGTCATCAGACAGACTGTCAAACCTTTGAGACAAAGGAATCAAATCGCCGTTGTCATCGTAAGTTGCGGGTTCGGCGGATTTTACCCGGTCTGGATCTCTTATTGCTATAGTCCTTGATTCTCGACCATCTTCCGAAATCATTATCGCATCGTACTTTTTAAATACTTCATCGATAATGGACGGGTGCTCCCAAGTAATATAATGTCCTTGGTTTAACGCTTCTAGAACGTTTGAAGGCAACTCGCTTGCTCTGGATACACCATTATTCGCAAAAACAATATCTTTAAACTCTTAGAACGCGATACAAAATATTTCCGCGTTCGTTAGCTGCATAATTAAGAACTTTATAATTTATCTAGCACACTTTTTCGGGCAGATTCATGTTCTTCATCGTTGATCAACCCTTCTTCATGCAATTTCTTGAGCTCACGCAACTGATCTGTAGTGTTTTGAGCATCTGATGATTCATTCAAACATTTACCATTATATATAGAGCTCAAATGAACAATTCTGGCATCGATTGAATCTTGATTTTTATTAGATCTAACTTCATTAACAATAATGCCCGGCCAAAATACTAATGCGAGGCCTACATTCTTGCCAGTAACACCAGAGTCATCTTTTACTTCTTCAAAAACAGCACCAAGTGAAGCCAGCTCATTCTTTAGTGCCACGCAAGACATTTCTTGGTCACCAGCTTGTACTGTTTGAATAGCTTTATTTGAAACACAACCAGAAACTAAAACAAGGGATAATAAAATAGAACTAAAATACTTCATATTTATGCCTCCTTTTATAAATGAATAAGCTTCCCTCAAGTCAAATATATAATCGTTTCGAATCTATCGTATTCGATAGCTACATTATTGCGCCCATCAAACCAGAAAAGCAAACATCTGACTTGCTGCTAAATTGAACTGCTCAATCCGGCCTATCAGTAAACCGTAGCTCGATATACTGAGGTACTTCAGCCTTCTCTACCGTCAGAGCAAAGTCCTCCCCTCCTCCATCTGGTAGCGAGGAATAAAGAACATCATGGTGTATTTCCAACAATCTCCGGGGTTCCAGGTAGTGATAAAAACCTGTTCTTTTTTCAGCATGAATGCTGCAAAGCGAGGCCTATATGGAGCTCGGTCCAACATTGAGAGTAAGCCATCACCTACGAATGTCTATAATGGATTTAGTTGAGAGAGCCCCGGCGAGGCGTTGCGCCGCGAATGTGCCGGATTGATATGCCTAGCTGGTGTGTTCAGTACGAGCCCTGAGCTTACTCCCGGTGTGTCCACTTAACCAACTCATCACGTAATGCGTCAGCATTGCCCGTAACGTATCGGGCAGGACTGCAATTTCTTCTTCTGACATGCCGCATCCGATGCCATGCCCGGTCTGTAACCAACCTGCGCAAACATAGAAGTTGAAGGCGCGGCGTTCCCGGTCGGTAGTAGTATTCGGTCCATGTCCATGCCACGTCCTGCCGGCAAGAATCAGCAAGTCTCCCGGATTCATCACTATCGATATGGTCTCCTGATCTTGATCGACTGGATGATCCCAGAGATGTGAACCGGGTACCACGGTCGTTGCACCGACATCTGCATTGAACGGGTCGACTGCGAGGAGTGCATTAGCCGTTGTACGTCGCGCAGACCAGACTACCCACTCTCCCCCATAGTGTCCCCACTACCCCCAAACCCTTTCGGCCTATCAATATACTTCGGCAACCCATCCGTTACATCCATAACCCGCTCCTCATAGAAAATATGAAAAGCCGGCTCGAATTTGAAATCTGTCTCCGCCAGGGTCATCGCGTACACCGCGATCATATTATTCGCGGGCTTACGATTTGCGACACAGCCGCCACAGACCTTACAGGAAACACGCTCACTTCCCGCGTCGACCTGACTGATGGTCACGTCACCTTCGATTTGAACGCTGTCCTTTGGAAAGACGCAAAAAGCATTGATAGGTGCGGAATGCCATTTTCGACACGAAAAACAATGACAATAGCCTGCTGCCCCGGGCACCCCAGTAACGGTGACTTCCACTGCACTGCAATAACATGATCCTGTGTGTTCCGCTTGGTTATCACTCATTCGTTATTCCATTTCTGTAAGTTAATTTGTTTTCAGCATAATAGGGAATACTCGTAGATGTATCAATTAGCCAACACAGGTATGCTATCGCCTTTTTTCAAGAGGGGACGACCCTCGTGCTAGGAATGTGTCCATGAACGTACCGAATCACCTTCTGGTTGCTAACCGCGGTGAGATCGCCATCAGAATTCTGAAAACCGCAACAGATCTTGAAATCCGGACGACTGCGGTATTTGCAACCGACGATAACTTATCATTGCATACGCGCCACGCGGATGAAGCTATAGACTTGGAGGCAACCGGTGTATCTGCCTACCTGAATCACGAAAGAGTTATTGAGATTGCTCAAGACTCAGATTGCGACGCGATACATCCAGGCTATGGCTTCCTCAGTGAGTCTTCTGAATTTGCAGAGCGCTGCGAAGCAGCGGGTATCACTTTCATTGGACCTTCATCTGAAACTCTGAGTCTTTTTGGCGATAAAGCAGCTGCGCGGGCACTCGCCGAATCTGTCGATGTGCCGGTGTTACCAGGATTAAGCCGTAAGATAAGCCTCGCGGAAGCGCAGGAGTTTGCTGAAAGCCTAGGAGATACCGGCGCTGTCATGCTGAAGGCGATCAATGGCGGTGGTGGACGTGGTATGCGTCCCGTATTCGATTTCACCGAGCTAGAGGATTCCTTCACTCGTGCATCCTCTGAAGCATCGCAGGCCTTCGGATCAGGAGACCTGTATGTTGAGGAACTGCTTCCGCGCGCACGTCATATTGAGGTGCAAATTCTTGGGGATGGCACCGGCGAGGTGATACACCTTTGGGATAGAGAATGCAGTTTACAGCGACAGCGGCAGAAGCTGATAGAAATCGCTCCTGCCTTTGATTTGCCCGAAAAGCAGCGTACGCAAATACTCGGGGCTGCGGTGGACATTGCATCTGCTGCTAAATATCGGGGCCTCTGTACGATCGAATTTCTGGTGACAGATGATCGTTATGTATTCATGGAAGCCAATGCGAGACTGCAGGTTGAACACACGGTAACTGAGGAAATCACTGGCTTCGATCTGGTTGCCCTGCAGCTGCAAATTGCGGCGGGCGCTAGCCTCACAGACTTGAAACTTTCCCAGACTGCAATAACAAAACCACGCGGCGTCGCTTTGCAAGCACGGGTAAACCTGGAAAGCATGAACGCAGATGCAACCTCGCGTCCTGCCGGCGGATTGATATCAGCGTACGAGCCGCCGGCCGGACCAGGGATTCGGGTGGACGGCTATGGTTATCCTGGCTATGTCACCAGTCCACATTACGATTCGCTGCTGGCCAAACTCATTGTGCATGCGCCTGACATGAATACAGTCGTACGCAAAACCAAACGAGCACTATCCGAGTTTCGTATTGAAGGTGTACGAAGCAACATCGACTTTCTAACCGCACTACTTATACATACAGCATTTAAAGGGGAAGTTGTTCATACGCGATTTATCGAAGAAAACATCACCGATCTACTTAATACTGGTGATGACAGTATTCGCTATTTCTCGCGAGAAAGAGAAATCGAGAAAGCTGGCGTAGATGTAGACCCTGACGACCCTCTTGCGGTGTTGCATGTTGCGCGAGCCACCCCTACCGCCGCAGAACCTACCGCGCCCGTTGTTCAGGGACCACCAGGTACTTCTCCTGTCCTGTCACCCATGCAGGGCATGATAGTTGAGATCTCGGTCAGTATTGGCGATACCCTTCAGGCGGAGCAACCCGTCGCAGTCCTCGAAGCATTAAAAATGGAACACGTGATAACAGCACCCGAGTCGGGCTTAGTCCGTGAAATTAGCCTGGAAGTGGGTGATACGATCTTCGAAGATACACCGATTGTATTCATTGAGGGGCAAAACATCGAAGGCGCCTATGAGGCCCACACCGACATCGACTACGATGCCATCAGGCCTGATCTTGCGGAGATAAATCACTTCCAGCAGCTGACGAAAGACGAAGCTAGGACCGAGGCCACGGCTAAAAGACATGACGCAAATAAGCGCACGGCAAGGGAGAATATCTACGATTTGTGTGACGATGGATCGTTCACTGAATACGGTGCACTTGTAACAGCAACTCGCCAACCGAAAGACACTATCGAAGAAATCGAGGAACGCATTATCAGGACAGCATCTGACGCCATGGTAATGGGCATCGGACGCGTCAATAGTGATCTGGTTGGTCGCGAAAATGCCAGATGTGTTGCAATGTCATATGACTACACGGTTTTGGCTGGAACCCAGGGACGCAAGAACCACCAGAAACAAGATCGTATGTTTATCATTGCGGAAAAGTATCGTCTACCCGTCGTGCTTTACACCGAAGGTGGAGGCGGCCGCACCTACAATGGTCGAAACCCAGGAATCAACACTACTGCCGCAATGATAGGTGGTCTAAATACACGAACGTGGAGACAACTGGGTAAGTGTTCGGGACTTGTGCCGATCGTAGGAATAACTTCCGGGTTTTGCTTTGCCGGAAATGTGGTTTTACTTGGCGCTTGCGATGTCATTATTGCCACTAAAGACTCAAGTATCGGTGTCGGTGGACCCGCTATGATAGAGGGCGGAGGGCTTGGTGCCTATGCTCCAGGGGAAGTAGGCCCCGTTAGCATTCAAGAACCGAATGGTGTTATGGATATCGTAGTGGAAGATGAGGCAGCTGCAACAGCCGCCGCAAAACACTATCTATCCTTCTTTCAAGGAAATGTCACAGCCTGGCAGGCTAACGAGCAGCGCAAATTACGTCATATGGTTCCTGAAAATCGTCGGGCCGTTTACAACATCCGTGAAGTGATTGAAACCCTGGCCGATAAAGATACAGTACTGGAACTGAGACCTAACTTCGGCCTAGCTATGATTACCTCCTTCATTCGCATCGAAGGAAAACCAGTTGGTGTCATTGCTAACAACTCTAATTCGCCAACCGGTGGCGCTATTGACGCAGACGCAGCCGACAAAGCGGCAAGGTTTATGCAGTTGTGCGATGCATTTGATATTCCCATACTTTCACTGATCGATTGTCCCGGAAACATGGTGGGCCCCGAGGCGGAAAAAGAGGCCTTGATTCGTCACTGTGGGCGCATGTATGTGGCCGGTGCCAATCTCACAGTACCTTACTTTGTCGTAGTGGTACGTAAAGCGTATGGGCTCGGTGCAATCGCTATGGCTGCCGGAAGCTTCGACGAAACCATGTTCGCAGTTTCCTGGCCCACTGGAGAATTTGCAGGCATGGGTCTTGAAGGACAGATCAAACTTGGTAGAAGAAATGAACTGGCAGCTATTGAAAACATTCAGGAACGCAAAGCCCGGTATGAGAAACTGGTTGCAAACGCTTACGCATGGTCCAGAGCTCTAAACGCGGGCACGGTGTTTGAGGTCGACGATGTCATCGACCCTGCAGAGACTCGAAACTGGATCGCCATGGGACTTAATGCTGCTCCGCCCGTCTTACCACGAGACGGCAAGAAGCATGGATGGGTGGACACCTGGTAGTGGAGACATATTTATTGGCCTTACTTGACGGACTTTGTATTGGAGCTGCTTTGATTAGTCTAATGATTATAAATAGACGGATCGCTGGAAGAGTTAGGCGACCTATTTGCTCCCTTTGTTGCGTCAGAAACAAGATCAGGTAGTATTCTGACGTCTTCGTAACACTGCTAATGCAAACCCATGCCACAACTAGAAACCGGTACCGAAGAGCTGCTTTGCGGCATCAGTAATCGTATAGCGCTCATTACCTTAAACAAACCCCACAAGAAAAACGCCCTGGGCGATATTCTTACCCCTGCCCTGCGTGCTGTACTGCCTGTTGTTGAAGCTAGGGATGATGTCGGATGCGTCATGATTACGGGGACAGGCAGTGCCTTTTGTGCTGGAGGTGACGTTACGGAAATGGGTGGAAGTGCTCCTGGCCCTCGGCCCGCAGAAGAGCGTATTGCAGAGCTGGTGAAAAAACAGAAGGAACTCACCGGACGAATATACCATCTGCGCAAACCCACAATAGCGGCGTTACCAGGTGCAGCAGCTGGCGCCGGGTTATCCATCGCGCTAGCCTGCGATATCCGAATCGCGGCTGAGAGCGCGTTCGTGACGACCGCCTTTAAAAATATTGGGTTAAGTGGCGATTATGGATCGAGCTGGTTCTTACCACGTTTAATTGGCCTCGCACGAGCCAAAACGATGATGTACGATTCACCTCGACTCAGCGCTCGCGAATGCAAAGAAATTGGCCTAGTTGATCAAGTCTTTCCCGATGCCTCGTTTCGCGAAGATGCAATCAACTATGCAGGTGGCATTGCCCAAGGGCCTACCATTGCGCTGGGGAAGATTAAACAGAACTTACAGCAAGGGCTGGATCAGCCTTTGGAAGCTTCGTTTGAACTGGAAGCAAGCAACATGATTGATCCATCTGGTCACGACGAATCCAAAGAGGCCATTCAGGCCTTCAAAGAAAAACGTGATCCGAAATTTCATTAATGAGAGCATCTTAAGAGGTTTAATAGCAACTGGTGGTGTAGAACCACCAATCTAAAAAGGAGAAGTGTGGTGCTGAAATTACACGGCATTCAAATGAGCAACTACTATTCCATCGTTAAAATGGTAATGCTTGAAAAGGGCATCGACTTCGAAGAAGTCCAACAGATGCCAAGTAGAAAAGATGAAAACTGGCTTACAAAAAGCCCTATGGGGAAGGTTCCCGCACTGGAAACACCAGACGGCCCGATCGCCGAAACCTTGGCAATTTTGGACTATCTTGAAGATTTAAAGCCAGAACCAAGTCTACTGCGTGGATCTACTTATGAGCGAGCCAGGGCACGTCAAATAGCACTCCACTGCATAAACCACGTAGACACAGCCTCGCGTCCCGGCCTAAATTCTGCAGTATTTGGTGCGCCGAAAGACGAGGCAGTCAATGCTACGCTCGCCAAAGTAGTACCGCGCGGTATGCAGTCGCTTGGAAAGCTGGCTGTATTCGACCCCTGGATTGGCGGCGAAAATTTCACCCTGGCGGATATTGTTGCTGCCAATACCATACCGCTCGCTAATAACGTGTTGAGCAAGCTCTGTGACATTGATCTAATGACCGAACTGCCGGACCAGGCGAATGATTGGCTAGCCCGCGTCAACGAGCGAGATTCAGCCAAGCAGATCGCCGCCGACAAAGGCTAAGTAATACTTAGCCTCTTCCCTCCATTGGGTCCCTGGGTGGCCGGTAAATCTTCAGCCCTTCCGAGGGCATTGAGTCGAGTACAGCCTGGAGCTTCTTGCGCGGTCTACTGCCGCCTTCAGTCACGGGGTGCTGTTCGAGTACATCGTTGCTGACGTCATATAGACGACCATCGCCGTATAATTTCCATCGCTGATCTCGCGCAAAAACTACTGGATTGGGTACGGGCCCTGGAATGGGTTCAAAATACTGGTAAATAGATTCACGGGGTGTACCCCTTCTACCTTGGAGCTGCGGCGCAAAGCTAACGCCATCAAGCACCTCACCCTTCGGCAAACTCGCACTGCCTATAGCGCCAATCGTTGGCAACATGTCACTGAAATCAACCAGGTCATCGTTAACCTTCCCTGCCGGCACGGTACCTGGCATATTGGCCACCAAAGCTACACGCGTGCCCGCATCAGTGGTCTTACTCTTGCCACCCTCAATCATCACGCCATTTAGTTCAGAGACAATCCCGCCCTTCTTACCGCCAGGCGATCCATTATCCCCCGTAAACAGGATAAGGGTATCCTCCCTGACGCCTGCTTGATCCAGCGTATCCACGACACGACCTACCAGCTTATCCATATAGGACACCATATCCTCGAAATTCTGTTGCACATTTTTCGAAGATCGATCGGTACTGTCTGGTGTTGGCTCAAACGGCCCATGGGTAAGCACCAAAGGATAGTAGATGAAAAAAGGATCGCTCTTCTTTCTATCGATGAAGTCGCACACGTAGTCATTTGCAAGGGTTGGTGAATAAGCATCCTCGCCTTCATACGTCTTCTGCTGACCATTAACGGTAAAAATGGGCTTCCAGTAGTCGTGGTGGGACTTCTCCAGGTTATAGCAAAAATGCTCATCAAATCCCGCATCTTGTGGAAGTGTGCCTGCACCCTTCTTTTCAGACACGAAGGTCCCCTCACCATGTAGCTGCCACTTACCGGCAACGCAGGTTGCGTAGCCCGAATCTTTCATGATGTGACCGATGGTTTGTTCACCGGGATCCAGAATGCCCCAGTGGACGTAATTTCTGACGTTGGTCTTACCCGTCATAATGGAAAGGCGGCTGGGTGCGCAAACGGGATTGGAATAACAGTGGTTGAAACGCATACCAGTTGCCGCTAACTGGTCAACACGGGGTGTTTGGTATTGTTTCGACCCGTAACAACCAAAAACTTCGTAACCGGTGTCATCAGTCATGATCAGGATGACGTTGGTTTTCTTTTTACCTATGCTGGCTTGGGTCAGGGCTGCGGGAAGCAAAGCGGCAGCACCAACGCCCTTTAATAAATCACGTCTTTTCATTCCTCAACCTCAAGATTAAAAAAGACAACTTAATCATTCCGAATGGTTTTGCAAAGCACTTAATTCGCGTAGCGATGATCGACCGTATTACGTAGACTGCTCGTTAGGAGGCAAGCATGAAAGAGTGGCGAGTTAAAAGACTGTCAGGTAGTCTGGGCGCGAAGATCGAAGGTGCCGACCTAGGTGCCCCAACGAATTCGGATATCGACCGCATCAAATCATTGCTACTCGACCACAAGGTGCTATTTTTCCCTGCGCAGAATATTAGCAAAACACAGCACACGAGCCTGGGAAAATGTTTTGGGCCAATAGAGGGGCATCCGAATCTCAAGAATGCCTACCCGGATCATCCTGATCTATTTGAACTTGCAGCATCACAGGGGGGCGTCGCTGATGAATGGCATTCTGATCTCACCTTCCAACAACGACCTTCTGTTATGTCGATACTCCATATGGTGAAGTGCCCTCCTGTGGGTGGAGATACCATGTGGGCGAGTATGGAGCATGCGTACAATGAGCTATCAGAGCCAATGAAAGAGCTTTGTACAGGACTTACGGCATTAAACGATGCGCTTCCTCACAATCGACCAGACAAAATGACAATTCACCCTGTTGTGCGAGTACACCCGGTCACAGGTAAGAAGTCCTTGTATGTTAACGAACACTTTACCAGGCGTATTGTCGAAATGAACTGGAGTGAAAGCAAAGCCATGCTCGAGTACCTCACCAACTGGATCAAGAGCCCACAGTTTACCGTCCGCTATCAGTGGTCCGAAGGTACGGTTGGCATCTGGGACAATCGCTGTACCCAGCACTACGTATTGAATGATTTTGACGGCGAACGCATCATTCAACGGGTCACCGTCGTAGGTGATAAAGTCGAGGCCGCCAGGGCACCAAGATGGTCGCCTTCTCTTTCCAAGGGTCCTTTAACCGCAACCAGTCGTCATGATCGGCAGTTAGCCTTATACCTCAAGGATATGGGCCAGATCACTGACAGCTCCCCAGATTAGTTAAATCATGGATAACATAGACTCAAGACTTCGCAACTTCTATTTTGTCAGCGTGCTCAGTCTCGTCTTCACTGTTGTTGGCTTTTCTTACAATGCCTTTCGACTAGAGGAATCTGAGTGAGAGGACAACGTTAGAAACACAGCATGTCAAATAGATTTGGTTAAAGTAACGATCAAGACGCTGAGTTAAGCAACCTCTTCCGCCTAATCCGGACCATAAAAAAGGTCAGAATGATTAGATTTCCAATACCAGCGACAGAAGCAAACGTAAAAGACCAAACATAGTTGCCGCTCAAATCGAAGAAATAACCCCCTAGAAAACCTCCCAGCCCCATACCATTCCACCCAAAGAATGAGGTAATGCTCATGGCGCGGGCTGCAAACCGAGCAGATACCATCATCCGAGTGGAAAATAGAATACAGGTCATGACACCTGAATAGGCGAAGCCAAAGCATATTGCGATCAGGTAAAGCGAGACTGTACTGTCAACGTGAGGAAACCAGAAAACGAAGAAAGTCTGACCGGCAGACATCAACATGTAGGCAGGTAAGGCGCCGATCATGTCACCTAGTTTTCCACCCAACACCCTGCCTGCCGCCCCGGCAAGCATCAGCACGAGCAGCACGCTGGTCGCGTATTCCAAGGGATGACCATTATCTGTTAACAAAGGAACCAGGTGCACAATGGGAACAGACATACAGTTACAGCAGAAGATCACTGCACAGCTAATCCAGATAATCACCTCGGCCTCTGACAACGGAAAGTCTCTTGGGGAAGGCTCAACAGCCGTGCGTGCACTAATACGAGCAGGTGACTCACGAATAAGAAACGCGATTGGAAAAGCAACCACAAAATAACAAATCGCCATCATTAGGTAGGCCTGTTGCCAACCAACACTTTCAATTGCCATGCCAGCAAAGAATGGCACTACACCCTGCCCCACTGCACCGCCTGACGCCATAACACCAAGGGCAAGCCCAGGGTTCCTGCGGAACCAGAAACCCACGTTGGCGAACAGGGGTGTTGATACCATGGCATTGCCGAACGCGCCGAATAGAAAATAAAGAATAAAGAACTCAGTTAGGCTGGATTGCTGACTCAGCATGAACAAACACGCACTCATAACAACTGCGGCTACAACGCCAAACCATCGTGTACCATATTTATCGGCGACGAACCCCCAAAGCACGCCGAAGAGCGCAGACGCAAAAGCAATCGTTGTATAACCTAGCGATGTCGTACCCCTGCCCCAACCAAACTCTGCCGACAGTGGTTTCAAGAAAACTGAGATTGCACCCAGGGCACCAAACGAAAGGGAGCTAAGAAGGAATACCACGGCAACCATGAGCCAGC
Source organism: uncultured Gammaproteobacteria bacterium (assembly GCA_913045175.1). GTDB lineage: Bacteria > Pseudomonadota > Gammaproteobacteria > Pseudomonadales > Azotimanducaceae > UBA7455. The sequence continues at coordinate 15,867 of CAJWQG010000044.1, read as the reverse complement.
CGTAGGGTGGGTCCCGCTCAATTGGGGCATCCACTAAGTCTTCACCGCATGGTAACTGATCATCGGCAAAAGAAGCACGAGGACCAGCCAGCCTAATTGAGTTAGCCAGTTTGCTAATGTCTGATGCCAGCTTGCCATAAACCTCCACAGCTTATAATTGATGAAGCGTAGCAATGATTCTGCCTTAATATGGTCTTCCATAATGCAATTTGTTGCTCGCGGATAGATCAAGCGTGCGGGGGGTTTTCATATTGAATTGAATTGAGTACCAATCGTTCGCTTTATACGGCCAAGAACCAGGTTATCAACACAAAGGAAAATATTTCGATAACCGAATATGGCATCGTATCGTCCGATATTCCATCTCGAACGTAAACACCTTTGGGAAATGTACTGGGTAATAAAGAAATCAGGTCATGACTTGGCCATTCTTATAGTCTCCCCAATATCAAGAATAGGAATTATTTTTAAAATAACTGTTCAAAAGTACTGATAAGCGGTAATTTTCGTGTGCTGTTGCTTTTATTCAGTGGAGCCTTAAAATTTATCGTCAAACTTAGCTATAAGCCGTCAACACTTAGGAGATATGCATGGCAGATGCACAATTTTTAGCTGACCGTCAGAGTGCGGTTGTTTCTACTAACAAGGTTTTGCGTAATACCTACCTTCTACTATCAATGACCTTGCTATTCAGCGCGGCCATGGCTGGCGTTGCCATGGCGATAAACGCACCCTACCTCGGCTGGATGCCTCTTATAGCCGCCTTCGCATTGCTGTTTGTGATAAGCAAGATGCGCAACAGCGTCTGGGGTATAGTATTGGTGTTTGCATTCACCGGGCTACTAGGTTTTTCTATCGGGCCTGTCGTTAATATGTACATGCAAACCGCTGCCGGGACTCAAACCGTTGTCACCGCCCTGACGTTAACTGGGATGATTTTCCTGTCTCTGTCAGGCTACGCACTAGTGTCTAAGAAAGACTTCTCGTTCATGGGTGGCTTTTTGATGACCGGACTCTGGGTGGTGATCGGAGCGATAGTTCTGAGCCTTTTCTTCCAAATTCCTGGTCTGCAACTGGCAATTTCTGCGGCGATAATCATGATCATGTCTGGTCTTATACTTTATGACACCAGTCAGATTATTAATGGTGGTGAAACCAACTATATTATGGCTACTGTCTCGTTGTATCTAAGTATCTACAACATTTTCCAGAGCCTGCTCATTCTCATTGGCTTTAGCAGCAGCGACTAGATATCAGGCCTTAAGAGGAGACAACAGCCCCGGCATGCCTTCATGTCGGGGCTTTTCTATTTATGAAGTTTGCAATTGTTGTATACGGTGCACCCTACTCTGATCAGGCGTCAAGGTCGGGCTATTTATTCACTCGGGCCGTGCTAGAACAGGGCCACGATGTATACCGCGTATTCTTCTATCACGATGGTGTTTATACAGCGAATGCCCTGGCTGTGCCGCCGCAGGATGAGGCTGATATACAACTAGATTGGGCAACCCTGGGGAAAGATCATGACCTGGATATGGTTGTTTGCATCGCATCTGCACTGCGTCGCGGAATGTTGGATAAGGCAGAGGCAAACCGCTACGAAAAACATGCTGCGAATATTAATCCACAGTTCACCATCTCCGGACTAGGACAACTAATTGATGCGTCCTTGCAGGCGGACAAAATTGTGACTTTTGGAGTGTAGATGAGCCAGGTACTCTTCGTAATGTCCAGATCTCCCGGGACTATCAATGCACAGGAAGGATTTGATGCGCTCTTAATGGGATCCGCGTTTGCGCAATGTTCTGTCCTGTTTCTCGGCGATGGTCTGTATCAGCTGCTCAAAGAGCAAAATCCAGAACCGATTGGGTCGAAAAACTATACAAAAGGGTTTTCCGCACTCACGGACTATGGTGTAACTGGCGTCTATTGCAGTGAGAGCCAGCTCCGAGAAATTGGCATCGATTCCCGTGAGTTCAGCATCGACGTACAACAGTTGGCAGACGCGGATATCAATAGATTGCTTACGGAACACGATACGGTGCTTTCCTTCTGATGACTCTGCACACTTTCAATAAACCAAGTGTGGTAAACGAGAACCTGCGTTTCGTTGCGCCGGGAGATCAAATATTGCTAATCGAAGATGGCGTTTACGCCTCGCTGTCCCAACCCCAGGTCGCCGAACATGGCAATCTTTTCGCGCTTGATATCGATGTAAAGGCCCGCGGTATCGCCGTGGATTCATCATGCAAGACAATTAGCTACGATGAATTTGTCACCTTGTGTGTCGATGCTGATCACATAAAAAACTGGTTCTAAGATGGATGTCGCAGTCGACAAGGAAGGGTTTCTTCAAAAGCTTCAGGACTGGTCACCCGAAGTCGCTACCTCTATCGCTCAAAAAGACGGCATTTCGCTCACCACGGACCACTGGGAAGTGATCGAGCTTGCCCGGGACTTTTACGAAAGACACAAAATTTCTCCTGCGGCGAGGATCATCGTCAAATTGCTCAAAGAACATTTTGGCGAAGAAAAAGGAACGAGTATCTACCTGATGCAACTTTTCTCAGGACGTCCTGCAAGAATGGTGAATAAGATTGCTGGCCTGCCTAAACCGACCAACTGTGACTAAGACCGGCGACCTCCCCTACGATAATTAATGTCGGCGTCTCTAACGGCGTGCTCGCCACCTGACCGCCTATGGTTTCAAGCGTACCTCGCAGTACCTTCTGTTCGGGTGTCGTGCCTTTTGAAACAACCGCGATTGGCATGGCCTGCGACATTCCATGGTTAATCAGTTGTTCACAAATAGACGCCAGGCCTCCAAGCCCCATGTAGAAAACTATCGTTTGATTTGGTGATACCAGGTCATCCCAGGCAAGACTCACCACCCCGTCTTTAGGATGGCCAGTGACAAATCGAACAGACTGAGAGTAATCGCGATGGGTAAGTGGAATACCTGCGTATGCCGCGCACCCGTTCGCAGCGGAAATGCCCGGGATCACCTGAAATGGAATCTTCTCGGCAACCAGGGCTTCAATCTCCTCGCCGCCCCGTCCAAATATAAACGGATCGCCGCCTTTCAGCCGCAGAACACGCTTGCCCTCTTTCGCCAGGCGAACCAGCAGTGCATTTATGTCTTCCTGTGCCGTTGACTTGTAACCACTACGTTTACCAACAAATTCTTTGTAGGCATCGCGCCGGGCCCGTTGCAGCACGAGATCAGAAACCAGATTATCGTAGAGAATCACATCCGCGCTTTGTAACAACTGTACAGCACGCAAGGTAAGTAAATCCGGATCACCAGGTCCCGCGCCAACCAGGTAGACTTCACCCTGAACGACTCCAATTTCATCATCATCGAGGTACGCGTCTGCCTCATCAGGGCGATTGTTTATTGCCAGTTCTTTCCCCGGTGATGAAAGAAATGCTTCGATCACTTTTCGTCGCAGATTACTATCCGGATACTGCGTTTTAAGCACCTCCCTCTTGCCCTTCAGATAGTTCGCCAGCTGCGATATCCCTTCCGGTATTGTCTGATCCAAAAGGGATTTTAGGTAACGCGCCATCACTGGCGTCGCACCACTCGTCCCAACGGACATAATCACCGGAGACCGGTCAACAATGGCAGGGAAGATTACTGAGCATAACTCGGGTTTATCGACGACGTTGACTGGGATTGATGCAGCATGCGCATCCATTGAAATCTGACTATTCACCGCATCATCGGACGTCGCGGCCACAACCAGCACAACGTCATCGAGATGCTTTACCTCGTAATGCCCGATTATCACCTGTCCTTGATCGGCGATCAGATCTCTAAGTCGACCAGTGACCTCGACTGCGACGACTCTAATTACGGCTTGTGCAGCGATCAGTAACTCAACTTTCCTGTAAGCCACGTCACCTCCTCCCACAACCAGGACAGTTTGGTCTTTAACGTTAAAGTGTAAAGGCAGGTAGTCCAATGTTGCTCCGGTCTACAGGTCGATGACGGTAAGCCCCCCCATATACGACTGCAGGATTTGTGGGATCTGGACCGATCCATCGGCTTGCTGATAGTTTTCTAGTACCGCGATTAAGGTTCTGCCTACTGCGAGCGCTGAACCATTGAGTGTGTGGAGAAGCTCCGGTTTGCCAGAATCCGGGTTCCTCCATCGCGCCTGCATTCGTCGAGCCTGGAAATCCAGAAAGTTACTACAGGAAGAAATCTCACGATATTGCCCCTGCCCCGGTAACCAAACTTCAAGATCGTAAGTCTTTGCCGCAGAAAACCCAAGGTCTCCACCGCAGAGGTTCATTACCCGATAAGGTAACCCGAGTTTCTGCAAGATGTTTTCGGCATGACCAGTGAGCGCTTCAAGGGCATCCCAGGAGTCCTCAGGCCTTACCATCTGCACCAGTTCCACCTTCTCGAATTGATGCTGGCGAATCATTCCGCGCGTATCCTTCCCATAACTACCAGCCTCGCTACGGAAACAGGGACTATGGCAAACGAACCTTTTGGGAATATCACTTGCGGGGAATATCTCATTCCTGGCGATATTCGTCACCGGTACTTCCGCCGTTGGGATCAAATACAGATCACGTTCTTCATTCTGTATCTTAAATAGATCGGCTTCAAATTTGGGCAGTTGCCCTGTCCCGCGCAATGATTCGTCATTAACGATGTAAGGCACATAGACCTCTTCATAGTCATGCTCCTGCACATGCACATCCACCATGAATTGAATCAAGGCTCGGTGAAGCCTTGCCAAGGGACCGCGGAGGCTCATGAATCTGGAATGAGCGATTTTTACTGCGACCTCAATATCTAGTAGCTTTGATTCGCTGGTCAGGTCTACATGATCCTTAGCGTCGAAAGTAAAGTTTGTTGGGTCACCCCAGGATCGCACCAATTCGTTGTCCGACTCATCAGTGCCAGTCGGGACAGAAGCATCTGGAATATTTGGAATCGACCAGCTAATCTCATCGAGTTCTGCCTGAATCTTTCTTAGTTCTTCCTGCTGCTTATTTAACTGATCTCCTATCTCGGCAACTGCTGATTTCAATGGTTCGATATCCTCACCATTTGCTTTGGCCTTACCGATGCTCTTTGATCTGGTATTTCGCTCTGCCTGAAGGGCTTCAGTGGCTACCTGGACCTCTTTACGGCGAGTCTCAAGTGACTCAAACCGTGCAACATCCAGGTCAAAATTCTTGACCTTCAAGCGTTCGGTAACCGTTTCGAGTTCAGTGCGTAGGAATCGTGGATCCAGCATGACGTTTAGCTATCGTAAAAAGGCGGCAATGGTAACAGAGCGCAGCGCCACTGTTAATTAAACGCTCGTGTTATCGCAACCCCTAGAGCAATACCCACCAGGCACAGAACAACCGAACCCGCCACATAGGCCGCTGCCGCGAGCGTTCTCCCTGCTTCCAATAGATCCAGAGCCTGTAGCGAAAAAGTTGAGAAGGTCGTGAAGGCGCCCAGCACCCCGACGATGATAAATGGACGCCAAAGCGTATCCGCTGAAGCCTTCTCTACCAACAAAACAAACGCTACACCGATCAGGCAGGAACCAACAACGTTAACCAGCAATATTCCGTAAGGAAAATGCGCTCCTAAGATCTGGGTGACAAAGTTGGCACTCCAGAATCTCGCCAGGGCCCCTAATGCGCCTCCGGCGGCAATCACTAACGCTTCAGTCATCGCTGGCTCCCTTCTTTTTATAGCGCTGAAACTCGCTTTCAGCGTTGAGTCGACGCAGGTGAGAAAGTTTCTCACCTATTTGTATTTCCAACCCTCTGGGAACGGGTTGATAGTATTCAGTGGGCTCCAGTGCTTCGGGGAAATATGATTCACCCGCCACAAAAGCATCATCGAAGTTGTGTGCATAACGATAGTCTTCACCATGCTCCATCTCGCGCATCAATTTTGTCGGCGCATTACGGATATGCAACGGCACATCATAGGACTCGGTGCTCGTAACCGTATCCTGGGCCATTAAAAATGCGGAGTAGACAGCATTGCTCTTAGCGGCCGTCGCCATAAAAACTATAGCCTGTGCGAGCGCGAGCTCACCTTCAGGACTTCCGAGGCGTTTCAGAACATCCCAGGCGTTAAGGGCCAACTGCAATGCGCGTGGATCGGCATTTCCTATGTCTTCTGATGCCATACGCACTGCACGTCGCGCGATATAGAGTGGGTCACAGCCTCCGTCCAGCATACGGACAAACCAATATAGAGCAGCATCCGGTGATGATCCACGAACCGCCTTATGCAGTGCAGAAATTTGGTCGTAGAAGATATCTCCACACTTATCGAATCTCCTTACTTCAGAATCCAGTACTTCCCCAATAACCTCCTGATTAAGGGAGCTATTTGATAGATCACACGCGACCTCAAGCAAATTGAGCGCACGTCGCACGTCACCATCGGCTGCTCTCGCTAGCGTTTCTATCGCCTCATCGGTGGCACTAAGGTTTCTTGGTGATAAAAGCGCATCAGTCTGCAGTGCATTGTTCATTGCCTGAACTAACAGCGGAACGCCCAAGGATTGGAGTTTGTAAACGCGGGTTCTTGAAAGCAGTGCATTGTTAAGTTCAAAAGATGGATTCTCGGTAGTTGCACCAACGAAAATAACTGTCCCGTCTTCCACGTGCGGCAGGAATGCGTCCTGCTGGGACTTATTGAACCTATGGGCCTCATCGACAAATAGGAGAGTCTTTCTCCCGGTAGTATCACGATGTTGTCGGGCCAGTTCGATTGCGCTTCGGATATCTTTGACACCAGAAAGAACCGCAGAGATAGACACGAAGTGGACGGCACACAGCTCTGCCATCATTCTTGCCAGCGTGGTCTTGCCGACACCGGGCGGTCCCCACAGTATCATTGAGTGGAGTACTGAGGTCTCGATCGCTTCTCTTAAGGGTTTACCGGGAGCCAGCAGATGGTCCTGACCCAGAAAATCATCCAGACGTAGCGGGCGCATACGTGCCGCAAGCGGTTGATACGCTGAATCGTTGGCGAAGAGTGACATGGGGCTAACTATCGCCCGCAATGGTCCTCTGATCAACTATATCGACGCCGTCGGGTGCCGAAAACTCGAACACTTCATCAGAAAGACCCGTATTCACTTCGGTCTCTGTAAAGGTGATTTCGGTAAATCGGCCCATGGCGTCCCGAATAACGATGCTGCTGGGTTTATCTTCCAAAAATACCAGACTGACTGAGGCGAAGTAATGATTCTCAGTCTTAGGGCTCAGATGGTAAACATGGTACTTCTCGTCCGCGTATGCTTCGACTTCGTATAGTTCTGCGATCTGGTCTGACTGACCGGACAGCAGGAGAATTGGGAACTTTGCTGGATCATGCGCTAAGTTATCGATGGTCAGTTGTTCCAGATCTGTATCGTAGTTCCAGAATATCTGCCCATTGGATACGAGGGATTGCTGCCAGGGCGACGTCGTCTCGTATCGAAACTTATTCGGTTTTTTCACCCACAACCGACCATGATGGACTTCTCTATCACGGCTGGTTTGCTGTCTAAATTGCGTAGTAATGGATGCTAACCCCGACAGTTTTTCCTCCAGGGGTGGTACCGCGAGGACGCTTTCAAGAAAAGTGAAAGGTAATGCGAGGATAACCAGTAATCTAACTATTGCGCGTTTATTCCGGCGGTGCATTAGCGAGAACTTCACGACTACCATTGGTATTCATTTCACTCACAATACCGGCATGCTCCATTGCTTCGATGAGACGAGCTGCGCGGTTATAGCCGATGCGGAATTTACGTTGCACGGATGATATTGAAGCGCGTCTGGTTTCTGTGACGAAGGCTACGGCCTGATCGTAAAATTCGTCAGATTCATCGTCTTCGGTGTCACTCTGAGCGCCAGCCATACCCGGTAGGATTTCAGCGTCCGTTCGAGATTCCAGAATAGAATCAAGATAATTCGGTTCACCAAGCTCCTTCCAATTTTGAACAACCCGGATGACCTCATCATCATCAACAAAAGCGCCGTGTACCCTCATGGGTAAAGGCTGTCCTGCAGGTAAATACAGCATGTCACCATCACCCAGTAATTGCTCCGCACCGCCCTGGTCCAGGATCGTGCGTGAATCCACCTTTGAAGACACCTGGAAAGCGACCCGTGTTGGGATGTTCGCCTTGATAAGACCGGTGATGACGTCTACAGATGGCCGCTGCGTTGCAAGAATAAGGTGGATTCCTGCCGCCCTCGCCTTTTGCGCAATTCTCGCGATCAGCTCTTCAACTTTCTTCCCAACGATCATCATCATGTCTGCCAGCTCATCAATGACGACCACGATATAGGGTAAGGCTTCCAGGTCGGGTGCTTCCTGTTCGTCGTCATCAAGTAATGGGTCTGGTTGCCATAAAGGATCTTTTAGTGGCTCACCATTTTGCTGGGCTTCTTTAACCTTTCGGTTGAAACCTGCCATATTCCGTACGCCAAGTGATGCCATGAGGCGATAGCGGCGTTCCATTTCGGCAACACACCAGCGCAAGGCATTACTGGCATCCTTCATATCAGTGACGACTTCAGTCAGCAGATGGGGGATGTCTTCGTATACGGCGAGTTCCAGCATCTTCGGATCGATCATGATCATCCGAACATCTTCTGGTGATGCTTTAAACAAGATCGAAAGGATCATGGCATTTAGCGCAACCGACTTACCAGAACCCGTCGTCCCTGCGACGAGCAAGTGCGGCATCTTCGCGAGGTCGACCACGATTGGTTCCCCGCTAATATCGTGACCTAAGGCGAGCGTTAGTGGTGACGCGGCTTGATCGTAGGCCTTGGATGTTAATACTTCGCTGAGCTTAACAATCTCCCGGTCCACGTTGGGAATCTCAATACCAACGACTGGCTTACCGGGTATGACTTCCACGACCCTAACGCTAATTACCGCCAGGGAACGGGCTAAATCTTTTGCGAGACCTGAAATTCGGCTTACCTTCACACCTGGCGCAGGTTGGATTTCAAATCGCGTGATAACTGGTCCGGGAAATACGGAAACAACCTTGGCCTCAATACCATAGTCTTTTAGCTTGAGTTCAAGCATGCGAGACATAGCATGAAGATCCTCTTCCGAATACCCTTTCTCCTGATTTGGGTCAGCTGCGTCAAGCAGATGCAGTGCAGGCAGACCATCGACTGCGTCAATCTTAAACAGGTTGCCCTGGGACTCACGAGCGACGCGCTTACTGATTTCTCGTTTTGGTTCCGGGGGCGCTTCGATAATAACGCTGGCTCTTTGCTGACTTTCTTCTACATGTTTCTCCAGCGCCTGTCGTCTGCTTTCCGTAACTTGCTTAACCTCTGCTCGTTCCTGGCAGTTCTTCCACCACATATGCAAAAAGTCTTGCGAACGATGGAAAGCAATTAGCGCAATTCGCCCCGTTCTATCCATTAGACCGAGCCATGAGAGATCGGTAAATGCCGTAACACCAAACAGGAACGAGGCCAGTAAAATCAATGTCGTACCGACGTAACTGAATCCAGGCACCATTAATTCAGCGAGTTCAGTACCAATTACACCACCGCTGCCCTCACGTAAATTCACCCCAATCTCATAGAAATGCAACTCTGCCAGCCCGGCACCTGCTATCAGCGTCAGTAATAAGCCCATAGACCGAAACGAAAACAAGGCCCAGCTAAACTCCTCCCGTTTATCTCCCCTGAACATCAACCAGGCTTGGAATCCCAGCATCATCGGAAAAATAAAAGCGAGGTAACCGAAGGTGAAAAGGAATACATCTGCGATCCATGCACCTGTGAGGCCTACAAGATTATTAACTTCTTCTTCAGTCCCGGTGTAGGTCCAGCCTGGATCACCAGGGTCAAAGCTGAAAAGCGCAAAACAAAGGTACAAACAGACTGCAACCAGAGCGATGAGTGCACCCTCTCGCAGTCGTGGAGCGAGGATGCCGATATTGGGTGCTGTTGCCGTTTTTGCTTGCGCCAATTTCGATACCTTAATATCTTTATTAATCAGTATCTTACATCATATATCGAGAATTTAAATAAATAAATGAATTTTTGCGTATTTGCAGGTGCGCTGAAGCGATTCAGTCATGTATCATGTGCGGCTTTATAACCATCGGGATGTAGCAATGGCGGGACCTACCCAACCTCAGGTCACTGATGAGGTGTGGAACGATAAACGAGTTAAAAGCTTTTTGGCGATGGAGCCCCACGGGGATGAATCGGCAGATTATCACGTGTTGTTGAAGGCCTATCGCGGTATGCGGGCGGAGGATTTTGGTCGATTTCTGGCGTTTTTCGTGGAATCAGGCCGGGATTTGGACGCAAAGGATTCAAGTGGGCGCACTATCTGGCAGATTATAGGAACTCACCGCCATGGTGCTGCGTTCATGGAAGCACGTAACAATCTAGAGACCACATGACACACCACAAACTTATTATTTTGGGATCAGGCCCCGCGGGTTATGCCGCTGCGATCTATGCAGCTAGAGCAAACCTCGAACCGGTCCTTATCACTGGGCTTGAAGCAGGTGGACAGCTAACGACGACGACAGATGTCGACAATTGGCCCGGTGACGTTGAAGGACTACAGGGTCCAGATTTGATGATTCGTATGCAGCAACATGCAGAACGATTCAATACCAATGTTATTTTTGATCACATCAACAAGACTGAGCTGTCAGAAAAGCCCATTCGCCTGGTCGGTGACTCCAAAGAGTATACGTGTGACGCACTCATCATTGCGACAGGTGCATCTGCGCAATATCTTGGGTTAGATTCCGAGGAAGCATTTAAAGGAAAAGGCGTTAGCGCCTGCGCCACGTGCGATGGCTTCTTTTATAAGAAGCAGAAAGTCGCAGTTATCGGCGGTGGGAATACCGCGCTTGAAGAAGCGCTTTATCTATCCAATATCGCCGCCGAGGTGATTATGGTGCATCGTCGCGATAAGTTTCGCGGTGAAAAAATACTGCAGGACAGAGTTATTGAGAAAGAGAACATCCACATCGAGTGGGATCACGTGCTTGATGAGGTTCTTGGAGACGACATGGGAGTAACCGGAATGCGCATTAAGAATGTTGCCACTGGTGAAATCCGTGAACATGAGCTTCAGGGCGTGTTTATCGCGATTGGGCATACTCCTAATACTGAAATCTTAGCCGATCAGCTGGACATGGATAACGGATATATCAAGATCAGATCGGGCCTGACTGGAGACAGCACGGCGACAAGCATTCCCGGTGTATTTGCCGCCGGTGACGTTGCAGATCAGATTTACCGTCAGGCTGTGACGTCTGCAGGATTCGGGTGTATGGCAGCGCTGGACGCTGAAAAATATCTGGATGGGCTAGAAAATTAGCCTTTATGGCTCAACTCCCCCTTCTCGCAAAGGATAATCTGGTATTTCCACCTATTGATAGCGCATTACGAGAGCCAGAAGGTTTATTGGCTGCTGGCGGTGATCTATCGGTTGCGCGATTAAGCGAAGCCTATCGTCGGGGAATCTTTCCCTGGTTTGATGACGACCAGCCAATACTGTGGTGGTCACCAGACCCTCGTGTCGTATTGTTTCCTGAACATTTCAAACCTTCCAGGAGTCTTGGCAAGCTGCTTCGCCAACACCGTTTCGAAGTCTCTCTGAACCGGGCTTTCGATGATGTCATAGAAGCTTGTAGTGAGCCGAGGGGATACTCCGCCGGCACCTGGATAACCCGAGACATGAGGGTTGCCTACAAAGGCATGCATCAGGCTGGCCTTGCACATTCGGTGGAATGCTTCAGAGATGGGAATCTGGTCGGTGGTCTCTATGGCGTCGGCCTGGGGAATCTCTTCTTTGGCGAGTCAATGTTTCATAGAGAACGAGACGCTTCAAAGGTAGCTTTTGCTCATCTGGTCAGATTACTTAGAGATCATGGCTGTCCGCTTATCGACTGTCAGATCGGAAATCCACATCTCTCCTCTTTGGGAGCAACGGAAATTGCACGGAACAAGTTTGTGCAGTTTCTTGATCAAATGGACGATGCGCCCATTGATTGGCAAGCACTGCCAAGAACGATGCCACCGTGGTAACGTAAGCGGATGAAAACGTAGAACATATCCTATGACTTCATTATCCGAGCTTCGTTTTTTCACAACCCCGGAACATGAATGTAGCTATCTGCCTGAAGAACAGGCGGTGACATTGTTTGTCGATCCTATGGCGACTATCGATACCTCGACCTATTCTTCTCTCTCGTCCGCGGGTTTTAGACGAAGTGGCAGTCACATTTATCGACCCTATTGTGCTGCTTGTAGCGCCTGTATCCCGGTCAGGGTTCCAGTAAATGAATTCGTCGATAAACGCCGACACAAACGCGTAATGAAACGTAACCAGGATATCCGAGTCCATCCGAGGCCACCTCAGCTTCGCGATGAATATTTTGAGTTATATGAACGATATATAAACGAACGTCATGCCGACGGAGATATGTATCCCGCAGATCTAAAACAGTTCGAATCGTTTTTAGTTAACGGCCGAGATGAGGCAACCTTTTACGAGTTTCGCGATGTGCAAAACACATTAATGGCGGTTGCAGTCGCAGATAAACTTCTGGATGGTCTTTCCGCGATTTATACTTTTTTTGAACCTAATGATCGCAGTCGTAGCCTGGGGGTGTATGCAATACTCTGGCTTATCCACGAAGCACGTGGACTTGGATTGAATCACCTGTACCTGGGCTACTGGATCAAAGAATGTCAGAAGATGAATTACAAGACTGAATACAAACCCATCGAGCTTTATATCAAAGATCAATGGGTCTCCATTCCCAACTAACGCCGCTAGCACTCCAAAATGATTTCAGGCACAATGGCCGCCGTTCACCTGCCTACCAGAGGGGTTAAATGGCAAAAGAAGAACAAATAGAAATGGCCGGCACTGTGGTTGACACACTTCCGAACACGATGTTTCGTGTGGAGTTAGCGAATGGTCACATCGTGACGGCGCACATCTCGGGGAAAATGCGCAAGAACTACATTAAGATTCTTACGGGGGATTCAGTAAAAGTAGAGCTTACGCCCTACGACCTGACAAAAGGCCGTATTACGTTTAGGGAATAGCGATACCTTCTGGTTCTTCAATTTCGAGAACCAGATCTCCATCTTTAACTGTCACGTGTACTACGCCACCGTTGGTGGATAGACGTCCAAAGAGAATGTCTTCGGCGAGTTCCTTTTTGATTTTCGTTTGAATTAAACGCTGCATTGGCCTTGCGCCCATTGCTTCGTCATAGCCATTTTCAACCAACCAGTCACGTGCCGCGTCATCTATTTCGAGCACGACCTTTTTGTCATCCAGTTGCGCCTGTATTTCAACCAGAAATTTATCAGCGACATTCTCGATGACCTTCTTGGGCAAGGTATCAAATTGAATAATGGTATCAAGACGATTCCTGAACTCAGGCGTAAACATCTTCTTTAACGCTTCCATACCATCAGAAGAGTTGTCCTGGGTTTCAAACCCAATGGAACCACGACTCATTTCCTGCGCACCGGCATTGGTCGTCATCACCAGTACTACATTTCTGAAGTCGGCTTTACGTCCATTGTTATCAGTTAGCGTTGCGTGATCCATAATCTGCAGTAACAGATTGAATACTTCGGGGTGTGCTTTCTCTATCTCATCAAGCAGCAACACGCAGTGAGGTTGTTTGGTAATCGCTTCAGTCAGAAGGCCGCCCTGATCATATCCGACATATCCGGGCGGAGCCCCGATCAGACGGCTCACCGTATGACGCTCCATATACTCTGACATATCAAAGCGGACCAGATCGATGCCCATAATCTTGGATAGCTGACGACATACTTCCGTCTTACCTACGCCGGTCGGACCAGAAAACAGGAATGATCCGATGGGCTTCTCACCCTCTTTAAGCCCGGCTCGAGAAAGCTTGATGGCACTGGAAAGGCTATCGATTGCCCTATCCTGTCCAAAAATCACCATCTTAAGATCAGAATCAAGATTACGCAGTGCTTCTTTGTCCGATGCCGAAACGTTCGATGGCGGAATGCGGGCGATCTTGGCAACCATTTTCTCGACGTCACTGACAGAAATCTGTTTCTTGCGCTTTGATGGTGGTTGCAACTGCTGGAACGCACCTGCCTCGTCAATAACATCGATTGCTTTGTCGGGCATGTAACGGTCGTTGATATAGCGCTCCGCAAGTTCCGCTGCTACCTTTAATGCCCGGTCTGTGTATTTGAGATGGTGATGTTCCTCGAACCGACTCTTAAGGCCCTTGAGAATCCGATAAGTGTCCTCGACGCTGGGTTCTTCCACGTCAATTTTTTGAAAACGCCTGGAAAGCGCTCTATCTTTATCGAAAATACCACGATATTCCTGGTAGGTCGTGGAACCAATACAACGAATATCACCAGACGCTAAGAGTGGTTTCAGAAGGTTCGATGCATCCATAACTCCACCTGAAGCTGCACCTGCACCAATAATGGTATGTATTTCATCAATAAACAGAATCTGGTGCGGCTCTTCCTTTAACTCATTCAGCAGGTTCTTGAGACGCTTTTCAAAATCACCCCGGTATTTGGTGCCGGCAAGCAATGCGCCAAGATCAAGCGCGTACACCTTCGACTCACTAATAACTTCCGGCACCTGCCCGTCAACGATCATCTTCGCCAGACCTTCCGCGATAGCAGTCTTACCAACCCCGGATTCACCGACTAGCAGTGGATTATTTTTACGTCTTCTTGATAGAACCTGAACGACTCTTTCTACTTCATCCGCTCTACCAATGAGCGGATCGATAAGTCCTTTCTTTGCCTGTTCGTTCAGATTGGTTGCGTAGGCCTCTAGCGGGCTCTGTGCTTTTTCCTCATCAACCGGCTCACCGTCCACACTTTCCTGAGGCTCAGGTTCACTACCATCTTTGGTAGTACCATGGGCAATATAATTTACAACATCGACACGACTAATTCCTTGTTGTTTTAACAGGTAGACAGCGTGGCTTTCCTGCTCGCTGAATACGGCAACGAGAACACCGGCGCCGTTAACTTCCTTTTTTCCTTGAGTCTGAGCATGAAAGATTGCTCTTTGCACGACACGCTGGAAACCCAGCGTAGGCTGTGCTTCCCGACCTGTTTCATTTTTAGGGATGAGCGGTGTTGTGGAATCAAGCAATTCTTCTAATTCAGATCGCAACTTGTCCAGGTCTGCGTTACAGGCACGCAATACGTCCGCAGCAGAACCGTTATCCAACAGCGCTAATAGTAGATGTTCCGGCGTAAGGAACTCGTGACGTTTCGCGCCAGCGTCTTTGAAGGCAAAACGCAATGACATATCCAGTTCTTTGTCGAGAAAACTCGCCACACTAACTCCTTAATCCGCTGCTTCTATGATTGAAACCAATGGGTGCTCATTGTCCTGAGCATATTGATTGACTTGGGCCGACTTGGTTTCTGCGATGTCTCGGGTAAATATACCGCAAGTCGCCCTACCTGTTGTATGTACCGCCAACATTATCTGCGTTGCCTTTTCTCTGTTCATGCCAAAAAAAACCTGTAATACATCTATGACGAATTCCATGGGCGTGTAATCATCATTGAGCAAAACCACCTTAAACAGCGGAGGCTTTTTGAGCTTCGGTTTTGCGGGTGCTTCGAGGACACCTGTCCCACGATCAGGCGCGCCATCTTCGCCGCTTCCCGTAACAGTTTTGATATCAGTATCTGTAGCGTCCATCTGGTTAGTTTAGAAATACGTGTCCAGGTTCATGAGTGAAGTTTACTTCGTTGCTGATACAAGTTGCTGATACAAGTTGCTGATACAAGTTGCTGATACAAGTTGCTGATACAAGTTGCTGATACAAGTTGCTGATACAAGTT
>CAJWQG010000043.1 GCA_913045175.1 uncultured Gammaproteobacteria bacterium | reverse complement strand
AGTTTCAACAGGCGGCGTCCTGCACTTGTAAATCTCGGCGGCTTTGTCTTGCGTACAAACAATGTGAATTCAAGCCGGTCTTCAAGATCCTTTAGCTGATGCGACAGTGCAGACTGGGTTAGAAAC
Source organism: uncultured Gammaproteobacteria bacterium (assembly GCA_913045175.1). Taxonomy (GTDB): domain Bacteria; phylum Pseudomonadota; class Gammaproteobacteria; order Pseudomonadales; family Azotimanducaceae; genus UBA7455. Next base: position 28,914 of record CAJWQG010000043.1, on the reverse strand, counting down.
AACCGATCTGCCGCTTCCACCAGGCTCCCCGTATCTCGCAGTGCGACCAATGTTCGCAAATGTCTTAACTCAATCATTGATAATGAATAATATTCATAGGTTTCTCGATCTATATTAGATTAGCTTTATTATGGTGGCTACCGGCATTTTTGCGTACCAAACAGCAGCACCCTGTTTTTAGTACCTATAGTGCCTCTGTGGGGCCAATTTTGGCTTGACTCAGCGATTCGACACGACACAAAAGAGATTACACCCCATTTTGAATCTAAGGCGCGATGTTTAACCCATCATCAATCGTGATCGAAGCGTTCGCTGAACAGCTGATCGAGCAGTACGTAAACATGTACGGGCACAACGAAGCTGATACCCATGTGCTTGTAACGAACACTCGAAATGCCTTGGAAATCATCTCTAACAGCGATGCCCCCTACCATGACGCAACCATACGATGATGGTAACCGCCGTCGGCATGGAGATTCTACGCGGCAAGATACTGATCGAGGGAGGCGTTTCAGCCAAGGAATGGGTTCACTTCGTCATATCGCTACTTAACCATGATATCGGCTATGTACGCGGGATCTGCCGAGCGGACCGCAGCGGACGCTATGCGATCAATGTCGAATACGACACTATCGCCCCACCTCCCGGTTCTACCGATGCCTTTTTAACCCCCTATCATGTCGATCGGGCAAAGCTATATATTCAAGAGCGGTTCGAAAAAGATGACGATATTGATGTGGAGATGATCCAGAACAATATCGAACGAACGCGCTTTCCTGTTCCAACGGAAGAGGATGCCCAAGAGAGCACGGACTTCCCCGGCCTTATTCGTTCTGCTGACCTGATTGGTCAATTGGCAGATCCACAATATATGAGAAAGATATCGGCGTTGTTCGCGGAGTTTCGTGAAACGGGACAGGCGGCCAAAATGGGCTATACGACGGCGGCGGATCTTCGGCAGGGTTACCCCCTCTTCTTCTGGGAAGTCGTCACGCCATTTATCACTGAAGGTATCCGTTTCCTGCACCGAACCCAGGAGGGTCAAAGTTGGGTAGCAAATCTATACGCCAACGTATTTACTGAGGAACACGAAGCGCCGGCCTAAGGACCAGAAAGGCGCGAGCACCAGGATCTTCGTGAAAAGCTTGAATCTATATTCAAGGTCAAGGAAGTATCCGAACAGGATAAACGTAAGAACGGTCGTTGCTCTCTAGATGGCTAAGAGAAAGCTGACGAAGGCTAGAACGTAAAAAATATCACCAGGTAGATTGGCAGGGCGAGCAACGCACTGTAGCAAGCGATATTGTTCATCACGGGCCATTTCTCCTCTTCCTTCAGGGGAAATGATTCCCCCAGCACCAGCCAGGTACAACAACCCAAGATTATAGACAACATGATGCTAAACAGTATCAATCCCATAGTTCCAAACGGTAGTTAGCTCCAAACAGTTATTAGTTCCGGTAATTGGTTCCAGTGCGGCACACTGCCTAAATCAGATAGTACTTTATTTTATCGCCAGGCGTTATCTGCTGCCCGATCTCCGCTTCCGCTAACGCGTCCGCCCAACTTACAGAGGACATTATTCCCGAGCCCTGATTTTCAAACATTGTCAGGCGCATCTCGCCCGTTTCACTCGCAGCAACTCTAACGCGCAAATACTCTCGTCTACCACCAGCCTTAAATTCGAAGTCCGCTATTCCATGATGAACACGGGGACGTGGCATCGAACCACCCTGGGCCGCAACGAGGTAAGGGCTCGCGATCACCACGAAGGTTACAAATGTAGACACGGGATTGCCCGGCAGACCAAACAACGGGGTGCCATCAACGTTACCGAACGCCAGCGGCTTACCCGGCTTGATAGCCAAACGCCAGATATCCAACGAGCCTAATGACTCGACTGCCTCGCGCACGTAGTCTTCTTCTCCGACTGAAATCCCACCTGTACTCAAGATGCAATCACTCTCGAGGGCACCTCGTTTTAATGCATCGCGGGTTGCTTCCGGCGTATCCGCAACGAGGCCAAGATCCAACACTTCCATTCCCAAACCGCGCACCAGACCCGCAAGCGCGTAGCGATTCGAGTTGTATATTTGTCCTGGTCGAAGTTCACCAGGGGGTTCAACCAGTTCATCTCCGGTCGACATGATCGAGATCGTCAGTGGTTTAAAAACCTGAACCTCCGAAATTCCGACTGACGCGATCAAGCCAAGATCCTGCGACCGAAGCCGATGCCCGGCTTCCAAAACAATGTCATCCTTACTGATGTCCTGTCCCTTGGGCCGTACGTTTTCCCCAAGTACCGGTAACTCGTTGAACCTGACTTTATCTCCGTCAAGACTGGTATCTTCTTGGATGACAACGGAATCTGCTCCTTCGGGCATGGGTGCTCCGGTGAAAATCCTCGCGACCGTGCCCGGCGCCAGTGTCTTACCCACAGACCCTGCTGGAATCCTGTCGCTAATCTCATAGGTCTCGCCAACTGAAATCGAATCCAGTAGCACGGCATAACCATCCATCGCGCTATTGGTAGCCGGCGGCACAAAAACTGGAGAACGAATATCCTGCGCAATGTATTTTCCCAACGCGTCGCCCAACGAGACTGTCATAATCTGTTGGGTGGCTCTGGCTCGCGTCAAAAGTTCATCGACAACCTCATCGACAGGGTGCAAAGTTTTGCTCACTAATGACCACCCTTCCTGAGGAGTTCAGCAAAATTACAGGGGCGGTGATCGATATCCAGTTGCTCTTTCAGTATTCCTTCCCACGCTGTTTTGCATGCACCGGTTGATCCCGGCATACAGAAAACCAACGTACCATTGGCCATTCCGGCAACCGCACGCGACTGAACTGTCGATGTACCGATTTCCTCGTAAGACAGCGTCCGGAATAATTCGCCAAACCCATCAATCAACGAATCCAGCAGTGGTTCAATCGCCTCAGGTGTCGAATCCCGGGTAGTGAAACCCGTTCCGCCAGTCAGGAGCACCACTTCTGTATCTTCATCGGCGATCCAGACGGAAACCTGAGCACGCAGACGGTACATGTCGTCAACCTCAATCTTCCGGTCAATCAAACGATGGCCACTGGCTTCAAGAGCATCGCATAGATACTGACCGGACGTGTCAGTTTCCAACGTTCGCGTATCGGACACCGTCAATACGGCAATGTTTAGAGGAACTGGCATTACTATCTCCGTTATTGGTCGGCCAAGTGTTGCGTATTCTACAACCCCATACTATGGTTCAATCAACTTACTCAACTAACGACTAGAAGCATTAGCATCCAAGATCTGTTACCTAAGCTCGAGGTCTTTAATTTTCTCGAAGAGGATGATTATCGCACCATCGAAAAATATATGTTCAATCACGACTACGACGAAGGAAGTTTCGTCTTCAAGGAGAGTGGACATGGCGGTTACATGTTTTTCATCGCCGAAGGCCAGGTAGAAATCATTAAGCAATTCTACAATAACAAACACACTATCGACCGGTCGATCCGTAGGTGAGATGTCGCTTATCGACGGTTCCCCCAGATCTGCCTATGTTCGAGCCAAAACCAAGCTTAAGCTCATCGTCCTAAAGCGTGAGGACTTTAAACAGCTAAACGAAGAACACCCTGCGCTAGCAAATAAAGTATTAATGGGCGTCTGCTCACTACTCAGCAAGAACCTTCGTGACACCAATAATCGATTTACGGAGCAGCTTCTCAGTATTTGCTAGGAATGGTTGTGATGCGCGCTAACCGCTCCCTCAATACGGTCGCAGGCCTCAACTAAAATAGCTCTTGGACAGGCAAAATTTAGCCTAACGAAACCTGGGCCTCCGAAATCTGCCCCATCCGATAAGCCTACACCTGCCGACTCGAAAAACGCAGGCGGGTTCTCAAGGGCAAGTGATCGCACGTCAAGCCAGGCGAGATAGGTGGCTTCAACCACATTCATCCCAATCCCCGGAATCCGATCTATCCGCTCTGCAAGATAGTCGCGATTACTCTGGAGATACTTGATAAGTTCCAGACGCCAGGGCTCGCAATCACGATACGCTGCGAGCATCGACTGATACGCAATCACGTTGATACTCCCCATGATGCCATCGCTCGCTTCATTAAACTTCTCTCGCAGAACGGGGTTCTTGATAATCGCGACACCACCGCCTATCCCCGCCAGATTGTAGGTCTTGCCGGGCCCAATCAACGTTACCAGATTATCCTCAATGCGTGGATCAACCTTGGCGACCGGCACGTGCTTTCTGTCATCGAAGATTAGCTGACAATGGATTTCATCGGAACAAATCAGCAGGTCATGCTCCAGACACAAACTGACAATGTCGCTTAACTCAGCCGACGAAAGCATCCTGCCAACCGGGTTGAATGGATTGCATATCAGCAACATACGGCTCTCTGGTGTTATAGCTGCTTCTAACGCGGACACCGGATAACGATAATCAGCATCCATATCGATAGGTATGCGAATCAACTCCCGGTCGACATTCTTTGGCAGGTCAAGGAACGGGTAGTAAATTGGCGTCGCAGTCAGTAAAGACTCACCGGGTGCTACCAAACCACGACAAGCGACATTAAGACCCGACACCACTCCAGGTATGAATACCAGGTCATCAACACCGACCTGCCAGGCGTAGGTCTTCTCGAGATGGGATAGCACCACGTCAATAAGCTCGCCAGGTCGATCCGTATACCCGAACATTCCCGTCGAGACGTAGGACTGAATCTGATCGATCACTGCAGGAGGTGGATTAAAATCCATATCAGCGATCCACATCGGCAGCACATCAGTATCACGATACTTATCCCACTTGGTACTACCGCGTCGATCCAGGATGACATCAAAGTCGGGCATAGCCTGTCTCGCACAAAATTTCGGCTATACTAGCAGGATTCACATAACTCAATCTTTGGAGTGTTCCTTTGGGGTTGTTTACCAAGAAAATGACGCTACCCGGTGCTGATACAGCCCTTCCGGGGCGTAACGAAGAGATGCCTGTCCCTGAATGCCACTTTGTAAATGGCAACCCAATGAAACCAACGTTCCCCCAGGGGTTAGAACAAGTAATCTTTGGTATGGGTTGTTTTTGGGGTGCGGAAAGACGCTTCTGGGAACAAAACGGTGTCTACGTTACAGCTGCAGGCTATGCCGGAGGTATTACGCCTAATCCAACCTACGAAGAGGTCTGCTCAGGAATGACGGGGCATAACGAAGTGGTGTTGGTAGTCTTTGATCCAAACGTTGTTACGTTTGATGCACTACTGGCTCTGTTTTGGGAAAGTCATGATCCGACCCAGGGTATGCGCCAGGGCAACGATGTCGGTACCCAATATCGCTCGGGCATCTACACCTCTTCACAAGAGCACCTTGCATTAGCCGAAGATAGCCTGGCCGTATTTCAGAACAACCTAAGAGAAGGCGGCTACCCGGAGATCACCACGGAGATTTACGGCGCCCCGGAATTTTATTATGCGGAGCACTATCACCAGCAATATCTTGCGAAAGTGCCTAACGGTTATTGCGGCCTCGGTGGCACCGGCGTCTGTTACAAGCCAGAGGTGACCACCAACTAAGAACCCAACGCCTGTTCGAAGTCTGCGATAAGGTCCTCGGGCTCTTCAATACCGATCGAAAAACGGACCAGAGAGTCGTCGATTCCCATCTCTGCGCGTCTTTCAGGACCCATCTCATAGTAAATGGTATGTGCAACCGGGATCGCCAACGATCGGGTATCCCCAAGATTGCTGGTACTGATAACCAGATCCAGTTTGTTGAGAAACTCGAAACAGTCGAGATCCTTAAGCTCGATGCTAAACAGCGCACCAGGATACTTAAAGAGAGACTGCGACAGTTCATACTGAGGATGATCTTCCAATCCAGGGTAGTAAACTTTTTTGACCCTGGGATGATTAACCAGAAAGTCAGTCAACGACTTTGCATTGCTACAGGCACGATCCATTCTCAGTGCGAGTGTATCTGAACCGACCGAAATATGGTGTGCGGCTTCCGGTCCCAGGGATGCACCAAAGTCACGCAGCCCTTTTTTCTTTATCTGCGTTATCGCCCAATTGGATACATCACCTTTCTTATAGATGTCATAAATATTGTCGAACGTTCCCCAGTCATAGTTAGCCAGTTCTGTCACCGCACCGCCGAGCGCATTTGCGTGCCCACCGATATACTTGGTAAGACTGTTTATCGACAGACTCGCCCCAACGTCCCCGGGTTGGAACAGATATGGCGTTGTCATGGTGTTATCAACGAAGTAAACCAGATTATGCTCGCGGCATAGTTCCCCGATCTTTATGAGGTCCGTCACCTGAGTTCGTGGGTTCGCGATCGTTTCCACGAAAACAATCTTAGTGTTGTCACGTATCTCTGCGGCAACCGCGTCCACTGAAGTCGCGTCCACAAAAGACACCTCAATGCCATGTGCTGCAAAGGAATTGAACAGACTATTGGTATTACCAAAAAGAAATGACGATGAAATGAAGTGATCACCACTGCGCAGCAGAGAGAATAGCGTCGTTCCAATCGCAGCCATTCCAGTAGAGAAGGCGGCTGTGCCAACTCCACCCTCCGTCAGCGAGATCTTATCCTGTAATGCGGTCACCGTCGGATTAACCTGTCGCCCATAGGAATATCCCGCCTGCTTACCCTGAAACACAGCGGCCAGATCGTGTGCATCATCGTAGGCAAACGTCACGGCGTTATGAACCGGTTTATGCAACGACCCATGCTCAACTCCGCCGCGGCGGTCTGAATGCAGAATCTGCGATGTAAATCCCATTTCTCCTCCTCTGCCTAATCACCAGGCAAAAAAAAACCCGTTTAGTCATTTCGCATCAACTAAAGTAGGTTTGGCTTCTCTTTAGCTGTACTTTTATCGCGCCCGCAAGCTGATTCAAATCGGCGCACACCTATTGTAGAAAACCCACCACCGCAATAGCAAGGGGCGTAAGGAAAAGATTCAGGCAATCCGACTCTGTTAGAATCCGCGAGTTGACCAAGGGAATATCTATGCCTGCACTTAACGAGGAATTATTGGCTTTCATTGGAAAGTCACCAACACCATTCCACGCAGTCGCCAATATGAGCGCGTTGCTTGATGAAAACGGGTTCAAACAGCTCGACGAGGGTGATTACTGGAGTCAAACAGAACCCGGGCGATACTATGTGATTCGCAATCAATCATCGATCGTAGCCTTCGTCCTGGGAAGCGCTGACCCCATCGAGACGGGTATTCGATTAGTAGGTGCACATACCGACAGCCCCTGCTTGCGGGTGAAGCCAAACCCTGTCACCCACAAACATTCGTACCTGCAGTTGGGTGTAGAAGTATACGGTGGTGTATTGCTGAATCCCTGGTTTGATAGAGACCTCAGCCTGGCCGGGCGTATCACTTACTCTGACGGATCATCAATTCACAACCGTCTTATAGACTTCACTCGTGCAGCGGGTGTAATTCCGAGTCTTGCAATCCATCTGGATCGTAACGTCAATGATTCGCGAAGTATCAATCCACAAAAACACATTCCGCCGATTCTCCTGCAAACAGATGAAACATCTTCCATTGATGATTTACTGCAGAGCCAACTGGAGGAAGAACATAACGCGAAAGGTAAAATTCTTGGTTATGAATTATCCTTCTACGATACCAACCCACCTGCTTTCGTCGGTATAAACAACGACTTCATCGCCAGCGCCCGACTGGACAATCTACTCAGCTGTTTCGTTGGACTAAAGGCGCTTTTGTCCGCCGATGGAACAGCCACCACCATGCTAGTCTGCAATGATCATGAGGAAGTTGGTAGCGCTTCTGCTGCCGGAGCCCAGGGACCATTCTTGAAATCGGTCATTGAAAGGTTGTTCCCTGACGGCGAATCCCGTCATCGCATCACAGCCAACTCATTATTGGTATCGACTGATAACGCCCATGGTATTCACCCGAACTACGCCGACAAACACGACGCAAACCATGGTCCGGTCCTGAATCAGGGTCCGGTAATCAAGATAAATGCGAATCAACGTTATGCAACTAACAGTGAAACAGAAGCTTACTTCGCCCACCTGTGTGAACAAACTGACGTCCCCTATCAAAAATTCACCAACCGTACTGATCTGGCTTGCGGCAGCACCATCGGACCAATCACAGCAACTGAAATCGGTGTTAGAACCCTGGACGTTGGGGTCCCTACTTTTGCGATGCACTCGATACGCGAACTAGCCGGATCCAGGGATTCCGATTATCTCTATCGTGTGCTGACCGCATTTCTCAATGTGGCCGATTCTCCGGGCGCAAAATGAATCTACTTGAAGAGACTGCAGCAGCGACAAGTCTTCGTGAAGGAGCAGAAGGCGTCAGAAGCATACTCGTTGCTGCGGCCCGTGGTGGGAACACACCACTTAAAGAACTCGCGCAAGAAGTACATATGCCCCTGCCAGTAGTTTCGGCCGTTCGCCGCGAATTGGAAAAACGTGGTGTCTTCTCACGAAACAAAGGAGTTTGCCTGACCGAACATGGCGAAAAAATCGCACGAGAACTGGGCGTTCAGTTTACTGAGACCTCGACTGATGACGCATTGTCGATACTAAGAGTAATAGGTGAGCAAATGCCAGACGTCGACGTAACGCTCGATCAGGCTTTCGCGCTACCAGAAACGACTCTGCGACGAGCTACCTATGCCAGCGAACATGATGCCCTCGCCGGCCGAAACATCATCTTCATCGGTGATGACGACTTAACGTCAATTGCCGTTGCGTTGCTCCTGCGCGAGGGACAGCGAGTGCAAAGACTAGTAGTGATTGACATCGATCAGAGGATCATCGACTTAATTGAAAGCGTATCCACCCGTTACAGTCTCGATATCGAGTGTTTCCGACATGACGCTAGAGATCCATTGCCAATCGAACTCCAAGGTCAATTCTATACGTTTTTTACCGATCCGCCCTATACGTTAACCGGCCTTGAACTGTTTCTGGCTCGCGCAAAGGAAGCCATTCAGCCAGGACCTGGCAAACAGGGATTTCTCTCATTCGGCCACAAGGATCCCGACACGGATCTTGGCGTCTTTCAAAACATTGGGCGATTTGGCCTGGTTCCAAAGGAGATCATTGATGACTTCAACACCTACGGTGGCGGCACCATCATAGGAAACGTCAGCCGGATGATTCGCCTGGTTAGTGGCTCAATACCCGTCCAATCAGTGCCGCGCCACGAAGAATCAATCTACACCGGTGACGTCAATCCCTCCCATCGCATCTACATATGCAATAGTTGTAGCGAAAGAAATCGGGTCGGTGGTGATTGCTTTCATATCAGCATTGAAGCGCTCAAAACCGTCGGCTGTCCAAAATGTGGACAAACAAAATTCACCCTGGCAGAAAAAATATCAAAGGAAAACAATAGTGAGTGATTCATCAACACTGATGGCCTACACCCAGGCAATGAGTGAGGAAGACAGAAAACTTGTGTCGAGTCTTGGCAAACAGGTAACCCTATGGTGCTTCGACTGCGACCCGGCAAAGATTGATGACGCCGATAGGCTTTGTTCGGAGATGGTTGACTACATTGACAATAACAACCTAACCGTCCGAGACAGGTGCATATCAAAGTATGAGCCACAAGGAGTGACAATCGCCTTAATTCTGGAAGAATCTCATCTTATGGTTAACACCTGGCCAGAACATGGTGTGCTCCAGATCGAATTGTTTGCCTGCACTGAAATCAACAAAGAAACACTCGAAAAAATCGCGCGAGAGGTTTTCGGCGCTGGACGAGTATATGCATTCAAGTATGAGTAGGTAGCTGCTATGAACGTTTTATACCACCATAGGACCCAGGGTACCGGTGGTGAAGGCGTACACATCGGCCAGATAATAAGGTGCTTGCGCGACCTCGACTGTCATGTCGATGTAGTCTCTCCAACCGATACCGACCCCAACCAACCACAAACCACGACTCTGGCAAAACCGGGGATGTTGTCAACAATCCTGCGTGTCCTCAGCAAAGCTTTACCTCATGGAACTCGCTTACAACCTTGTTGCAAGTAGAAAACTTTACCGACGTAGCGAAGGAATCGATTTAATTTACGAACGCTTCGCTTTCTTCCTGTTTGCAGGATCCCGAGTTGCAAAACGGAAAAACATTCCGCTTATTGTCGAAGTGAATGAGATCGCTGGAGAGGAACGCGTACGTAAACAGGCGATGGTCGGCTAAGCGAAGAAGATCGACCAGGAAATTTTTTCGTCTGCCGATCGCATTATCTGTGTATCGGGTTTCCTCAAGTGGAAAATTGCAGAAATGGGAGTAGACCCAAAAAAGATTCACGTTCTCCCAAACGCGGCAGATGCCGACACATTCGGCCCAGATCGCTTCCAACAGTCCATACGTCCACGACTTGGAATCCCGGAAAACGAAGTTGTCCTTGGCTTCATTGGCTGGTTTGTGTCCTGGCACAATTTCGATCTTCTAATAGAAGCACTCGGCCGTGTAAAAGATGAAGGCGCCACGCTGCTGCTCGTCGGTGACGGCGATTTGAAGGAGGAACTTGAGTCACTAGCGATACAGCACGGCTGTCTCGACGATATCGTGTTTACCGGATCAGTTCCCTACACAGAGATTCCTGAATACATAAACGCAATGGACATATGCATCATCCCGGGTTCCAACCAGTACCGGTCACCCATAAAACTGTTTGAATACATGTGCATGGGCAAAGCCGTTGTGGCTCCTCGCCTGGAACCAATAGAGTAGGTCACCCAGAATGAACGGAATGTGGTCCTTTTCGAATCCGGTGACGTTGATGACTTCACCCGTGTTGTATTGGAACTTGTTAAGAACAAAGAGGAACGAGATAGAATTGGCCGAAATGCACGGTCAGTTATACTTGAGAAATACCTGTGGAAGCATAACGCTCAGGCAATCATCGATATATTCGATAGCATCAAACGCGAAGAAGAATCGTCTTAGCTTGGCAACTGACCTTGCAGCATATGTGGTTTTACTAACAACCGCTCAAGCAACTCAAACAAGAGTTCCACGCAGATCGCAAGGCCTGCGGCAGGCAAAGCACCCTGCAGTATCAAGTTCGTATCATTCAATGCGAGTCCGGTAACAATCGGTTCACCCAGCCCACCAGCCCCAATGAACGCCGCTAACGTCGCTGTACCAATACTTATGATCGCCGCGGTTTTGACGCCGGCCAGAATGGTAGGCAGGGCCATTGGCAACAGCACGTGTCGCAACTGCTGAGATCGAGTCAACCCAATTGCCTCGGCGACACGTTTCAACAATGGGTCAATCGTTACCAAAGCGGTGATGGTATTGCGCAGAATCGGTAGGATAGAGTAAAGGAACAGAGCCACAATTGCGGGTACCTCACCAATCCCAAACAGAGGAATCATCAGTGCCAGAAGCGCAATGGACGGTATTGTCTGCAATAGACCTGCTATATAAACCGTTACTCTTGCAGCGGCTTTCGTTCTAAAAACGATAATCCCAAGTGGTAAACCAAACAAGCAACCCAGCAACAGTGCGATAAACGTCAACTTCAAATGTGTGATGGTGTTGGTGAGTATCGATGACGTCGCTTCTACTTTAGTCCCCGCTTCACCGAGTCCCTCCTCGACGATGAACTCGCTGGCAACTTCCGCAAAGCTCCTGCCCTCCACGACCGTTCGACTATTCAGTTCCCGCATCCTTTCATCACTTATTATTCCTTCCAGGCGCGAGAGAACCGTGAAGACGTCATCAGGCAGCGCTGCCCGAACAAATGGCACAGCGAAATACTGAGGAAAGTAACCGCGATCATCATTCAAAACAGTAAGACCATATCGCTCGAGATCACCATCGGTGGAATACGCATCGGTGATATCAATCTTTCCTTCGTCAATGGCCTGATACGCGAGCCCATGTTCAATTCCTGTCGGTGTCCCGGAGAAACCATAGGTTTGCACGAGACCGGGCCAACCATCTTCGCGATTAAGAAACTCGAGAGAAAATGCCATCTTCAGATCAGAATGATCAGCGAGTTGCGATACCAGAGACAACCCACGTTCGTCAGCTAGATGCTGTTTAACCGCCATGGCGTAGGTATTGTTGAACCCAAAGGAATTAAGCACCCGAAGTTCGCGATCTGCAACCAACCGATTAAGCTCGGTAACTTCCGGTGTTAGATTCTTGGTTTTCAGAATGACCTGGGACAGCGTGCCGGTGTACTCGGCATATACATCGATCTCGCCATTAGCCAACGCCTCGTAACAAACCAGCGTCCCTCCAAGACCAAATCTGCGTTCAACATCAAAACCTTCAAGCTCCAGGAGCTGTGCCATGATCTCAGCGAGCAGATAGCTCTCATTAAAGTTCTTACTACCGATGGTTATCGCAGCGAACGCGGACCCCATAAATGCGCAATAAAGGCATACGGTAGATATAAGCCTAAGCATTAGCACTACCAAAGAACCTTGCCACGTAATCATCAACGGGGTGGTTAGCGACATCCTCCGGGGCGCCCTGTTGTATTACCTTTCCAGACTTAAGGATGACCAGATACCCTGCAAGCTTAAGCGCCTCCTGCATATCATGTGTCACAAGAAGAATGGACTTCTTCCCATCAATAAGCTGCAACATTTCCTCATGAATGGACTCACGAGTAATTGGATCCAGTGCAGAGAATGGCTCGTCAAGCAGCAAGAGCGGCGGATCCAGCATCATTGCGCGACACAGGCCAATACGTTGCTGCTGCCCCCCTGACAAACTGTGTGGATACCTTCCCGAGAGTTCATCGTCCAGACCAAACAGTGAAAGCAGGTTTGCGTATCTCTCTTCTAACTGCGCATGGCCCCAACCGGCAAGCTGCGCAACCAGCGTCACATTTTCCCTGATAGTTAAGTGAGGAAATAACCCGGCACCCTGTACCGCATAACCCATGTTTCGCCTAATCTTCGGCAATGCATCATAGTCAATTTCAGCGTCGGCTATCTTCACAACACCTTCATCGGCGACGACCAGGCCATTAACTATCTGTAGCAAGGTTGATTTACCACTGCCACTTTCTCCAACGATGGCGGTAGTTTGTGAGCTCGAGAAGGTGAGGGAAACATCATCAAGCACCCGCGTCTCACTGTAGGACTTGCTAATGTGATCAAATTCAATCGAAGACATAGACTACTCGTAGACCTCACTTCTCACGTCACTAACGTATGCTTTTAGATCCAGCAGACATTTATCTTGCTGGCTTTCAAGGAGTGTTTCTAGTCGCGCCTCAACATCTTCACTGTCACGCCATCGCTCTTGTCTATATACATTCCATCTTTCCCGCTCGTGAGGCGCCAGGGTATCGTAGGAGTTACGTGCTCGATAACGAAACAGCATCTCGTCAAGCCTTGGATCATCAAACTGACCATTGAATTGATCAAGTTGGTCCGCGTCAGTGTTATGAATCTGCTCCATCAGAACCTTGTCATTTTGCCCAAAGAAACTTCCTTGATAGAGCATTCGATCAGGATCATCGGTTTCGGGAAACTTCCTCTCAGAAAATGCTTCACTGACCTTCTCCACCAGACCACTTGCGGTTTGCAATTGTTTCACGCGCTCCTGACAAAGAGACAACGAAATATTCAACCGCTCCGCCTGCTCAGAACCCAAAGTAACCAGCGGGGCGACGGCAGGACAACGATTGATGTGAATTGTTTTGAGCGGAATACGCTCTTCTCCCTCCTCAAGATCCGCGGAAGAAGTAAACACTAAACGGGATATTTCGGATGGGGTCGAATTGACAAGCACCTCGGGATCCACCGACAAGTCGTAGCAAATTACACCATTGTTGTTAGCAGGGTGACTACAGATAGGCAACACAACTGCTATACACGATCTGCCGGCGCTGTACATTGAGGAAACATGAACAATAGCGTTCTTCCCCAGGGGATACAATTGTTTCAAAACTTCGCTTTTCTGCCTTAAGCCATAAAGAAATTTATAAAGTTTGGGTTGCTTGTCCCGAAGCAGTCTCGTTAATTCAATCGTGGCGTTTACATCTGCAACAGCGTCATGGGCATCGCTATGCTCGATGCCATTCATTGCAGTAAGCGCCTCAAGACGGAAGCTGGGCAAACCAGCATCATTCATCGGCCAATCAATACCTTCCGGGCGTAATGCAAAAGCCATGCGCAACATATCGATCACGTCCCACCTGGAGTTTCCACCGCGCCATTCTCTTACATAGGGGTCATAGAAATTTCGATAGCACATCTGTCGAGTAAACTCATCGTCAAACCGCATGCTGTTATAGCCAACAACACAGGTATCCCCTACGGACATATGCGACAGAACCTCACGACAGAACTCTGTTTCTGTTTCACCGATTGAGCCCAACTCCAACATACTCAACCCCGTCACAAGAATCGCGTCCGGGATAGGGATGACATCATTCCCCGGGGAACAAAAAATATTGACAGGTTCTCCTATTGGATTGAGGTCTGTGTCAGTTCTAACACCAGCAAACTGCAATGGCCGATCCATCACTGGATCGATACCGGTAGTTTCGAAGTCGTACCAAAGGAATGTTGAAGACATCGGCCGAGTATAGCCATTTTAGGCACATGCATGTCACCAGAGTCATGCCTATAATGGCGACTTTTGCCCGCGTGAGAATTACATGCGCCGAATTTTCCTTGCCCTGGGTCCTGCCCTTAGTGCCATAGTATTCTTTCTGCTTTCATCCGCAGGATGGGATGCCAAGGCATGCTGGACCGCAGCGATCGCAATTAACTGCGCCGTATGGTGGGTATTCGAACCAATACCAATCCCCGTAACTTCCCTACTACCATTAGCTGCGTTTCCAATGTTTGGTGTGCTTACACCGAATGAGATTGGACAATCTTACGGTAGCGCCTTGGTACTTCTGTTGCTGGGCGGCTTTATTTTATCTACTGCCATGGCAAGTAGTGGCGCCCACAGACGTGTCGCATTAACCATGGTGAACTTATTTGGCGGCTCGAGTAGTAAAAGGCTGGTATTCGGTTTCATGGCAGCATCTGCATTTCTCAGTATGTGGATCTCCAATACCGCGACGACCCTTATGCTGTTACCGGTGGCACTGGCTGTTCTCGAAAAAGCTGAAGACAAGACGTTGGCTGTACCCCTGCTGCTGGGTATTGCCTATGCCGCTAGTGTTGGCGGAATAGGCACTCCTATTGGCACACCTCCCAACCTGGTATTCCGTGAAATTTACGAACAAACCACCGGAGTCGAAGTTCCATTTCTAACATGGATGAGCTGGGGTATTCCCGTGGTAATCATCTTCGTACCCATTATCGGAGTCTATCTAACCAGGCGTCTTAGTTACTCCGGCAATGTAAACCTGCCGCCGATAGGACAATGGGAGCCGTATGAGAAAAGAGTTCTGATCGTCTTCGGACTGACAGCCCTCGCGTGGATGACTCGAGGCGAGCCATTCGGCGGCTGGAAGACCTGGTTCGGAGTTCCGGGAGCCAACGATGCCAGCGTGGCATTAATCGCAGTAGTCATCATGTTTTTGATACCCAATGGCAAAGGGGGAAAGTTGCTGGACTGGGATACGGCAAGCAAGATCCCCTGGGGAATGCTTATCTTGTTTGGGGCAGGCATCGCGATTGCCAAAGCATTCGTCGCTTCCGGGCTAAGTGGTGCGCTAGGAGAAATACTTTCTGGAATAGCAACCTGGCACATTGTATTTATGCTTGGCGTACTGTGCTTCGCCATCACATTCTTGACAGAACTCACCAGCAATACGGCAACAACCACCTTGATGATGCCTATTCTCGCTGCCGCTGCGATCGCTGCGGATATTGAACCCGCGCTTCTGATGGTCCCGGCCGCCATGAGCGCCAGCTGTGCATTTATGCTGCCAGTGGCAACAGCACCGAATGTTGTGGTTTACAGCACTGGCGTGTTTCCAATCAAGACAATGGCAAGAGAGGGTGTCGTGCTGAATCTCATCGGAGTTTTCATCATTACGACCGTATGTGTGACATTACTTTAGGGATGCGTTGGCGAGTTCCTTCAATCTTTGATCGCGTGTTGCCCGATCCAGCCTGGCTAACTGTTTTACTCGATCGATAAAGGCGACAAGATCATGGTCTTCCTGCGTCAGGATTACGTTGAAGCTCTCAACCCAATCATTGTAGGTAGAAAGTGTACCTAACTTCGCGTTGTTCATTTCTGCCATCATCCATGCATAGTAGTCATTGCTCCCCTGCCAACCAGCGTGCACCTGAAGATACCTTTCGCGCAGTTCTTCAAGTAACTCATGCTTGGCCTTGCGCATGCTTTCCTCTGAGCTATCGTCATCGTAAACACGCGCCAAATCATTCTTGGTGCGATTAACAAGATCCAATACTTCCTGCTGCCTGGTCCACGCGCTGCTTAAAGTATCCAATTCCTCCGAACGACCCTCCTCCTGAAGCCAGCGCTTAACCAGAAAACGCTCTATCGACGTTGCGAAGCTCTCATTGAATTGAGAATCACCCTTTACATATAACTCCCTGTGAGCAAGCTCATGAAACAAAAGCGCTGCAAGCTGCGCATCAGTTCGAAGCAGAAATGAATCAAGAATAGGATCGGAAAACCATCCCAACGTTGAATAGGCTCCAACCCCGCCAACGTACACGTCATACCCCTGGGCTTTTAACTTCGAGGCTTCCGCCATGGCATCGGCTTGCCTGAAGTAGCCTTTATACGACGTACAGCCAACGATGGGAAAGCAGAATTGCTTCATTGATAGTGAGAATTCAGGCGCCGCAAATACATTCCATACAATGTAAGGCTCTCCTGTATCGACGTAGGTGGTGTAAGCATCACCAGTCTGCAAGCCTGCATTGGTCGCAAACGTTCGTATATTTCGCGTTAACGACAGTTTATCTCGGAGGGACGGCTCTAGCTCCGGCTTCTCGATAGCTTTCTCTACCGGCTCACGCTGTAGCAATAGTTTGGTGTGTCCACCAATTGCCTGCGCATAGTAATGCAATGAAGAACAACTACTCAGAGAGAACAATGACATCAATAAAACTGGTTTGAGCGAACTCACAAACGACCTGATTAACCACCTAATAAACCACCGAATAAACAAGGGTAGCGTCCGATATATGTTATTAAAGTACAATAGTAACCCCACTTTGTGACGAGCGGCCATGTACGAGGAATATTTTGGTTTAACCGCAGCGCCATTTTCAATCGCGCCTGATCCTCAGTACCTGTACATGAGTAATCGACACCGTGAGGCCCTCGCACACCTCCTTTACGGTATCGAGAACAACGGCTTTATTCTGTTAACCGGGGAAGTTGGCACCGGCAAGACCACTGTTTGTCGATGTTTACTGGAGCAATTACCTGAGAACGTAGATACCGCGTTCATTATTAACCCAAAGGTGAATGCTCATGAGCTACTCGCCTCTATCTGCGATGACCTACGGATAACATACCCGGCAGACGCCACGCCGAAGATACTGGTAGATCGCCTGAATACCTACCTCGTCAGTACGCTGGAAAGCGGCCGAAGAACACTACTGATTATTGATGAAGCACAAAACCTCTCGGTTGAAGTTCTCGAGCAACTCCGTTTGCTGACCAATCTTGAGACCAATCGAAGAAAACTGCTGCAGATCATTCTGCTCGGTCAGCCAGAGTTACTTGAAACTCTTTCAAAGCAATCACTTAGGCAACTGTCTCAACGAATCACGGCCCGATTTCATTTGGGTGCGTTGAACAAAAAAGAGGTTAACGACTATATTGCGCATCGTTTATCGGTCTCAGGCGCAAGAGGAAACTTCTTCAAGCATTCGGCAATGGATCGTATTTATAAACTGAGTAACGGAATACCGCGTGTAATAAACCTAATCTGCGATCGGTGCCTTCTTGGCGCCTACGCTGAAAACCGAGCCATCGTCACGCCCCGTATCGTCAAAAAAGCTGCCAGAGAAATCCTGCTATCAGGTAACGCTGAACAACCAATAGGTAGTGACTATTCAAAATCGAGCACCACGGACTGGCGATTACCAACGGCGATTGCAGCTTCTATTGTCGGTGTCGCGATCACGGTCTCAATGTTACTACCTACCCAGGTATCCTATAACAGCAGCGTAGAGACATCTGCGGAAAAGGCTGCAAGCACCATGTCGATTGTGCCTTATGCAGACCATGATTCGACGCTAATTCCAATATCGGAAACAGTGGGTCACACCAGTAAAAAGATGGCGTTTGATGATCTGTTCGCCTTATGGGGTATCTACATCGAGGACCAGATAACCGACCCATGCGATACCATCCAATCCATCGGGTTAGCCTGTTTGGAGGAAGCAGGGGGATTAAGAAAGATTCACGCACTTAACCGTCCTGTAATCTTGCAGCTACATGATTCGCAGTGGATCACCATCAGTCAACTGAGTGACAACACTGCAACCCTGCTTGCACGTGAGCGTGAATACCAAATCTCTCGAAACGAACTCGCAGCGGCATTCGATGGATCATTTACCGTAGTATGGCGGATGCCCCCTGGGTACCAGACGCCGACCACCCTTGGCGATAATGGAGCGGATGTAGATTGGCTGGTGTATCAGCTGGCCATATTTGAACAACGTACACCAGATCAAACGACAGGTTTTACCTTCGATGAGTCTGTTGTACAGCAGGTCAAACATTTTCAGGAAAGCGTTAACGTTCCTGCAAACGGCGTAGTCGATCCAACATCCTGGATTCACATCAATAGTATCGAGGGAGTGAACATCCCATTCTTAACAGGGGATGCAGGCTAATGTCTTATATCCTTGATGCCCTGAACAAGACAGAGCAGGCCACACGAAATCAGCAGCCACCAAAATTAGATGCAGTGCAAATGATTCCACAGCATCGAAATACAACGCTCTGGTTTGTTGTACTACTGATCGTGGTACTCCTTGGCCTTTCTATCATCTGGTATCTACCTAGAGAAAATACGCCAGCAGCTGCGACACCTATCCCAAAAACTACAATTGAAAACATCGGACCAGCTATCCAGGAAACAACATTTATTCGGTTGGCCGCATTACCACTTAACGTTCAAAACCAGATCCCGAGCATGACATTCTCTAGTCATATCTACGCTTCCGATCCAAGTTTGAGAATGGTCACTATCAACAATCAACTCTATCGCGAAGGCGATACCATCGCAGAGGGGATTAGTCTTAAAGCAATCAGTGAAGACGGGATAGTACTGAGTTTCCAACACTACGCGATTGAGATGTCGGTTTTGCAGGATTGGTCGAACAACAACTAACCTATCTCCTAAGAATCCTGGCCCCTAGGGTATTGGCGGCCCCTGCGCCTGAATCTGTTTTTGCAGATCGACAATACGCTGATTAATCTGCCGTCGATAGTTATCGATAACATCTATTGCTTCCTGGGCTTCCGATAGATCTTTGTTAAGAGCATCAATATTTCGTTTGTTTCTCGTAACGCTCGAAGACTGATCCTGAACCTGCCCTCTGATTAGAGCAACCTGGGTCGTCATCTCTTCCGATTCTTCTCTTAGTTCCTCTTGCGTTCGAGCCACGTCGTTAGACAGCGATGTAAAACGAGACTCTACGCTTCGTACCGACAGCGTGAGGGGTTCCAGTTCAGTATCCAATTGCTTACGAATTCCGGCGATAGCATTGGTATTCTTGGTAATATTCGGTTTGTTGGTTCGATATGCATGTCCCCACAGCAGATCTATCTGTTTGAAGTTCTCGCGTATCTGACCCTGCATATCCTGTAGCGTTTTGGAAACGTCAGTGCCGGTCGCCGCCAACCGATTCTCCAGATCCTGAATATTCTCCTGGCCTTTGGCCAATAGCACGTTGGCCTGATCCAGCTTCTGTTGAACTTCCCACAGGGTGTATCCGCCAAAGCCCATCATGATGACCATCATTAGAATGACAAACACCAACAAACCGTTGAAGTTACTCTGCCTGGGGGCATCCCCCTGGCTACTTCGACGGTACAGTGCATCGTCCTGCCCCGGCTTGATCGCAGGAATACCGTCCAGTTTGTCGTTTACTTCCTCTGCCATATATTCTCTGCCATCAACTAAGGGGCCTATACAAAAAGGGCCCCCGCAGGAGCCCTTGGAACATAAAGATCGATCTATAAAAACGCCATAATACCGTAAAGCACGATGGTCAAACCAAAGCCACAACCAATAACACCGCCGACAGATGTCATTGGACCCTGCTTGCCAAAGATTCCATTAGCTTCCAACGCAAGAATCAACAATATGATGATTCCCAGAGCGGCAGTGCTAGCTTCACTTAGCAGGCCGTGCGACAGGTGCGCGGAGGAACCCATGAAAAACAGCATCGGCAAAGAAAACAGCGTATTCGTTCTCGAAGCGAGTCCAGCCTTTGCAAGAGAACCTGCTGCTTCGGGTAACGCTTCTCCTCCTTCAGCAACCTGCGTCGCCGACGCAATAACGGTTTTCTGATTTGGCCAGATAATGAGCCAGACGTTTAGGAACATCAGTGTTCCGAGCAGTGCGCCGACAGTAATATCGAACGAAATTCCCTGGTGACGATATGCGAGCAACGCCACACCAGAGAGAAAGGTAATCATCGCCCCCCAGCGAAACCACCAAAGTGCTCGCGGAACAAGTTTCTGAATCGCACCAGACTTATGCGCGTCTTCAGCTTCCTTGAAATACTCGGTTTGCACAAAGTTGAAATAGTAAAGTAAGCCGATCCAGGTAATACCTGCCAGAAAGTGTAGCCATCTGACAAGATAATCCAGACCGTAACCGGTAAATAATTCCATGGTACATTCCCTCTCTTAGTTTTTGGTTTGTCGATACTTCTAAGCGTCGATAATTCTAAACAATGATTTTAAACAATACTTTAGAATCAGTTGAATCGAACGTTAAGGAAGCTATTCTTTTTTTTGCGGGATTACTACAATTGAGTGTTGTATGGTCATGATAACATTGAAATTTTTAAAACACTATTATCTCGACCAAAGCCTATAAAACATCGCTAACGGCTCTTTCAGTGGCGCCTGATAAACGTTAGTATTCCTGTCCTATGTCATCCCTGCCTCCCTATCGACTCGCTAACTTTGCGATGCTTATCGGCCTTATCTACTGTGGAGGGACAATCGCCGATGAAAAAAAATGGCAGATTCACGGCGACATCGACCTTTTTGCGTTCAGTGAGGTCGTATCCATTGACCAGTTCGCAAAAGATTTCAAAGATGACCTGGTAAGCGGTGAAACTGCTTTTACCCACAATAAGTTTGAGATTGGCACACACTACGGTGATTTTCGCGTGTCCTATATCGCCAGATTCGACTATGTAACCGAATTTACAGAAGACACAGCATTCTTCCACCATAGTGAAAAGAATCTAAATCCATTGCCGACCAATCGCGAATACGAATTACTACTCGACGCGGAACGTGCCAGTGCCCAAGGAATAAAACTCGGCTATTTGTGGACCATCAGTGACAGTGTGGCAATAGATTTCGCCGGAACCTACTACTACAACGCAACAGACCTGCAGTCGGGCCACGCTGGCGCATCCGGTGATATCGAGCCAATTGACGACGATTTAATCGCCGAATTCAGGGCCGTGACAGATGGACTAACCACTGACAACAGGGATTTGTCACCACTAATCGCGCTCTCGTCTGATGTCAGATTAGACATCGATATCGATTACGCATATGACGAACCAAAGTTCGGCGAGAAATTCTATCGCAAACCCGTCATCCTGGGCGATCCTAATCCAATTATTTCAGGTATCGATTTCTCGGAGCCAGAAGGGACAGGTTACAGTTTTGACGTCAGCATTAACTGGCAAGCTACGGAAAAGGTAAGAGTCAATGTAGATTTCATTGACCTTGGATACATCATTACCTGGAAGAATGCGCCTCAAACAAGAGCAAGATTCAGCCTGAATCCTGCGCTCATAGATACCATAGAAGTAACCCAGGTTTTTGTAGATGGCGGTGTCGTAACACCCAACGAAATTTTTGATCGACATGTATTCGTAGATATCTTCAATGCCGACTATGATCAACATATACCCTGGCGCGCAAATGTGAGTGCATCCTGGCTCCTGGGTCTCGAACCGAATCTATTTGGCTGGAAGCCTAATGTTTCATTGCTAGGTGGTTACTACCATACCGATGCTAAAGATTTTCCACGGATCGGTATTGGCCTCAACGAAACGCTCCAGTTCTTTTACGACTTTGGCGGCGAAGCGCTCCACCTAAACTACGAGGGTAAGTACGGATTTGCGAGAATCATCGCTGATAAGTTCGATTCGAAAAAGGCACACACTCTCGGCATTGCGTTGGGTACCAATATCAGGTTTTGAGCAGGCAAAAAAAAAGTCCCGCAAAGCGGGACTTTTTTGTCTTTAGCGGAGATCCTTCGGCCGCTTCGCGGCCTCAGGATGACGCGACCTAATGGTCGTGTCACATCATGCCGCCCATACCACCCATACCACCCATATCTGGCATTGGAGCAGCAGGAGTATCGTCCTCTGCTTCAGTTACCATACATTCGGTAGTAATCATCAAGCCTGCAACTGATGCTGCAGCCTGAAGCGCGGTACGCGTGACTTTCGCAGGATCAGGAAGACCAAACTTGATCATGTCACCGTATTCTCCTGTAGCAGCATTGTAACCATCATTGCCGTCAGACTGTTTGACCTTGTCGACAACTACGGATGCTTCCTCTCCAGCATTGCTGACGATCTGACGCATCGGTGATTCCATCGCCTTACGACAAAGGTTGATACCTACGTTCTGATCTTCATTTTCACCTTCGAGGCCTTCAACTGCCTGCAGCGCTCGAATAAGTGCAACGCCACCACCAGGTACAATGCCTTCTTCTACAGCAGCTCTGGTTGAGTGAAGTGCGTCTTCAACACGTGCTTTCTTCTCTTTCATTTCCACTTCGGTAGCAGCACCAACCTTGATCACCGCAACACCGCCGGCAAGCTTGGCAACGCGTTCCTGAAGCTTCTCACGATCATAGTCAGAAGAAGTCTCTTCGATCTGCGCACGAATCTGATTTACCCGTGCCTCGATACCCTCAGAGTCACCAGCACCATCAACGATGGTCGTGTTTTCCTTAGTCATGCTGATTCTTTTAGCCTGGCCAAGATCATCCAGCGTAGCGCCTTCAAGAGACAGACCGACCTCTTCAGAGATCACGGTCCCACCTGTAAGAATCGCAATGTCCTGAAGCATTTCTTTACGACGATCACCAAACCCTGGTGCTTTCGCTGCAGCTACTTTAACGATGCCTCGCATGTTGTTTACAACCAGTGTGGCAAGAGCCTCACCTTCAACATCCTCAGCGATTACCATCAGAGGCTTACCCGACTTGGCGACGGCCTCAAGGATCGGCAGCATGTCACGGATATTGGAAATCTTCTTGTCGAACAACAGAATGAACGGTTCTTCAAGTTCCGTGCTCATGTTGTCCTGGTTATTAATGAAATATGGGGACAGGTAGCCTCGATCAAACTGCATACCTTCAACAACGTCCAACTCATTTTCCAGACCACTACCCTCTTCAACTGTGATAACGCCTTCCTTGCCGACCTTATCCATAGCCTCAGCAATAATCTCGCCTACCTGGGTATCACTGTTAGCCGATACGCTTCCAACCTGAGCGATAGTACTGCTATCAGAGCAAGGCTGAGCCAAACCTTCGATATGCGCAACGGCAGCTATAACCGCCTTGTCTATTCCACGCTTGAGGTCCATAGGGTTCATGCCTGCCGCAACAGATTTCAAACCTTCGTTCAAAATTGATTGCGCGAGTACAGTTGCTGTGGTCGTACCATCACCAGCGACGTCAGAAGTCTGAGAAGCAACTTCCTTCAACATCTGGGCGCCCATATTCTCGAACTTGTCTTTTAGCTCAACTTCCTTTGCAACCGATACACCATCTTTGGTTACTGTCGGTGCGCCAAAAGATTTGTCGAGTACTACGTTACGGCCCTTAGGACCGAGGGTGACCTTTACTGCATCAGCCAATATGTTGACGCCAGTCAGCATACCTTGACGTGCTGAATCACCAAATTTAACGTCTTTAGCTGTCATAATTGTTAATCCTTAAAAAGTTACTTGTTTACGATTGGCTTACTCTACTGAGCCGATTCTTATTCAACTACTTAGTCAACAACGCCGAATACTTCGCTCTCACTCATGATGAGCAGTTCTTCACCATCGAGTTTCACGGAACTTCCGGCGTATTGACCGAAGAGAACCTTGTCTCCGACCTTGAGGTCTACTTCCTGGACTGAGCCGTTATCCAGCTTCTTGCCTGGCCCGACTGCAACAACCTCTCCCTGAGATGGCTTCTCTGCCGCCGAGTCAGGAATTACGATGCCACCAGCCGATTTGGTTTCTTCTTCGGTGCGACGCACAACAACACGATCTTGTAGTGGACGGATACTCATTCTTATCTCCCATTTACAGTTCAGGAAGCTTAATGCCCCCCGGTTTTTAGTGTGTAACAGCGCTAACTTAAAGGCCTCGAAGCCTCAAAAAACAGGGACTTTACAGCTATAATTAGCACTCTATTTAATGGAGTGCTAATAATAGGGATTCATTTAGCAGAGTCAAGCTTAGAGTGCTAATTTTTGTCGGATTTGGTTGCTAAAACCCAGGAGAAAATCTGGGGGATAGTCGCGCTAATACCCCAAAGGCAAGGTCGCTACCTACGGGCAAATTGCCTCGCTGGCAGGTCTGCCCCAGCAAGCGCGCTTGGTGGGCCGCATCCTGTCTAACCTGCCTAAAGGGACCAGGCTACCCTGGCACCGCGTGGTCAACGCTGCAGGACAGCCAGTTAGCCCATCTCGCGACAAACAAATTCACTTAATAGTAGAGAAAGGCGTTATACCAGTCAACGGGCGGGTTGACCTGAAAATCCATCAGTGGCAACCCTGAAGTGATGCATCAAAATTAACACGAGCACGATAGCCGGCGTGCCAATCAGACCGGCAACAATGAAAAACTCAAAGTATCCGAAACTGTCGACGACCATACCGGAAAAGCCGCTGATAAATTTTCCGGGCAGCGTCATCAGCGAGCTAAATAGCGCATACTGGGTGGCCGTATAGGCGCGATTAGTTAGACTCGACAGATACGCGACAAATGCCGTCGCCGCAAAACCTCCGCTCAGATTGTCAGCACTGATCACGATGGCCAGATAGCTGATTTCCGGATCCAGAAGCGAAAGCACCGCAAAAAACACATTGGTCAGTGCTACCGCGATCGCCCCAATGAGCAAGGGTAAATAGATTCCCCACTTTACGACCAGAACACCACAGATAGCGGAGCCGGCAATGGTCATAAAAAAACCAAATACTTTAGCCACACCGGCTATGTCGCTCAGGCTATAACCCATATCCAGATAAAACGGGTTGGCCATAATCCCCATGGCTATATCGCTTAGCCTAAATACAGAAATAAACAGCAAAATAACCAACGCGAATTTGCCGTTTCGTTTGAAAAAATCAACAAACGGACTGACCACTGCACCAGCGAACCAGGCCATCAATGGCCCCGCAGACAGACCAGATACAATAGCCTCTTCAGCGCTCTGATCAGTCTTGTGTTCCTCTCTTTCCGGTTCGGAAATCAATAACACCGTTACCATACCCACCACCAGGCACAACGCCAAGATCTGGTAGGCCGCCGCCCAACCGCAGTATTCAGCAAGATACAGGCAACCAGCCCCCGCAGCGAGTAGCGCAACCCGATAGCCAAAGATATAGCTGGCTGACATCGCTCCCTGGTATTCATCAACCACAGCTTCAATTCTGTATGCATCAATCGCAATATCCTGCGTGGCCGACGAAAAAGCGACGAGTAATGCAAAGAGAGACAACCAAAATAAGTCTGTCGGACCGATGACTGACATCAGCAGCAAACCGCTACTAATTCCTGCCTGACCTAACAGCATCCAGCTTCGTCTCTGACCAATTCGTTTGGTCAGAGCAAAAATGGGCAATCGATCAACGACAGGCGCCCAGAGCACTTTAATTGAATAGGTGATACCAACCCATGCGAAAAAACCGATTGCGCTTCGAGATACCTCTTCGTCGCGCAACCATGCGGTCAGAGTCGAGAACACCAATAGATACGGGAGCCCTGCCGAAAACCCAAGAAATGCCATCGCTATTACACGACGCTCAGAATAGATCGTCAGCGCTTCGCGCCAGGTAAAGCCAGCGTCACGCATATGATTAACGTCTTGCACCGGGAAAACTAATCTCTGAAATTGTTAAATTGAAGAGGAATCGTGATATCTGAGTCCTTTAGAAGAGCAATGACCTTCTGTAAATCATCTCGCTTCTTGCCGGATATTCGTACCTGATCGCCCTGAATGGCTGTCTGTACCTTCATTTTCTTTTCTTTCACCATTTTCACAATCAGCCGCGCCAAATTACTATCAATACCCTGTTGAATCGCCACGTTCTGGTAGTATTTCTTGCCGCTATGATCACGCTCTTTAATGTCCATAACGGAAGGGTCCACCTGACGTTTCACAAGTTTGTTGCGCAAAATATCCAGCATTTGGTCCAGTTGAAGCTCAGCCTCACCTAAAAGACGCACATAGTCATCAGATTTTTCAAAGCTTGCATCAACGCCTCGAAAGTCGAATCGAGAGCTTATTTCTCTATTGGATTGGTCGACCGCATTCATTACTTCCTGATCGTTTACCTCTGATACCACATCAAACGACGGCATAAATTCCTCCTATAACTCTTGCTGGTTCCTGTCCGGAAACCAAACATTGTGCCTTTAGTTTCTTTGCAAGCAATTGTTTTCTTACGATTTCCTTTGGAATGTCGTTTCTCCTCGCGAAGAATGAGGACTTTGTGGACAGAAACTAACTACATGTCCATTTACTGGAGATTTCATTAAACTACAATCGCACGTGCGCTAAAAAAAGCATAACAGACCGGCTAACTCATGTTTGACCTACCCATGGTTGTAGTTAAAGGCGGGAACTCGATCCTCGATTTCTTTGACCATGAACTGATCAAGTTCACGAACAATCGTGTCTGCTTCGGCGCGGTTAACGCGCTACAAGTGCTGGAAGAATCTCCTGCGAACGTGGTCATCGCCGCGTTTAACGTGGTTGATATGACCGGCATTCAACTCGCCGAGGCTATTCGTGATATTGACGAGGACCGTGCTGATTACACTATTGTGACCCACCTCTCTAGTTAGGAGCTCCTGAATCTGTATGGGTAACCGTTTATCGAAGATCTACACACGAACCGGCGACACGGGTGAAACCGGTTTGGGTGACGGATCCCGCACGGCCAAGACAGACCCTCGAGTAGAAGCGATGGGATCGGTTGACGAGCTAAATAGCTCGATTGGCATCCTGATAGAAGAACTACTAGTGACCGAGAACCCGAAACTGGAAACCATCGCCGCTTTCCTTCGCTACTGTCAGCACCGAATCTTTGATCTCGGTGGAGAATTATCAATACCGGGTTACGCAATCATCAAGGAAACCCATACCGAGCAGATCGAAACCGAGTTAGACACGCTAAACGAGAGACTATCACCGCTGGAGAACTTTATCCTGCCCGGCGGTTCGCACCTTATCGCGAGTGTGCATATGGCACGCGCAATCTGCCGACGCGCCGAACGTGCTGTTGTGGGGATTCCTCAAGATCAGAACGTCAACGAGAACGCTCTGCAGTATCTTAATCGGCTATCTGATTACCTTTTTGTCGTCGCCAGAACCTGCGCGAGAGTAAGTGGCGTCGCTGAGGTGTTATGGGAGAAAGACTAGCCTTTTCTGCTAGAGAATAATCTTCCTTAGATCATTCAGGATCGATGCCAGATAAGTTATAAATCTCGCCCCCTCAGCACCATCTATTGCTCGATGATCATAGGAAAGCGAAAGGGGCAATAACGTTCGGGGAACGAATGAATTTCCATCGTAGACAGGGGAAACTTTCGTCCTTGAAGCACCAAGTATTGCAACCTCCGGCGCATTGACGATTGGGGTAAACGCAGTACCTCCAATGCCGCCAAGACTCGATATCGTAAATGTAGCTCCCTGCAACGCATCGAAGGGTAATTTTTTATCCCGGGCGGCGGCGGCGAGTTCCGCACTTTCTTCCGCTAGCTGCACCACGCCTTTTTGGTCCGCATCCTTTAAGACTGGCACGACAAGGCCATCTTCGGTTTCTACCGCAATGCCAATATTGAAATATTTCTTGATAATCAGATTCCCGTAATCGGGCTGGATAGATGCATTGAATTGCGGATACATCTGCAGAGCCGAAACGCTCGCCTTAATTAAAAATGCTAATGGGGTCAGCTTTTTCCCGGAGGCGGCAAGTTCAGAATTTTGTTGCTTTCTAAATGATTCAAGATCGGTGACATCAGCTTCATCGAACTGCGTCACATGGGGGATGTTGAGCCAGTTACGATGCAGGTTTCTTGCGCTGAACTGACGAATTTTGGGCAAAGGCCTTAGTTCAATTTCGCCAAACTTAGTGAAGTCGACTTCCGGGATTGCCGGGATCCCTCCGCCTGAGGAATCGCTTAATCGTGCAGCAACATACTGCTGAATATCTTCCTTGAGAATGCGTCCGTTGCGTCCGGTGCCTTTCACCTCGGACAAGGGTACACCGTATTCCCGCGCCTGTTTTCTTACGGCAGGACCGGCATGAGTTCCATCGGTTGTCGATGAGGGCTGTTTGTCCTTTTTGGCCGCTGAGGGCTCTTTATCCGCTGAAGGCTCTTTATCAACTACCGCTGAGGGGCCTTTATCAACTACCGCTGAGGGCTCTTTACCCGCTGAGGGCTCTTTATTAACTTCCGCTGAGGGGCCTTTATCAACTACCGCTGAGGGCTCTTTACCCGCTGAGGGCTC
>CAJWQG010000042.1 GCA_913045175.1 uncultured Gammaproteobacteria bacterium | reverse complement strand
ACCCAAGAACAAAAACAGTACCAAGAGCGTTTGGAAACAACCAACAGGGAACTGGACCAGGCCAAATCCGACGCTGAGAACTTTGCGCGGTCCGAAGCAATCACCAAGGAACAACTCATCATGCTTCAGGAAAAGCTGAATGAACTCGAATCAGCGCCTCCTGACCCCAAGGTCGAACAGGAACTCGAGAATGCCAGAAGAGAAGCGCAAAACTATGCGCGGGCAGAAGCCATTGCCCAGGAGCAAGTAGCACAACTCAAAGCTCAACTCTCGACTCTCGAGTCTCTGCCCCTGCTGGAAGTAGGCGGTCCGCCAATAGTCTCGTCACTGCCCCTGAATCACCCGGTGATGCGGGCAAAAATGAAGCACTTTATGGCTCGATTGTTCCAGCATCTGGAATTAATGGAGACATCGTTCAATCAGGAAAAGTATCTGGACCTGGTTGTTGTGTGTAACTGGCTAAAGAGTGAAACTCAATCAATGGGTATCGAAGACTTCATGGAGCCCACACACGAGGTTGAGTTGCTGCTTCGCAAGCAGGAATTTGAATCGATTCCCTCCAAGATAGCAGAACTAAAGGAACTGGCACATCGCATCGAGTTCGACGAGAACGCTCCCCTGTCCCCTTTGGAGTTGCCTTTCACCAAAGATTCAAGAGAGGCACCGGACACCACTGAAGTCTTCTATGACCTGCCAACTAACGAGAAGAAAGCAGAGTTACTTGAAAACTTCATTTCTCAGGTCGGTTTTCATCTGATGGAAATGCAAGCAGACTGGCAGGAGCAGAAGGTATAGCGCCTGACCAAAAACTGTAACTGGATCGCGAAGTACGGCACCAGATTAAAAGTCTCCGAGTTAATATACGCCGCAGAAGACCTACAGGAAGCAATCGACAACGACGATTCAGAAGAAATCACGGATAAACTCCTGGATTTTATCGATCTATATACCAGGATAAAGTTGGTTCACGCCTAACGGTGGAAGGGTCGGTCACCTTTGACGGTCACTCGAATTCCGCTACGTGTTTCCGGGTAGTAATCCCATACCGCCATATGCTGTAAGCAACGATTGTCCCACATGGCTACTGAGTTCAGCTGCCAGGAGAATCGACAATGAAACGTGGGATTCTTAACGTGTTCAAAAAGCAGGCGTAGTAATGCATCACTTTCTACCCTCGTCACGCCGCGGATGCGCCGGGTGAAACCACTATTAACGTATAACGTTTGTCGCCCGGTAACAGGGTGCGTTCGAATGACGGGATGAATGGCACTGGGATTTTCTCGCTGCGGCGAATGGTCACGATAGAAACCTGTGTAATCTGATTGATGCAGCGCTTCAAGTGGATCGAGAAATGCCTTCAGGGGATCGCTTAGCGCTTCATACGCATCATACGCATCATACGCATCATACATGTTGGCAAAAAGTGTATCTCCTCCCGACGAAGGCGATTGATGCAGGTGCAGAATACTCACCATGGGTGGTTCTTCATCTGCAGACACATCGGAATGCCAAGCATCTCCGTTGTTGCGTTTGGAGTTCTTGTCTGCGTGGATCTTCATGAGTGCCGGTTTATCGTGACCATAGGGAGCCGCCGGGTGGATATGCAACTCGCCGAAGCGTTCACCAAAGGCCGTGTGTTGTTCCGGCGTCATTCGCTGGTCGCGAAAAAACAAGACCAAATGTTTCATCCAAGCATCGTGAATCTCCTGGAATGTTTCTTCTTTCAGGGTTTTCCCAGGTCCACGCCATGCACGATGCCGCCGGTTCTCAGTGTAACAGGTTCAACCTCTATAGTCTGGTAAGTCATATCTAACCTTCTATCTACCGCAGGCGCTCTCGGCTGCAGCCGCGCTAAACAATATACGCCGATTTGACCCGGCATGTCTGCAAACCTATGCTCCGCTCAATAGCCATTGGTTACCAAAAGGAACCGCCAATTTTTACCATCTGGGTCGATGCAGACGCCTGTCCAAACGTCATTAAGGAAATACTCTTTCGAGCGGCGACTCGAACGCAGACGCCCCTTACGCTGGTCGCCAATAACTTTATACGCACGCCAAACCACAAACTGATTCAGTTTCTTCAGGTACCTCAAGGATTCGATGTCGCAGACAACGAAATTGTGCAGCGATCCCAGCCTGGCGACCTGGTCATCACCGCGGATATTCCACTAGCATCCGAGCTACTTGCCAAAGAGGTGCAGGCACTTAATCCAAGAGGTGAGCTCTACACCCGGGAAAACATAGGACAACGTTTGAATATGCGTGATTTTATGGACACCATGCGATCTTCAGGTGTTCATACGGGCGGGCCGCCACCTATCAGCAAATCCGAACGCCAGTCCTTCGCCAACGCTTTGGACAAAATTCTCACCAAAATACCTAAATCCTGACCACATCTGGCAAACACCCGGCCAACACGGGCATAATCAGATCTGGAACAGGAAAAACGGATTAGATTCGTGAATACAGAACAAAACCAGAAAATGGGGTCCGCCAGCGGCTTTATCGCCGCCCTTGACCAAAGCGGCGGCAGCACACCCAAGGCACTAAAACTATATGGTATTGATGAGGACGCCTGGTCGAACGAAGAAGAAATGTTTTCACTCGTTCATGACATGCGTGCACGAATTATTACTAGCCCTGCTTTCAACGGTGACCGAATACTTGGTGCCATTCTCTTTGTTAACACCATGAATAGCGAAATCGAAGGTCGTCCTACCGCAGAGTATCTGTGGGAGGTCAAAGGTGTCGTACCAATCCTGAAAGTTGATAGTGGCCTGGCAGACGAGGCTGACGGGGTTCAGCTAATGAAACCCATGCCTGGATTGGACGACCTGTTAGCGGCTGCCAAAGAGAAAAGTATCTTTGGCACCAAAATGCGCTCAGTCATCAAATCAGCAAGCGCGTCTGGGATTAAAGCGATCGTCGATCAGCAATTTGAAATCGGTCAGAAAATTCTCAACGCCGGATTCGTGTCCATTATCGAACCGGAGGTCGATATAAATGCTGATGATAAAGCGGGTATTGAAGACATGCTAAAGACAGAAATCCTGGCACATCTGGACCGGGTCCCTGATGGACAGCAGGTGATGCTGAAGCTGACGCTACCGGAGCAGGACAATCTCTATCAAGACTGCGTCAACCATCCAAAAACGCTGCGTGTCGTGGCCCTATCGGGCGGCTACTCGCGAGAGGAATCGAATGCCAGATTAAGCAATCAAAATGGTATGGTCGCCAGCTTTTCCCGCGCTCTCACCGAAGGACTCAGCAAGCAGCAGTCTGATGATGAGTTCAACAATAAACTGGATCAATCCATCCAGAGCATTGTGGATGCTTCAAACACCTAGGCACTCTCACCGCTTGCTTTCATATACACCGAAGTGAACGTAGGGTGATACCGCGCGCTGGCCAGGCTCGACATTTTTCGGCACTTTGTTTCGTACAGGTTCCAGACTGCGCAGAAAAGCAATAATCGCACGCGCATCCTCTTCAACTATCCGAGCATAGGCTGGCCACGGCATAACCGGTAGCTGTTGTTCGCCATGGGCATCAACACCTGTTCGCAGTAAACGCATAAGAGCATCATCATTCCAACGTCCGATGCCTGTCTCCGGATCCGGGGTAATGTTAGCGGGGTAAACAACCCCCGGTTTCTTGACAACCAACGGATTCGAATAGGCTGTGCCGGTACTTGATCCGGCAAAGTGTCTGGTCATGTCGGGCTCACCAACAAGCGCACCATCAGTGTGACAAACACCACAAGCGAGAATTTCGGCGAGATATTTCCCCCGCGCAACCTGTTCGGGTGGATAGTCACTTGGTATCACAGGCACATCGTGCAACGTCACCGGTTGCTTCACATCGTAGTCGACCAACGGGTCATAGACCTCGCAGGCGGTTAACAGCACAACTAACAGCACGATAGCTGAAAGGATTCTAAGCATAGTTCCATCCTCCTGGAGTCTGCTTCCAGCATAGGCGAACTCTCTGTTCATTTTGTTGATCTGGCGCAGTAAAACCCATATTTTACGGAGTGTTGATGTTTTACGGAGTGTCGATGCTTTACGGAGTGTTGATCCGCGTCAATGAGAACCGGTTGGGGCCGGTGTAAATTGAAAGCTAGACCCTGATGGAGACGTTACTTGTATAAGAAAATCATTATTCTGCTCGGACTTATGTTACCTATCAATGCCACCGGATCAGATCTGGGAGACATTATGCACCAGTTAGGTGAACAGTTACTGGTCGTGCTGCCGGCTCTTTACTCTGATGACGATAAACACTTGAAAAGCGAGGTGACATCTATGACCTCCCTACTCCATAAAGCGGGCGAACACATCGGCACTGATCCCGGGACGCGGGTCAACTACCAGGTATTGCTGGAGCAGTTGCAACACGCAACCCAGCGCACCAACACAAGCATGTTGAAATCAGATCTTAGAGGAGCGTTTGCGATCTGCGCCTCATGCCACAATCAGGACAAGCACTTCGTGCGCAACTACGGTATCAGCAAACTCAAAGGCATGGATGAATTCCTCGCTGCTGAATACAGCTTCATGACAAGAGATTACCCGTCCGCCGTAACATCTTATAGAAACTATCTTGAGTCCGACCCGACTGACCTGACCAAGATCCAGGTATCACTGGATCGTCTACTGGTGATTGGCCTTGAGATTTATGCAGACCCGGAACTTGCCGCGAATAACCTGGGCGCTTTGAAAAAAAATCCAAGAAGACATCGTCGGGTATCCCAAGACCTGGATGAGTATCACTACCATCTCCAGAATGTCACATGAAAACGCCCCGCACTCTCCCTACATGGAGCGCGATATCAAGACCATGGATAGATATCTATCGAACGAGTGGCCCCAAATACAGTCGCTACTCTCATGGAACGCCCAATTGGTCTACTGGGTAGCCATACGCGGCCAACTAAACAAAATGCTCATTACCGAGCCAACTTCTGACGAAGTGCCTCGACTATTGTATTGGTTGGCAGTGAGCGATCGCGCTTTGCACTATCGATTCTATGACACATTGTCGAGGCAATATCTCATGCAACGCATGAGAGATTACACTGACCATCCATTCGCGAAAGCGTGTTTCGAGGAATACGAAATGCTGATGGTGATCTCTTTCTCGGGGTCTGGTGGGATTGATCTGCCGATTGAGGCACAACAGGAAATCGCTGACTTTAGACGCCTAGTTTATCACTAAAGGTTACCAGCAAAGATTACCGGCGACTAAGTCACTGGTTTCGTCTGAACGGCGAGTGCTGCTCGATATAGTCAATTTCTTCCTGCACCCATTGCCGCTCGTCGTCCAGAAAGTTGTCCACTGCATCACGAAAGGAAGGGTTAACAATCCAGTGGGCACTGTAGGTATGCGACGGCATATACCCGCGAGCAAGCTTGTGAGGGCCCTGGGCACCAGCTTCGACACGCTTCAAACCGCGCTCAATTGCAAACTCAATCGCCTGGTAATAACAGACTTCAAAATGCAGAAACGGATGATCCTCGATGCAGCCCCAATTGCGGCCAAACAGGCACTCACTACCGATAAAGTTGATGGCACCCGCAATGTATTCACCATCACGCCTGCACATCACCAGGAGAATATCTTCAGGCATCGTTTCTCCAATGAGAGAAAAAAACTCCCTGGTTAAATATGACGTCCCCCACTTTCGATTTCCCGTATCCACATAGAATTGGTAAAACGCGTCCCAGTGGTACTCGTAAATATCCGACCCGGTCAAAAGCTCGATGGAAATGTCATTATCGAGTGCACCACGACGCTCTCGCCGAATGTTCTTACGCTTCTTAGACGAAAGCGCCTTAAGGAAATCATCAAAGGATTCATAGCCCTGGTTCTGCCAGTGAAACTGTTTGTGGGTTCTTTGTAGAAATCCCAATTCACCCAAATGATCCCACTGGGTCTTCTCGGCAAAGGTCACGTGCACAGACGATACTTCCATTTGCTCGGCGACCTGCATTACGCCGCCGCTCAAATACTTCTCAACTTGTTCTCGATTCTCCCCACCCCGAGTCAGTAGTCTGCGTCCTGTTGCTGGTGTAAACGGCACAGATATCTGAAGCTTTGGATAATACTGCCCACCAGCACGCTGAAACGCTTCTGCCCAACTGTAATCAAACACATACTCGCCGGAAGAATGATTTTTCAGATACATCGGGACTACACCCAGCACACCAGGCTCATCCTCCTTCTGCAGTGAAAGATGATATGGCGCCCAACCGGTACTCGGTGCAGCAGATTCACTTTTTTCCAAAGCGTCGAGAAAGGTGAACGACAAAAAAGGATCGTAGGCACAACCATCGGGATTCGCGCAGGCATCCCAGGCTTCGGCGCCAACTTCGCCGATACTACCCACTGCTTTAATCGTATGGTTCAAGTTTTTCCTCTGTGGGTCCGGGGAAATTTACCTAGAAGGAGAAGTTTTTCGCGGTAAACGCCTCGTTGGTTGCTTGTACGTGCTCTCGGGATGAACAGGCAATAATATGCGTGGTAATTCCCATGTCGGCATACTCACGAATTCGATCGTGGCACTCCTCGGCACTACCAATACTTGCGATTTCATCAACCAACTCATCGTCCATTGCACCGGTGGTCTTGTTCCTGTCACGCTCGGCCCAACCTTCAGCAATGGTTTTCGCTTTATCTTCATTGCCAGACCAGGCAAGAAAATTGTTGTACACCGGCGTAGCGTAATATGGTGCGAAATGCGATCGCAAATTATCTTTCGCCGTTGCCGGGTCGTCTGTAACGGCTACCTGATGCCGACAAACGATTTCGACATCCTCCAGTTTCTTGCCGCCACGCTCTGCACCGATGCGGATATGCTCAAGCATTGTGGGAAAGAAAGAACGAGGGAATAGATTGACGATAACACCATCACCCACCTCTGCTGCCATCTCGAGCATTTTGCCACGAAGGCCCGCAAGATAAATGGGCGGGTTACCCTCAGGCAGTGGTGGTTGCCGGTAGCCGTGACTATGTATCGTCGCACCGTCAAAATCCGATTTCTCACCGGTCAACATACTTCTCACCAGCTGCGTAGTTTCTTTTACCCGGGTTAGCGGCTTCTCAAACACCTGACCGTTCCAATTTTCCATCATGGTCTGACTGGAAGAGCCAAGCCCAAGAATAAATCGTCCATCCGAGACCTGGTTCAATACATGAGCCGTTGCCGCAAAAACTGCAGGGGCACGCGTAAACACAGGGATAATTGCCGTTCCAATTCGCACCCTATCGGTCTGCACCGCTACAGCACTAGCCATAGTCAATGAATCCATGCCGGTGTCCGCGAACCAGACATCATCATAGCCTTCTGCTTCTGCCCACACGGCGTCATTAATTGTGGCTAGTGCACCAGCACCGTTTGATAGTGTTAGCGCGATTTTTTGGGGTACTGCCATAAAACTTTCCTCTTTAATAAACTCTTCGTCGAAATATTTATCTAACTATTCATCTAACTGAAGAATGGGCTGCGGACTAGATAATATCCGCACCAGTAATATTGTCTTCCAACCCGGGTCGATACAGCTCCCGTTTCTTTTTCCCGTCTTTGCGTTCGTATTTCTTTGCGGATGTATAGACAGGTTCACTCAAGGTTGTAGCGCCGAATGATTTCGCGCGCTGCAGCTCGCTCACTTCCCCATAGGTTGTAGTACGTTGTCTGGGCGTTCGCCCAACACTCAAGATAATCTGTTCCATTTCTTCAGGCGAAGTCTCCTGGCCGTGACTCGCGCCTGCTGCACGGGTAATGGTCTCGTTCATCAAGGTTCCGCCCAGATCATTCACACCAGCCTGTAAGCAGGCTCTTACACCTTCATGACCCAGCTTGGTCCAGGACGCCTGAATATTTCTAAAATGTGGATTCAATGTCAGTCGAGACACCGCATGGATGAGAATTGCTTCTCTAAACGTCGGGCCTTTGCGGGCCCCGCCCTTCAGGTACATCGGCGCTTCCATATGTATAAACGGCAGGATCACAAATTCCGTGAACCCCCCTGTTTTGGCCTGTAGGCGTCTTACCCGCAGAAGGTGCCGCGCGACATGCTTATACTCTTCCATATGACCATACATGATCGTCGCCGTGGTGTTGAACCCCACCTCATGGGCCGCCTCCATGACCTCTAACCACTGCGCTGTATTAATTTTGTCAGGGCACAATGTCGCCCGCACTTCATCATCCAGAATCTCTGCCGCCGTACCGGGTAGCGTTCCGAGGCCAGCTTCCTTCAACTGACCAAGAAACTCGGCAATTCCGATACCCAACGTATACGCACCCTGCCATACCTCTAGCGGTGAGAATGCATGAATATGCATCTGCGGATTGACTTGCTTAATAGAATGGCAGATGTCGATATAGGTCTGACCTGTGTATTCAGGATGAATGCCGCCCTGCAAGCAAACTTCAGATGCGCCTCTTTGCCATGCCTCGCTGGTTCTCCGCATGATCTCCTCCGAAGAGAGATCGTAGGGCCGACCACGAAGATTCTCGCTCATCTTGCCCTTGGAAAATGCACAGAACTGACACTTAAAATAGCACACGTTGGTATAGTTTATATTCCGGTTAACACAGTATGTGACTTCATCGCCCGCAACTGCCTTACGTAACCTGTCCGCAGCCTGACAGACATGAGTAAAGTCATCCCCTCGACTCTTCAATAGCCGTACGATGTCATCTTCCTGCAGTTCTTCACCCGCAAGCGCACGGTCCAGAATATTTGAAAGATCTACGGATACTGATGCTCTCGGCAGGCCCGTCACCCGACCTAGCTCACTTTCCAGCGGTGGCTCTACCGCGCCCGCGGCCCAATTTTCCATACGCGCGAAACCATCACCGTCAATCGCCTGACGAACAAACGGTTCGATCTCCGGGTCGACCCAACGGGGAAAATCCATCGCATAAGCCGGATACATTGCGAGCCGTTCCAGCAAAAACTTGCCTGCATTAGCGGTTTCGCTGGCGAGGTCCGTAAGATGTGGCCACGGAGCCTCAGGGTTCACAAAGTCCGGGGTTACTGGTGAAACACCACCCCAGTCATTGATACCTGAATCGACAATTTGAGCGAGCACCCCAGGACTCAAATTAGGAGGCGCCTGAATGTTCATTTCCGGTCCAAAGATAATCCTCGCAAGGGCGATGGTCCACAACAACTCGTTCAGATCAGGTTCCGGTGCGTCCACCATCAGGGTTTCTGGTTTGGCGCGAAAATTTTGAATAATAATTTCTTGTATGTGCCCCGCATTAGCGCCGCGTAACGCCAGTAGCGACTCAATTCGCTCGTAACGCGTCTCGCCAATACCAATCAAGATACCGCTGGTGAATGGAACCCTGGCTTCTCCGGCAAGACGTATGGTTTCAAGACGCCGGCCAGGCTCCTTGTCGGGTGAGCCGTAATGGGGCATGCCCTTTTGCAGCAATCGTTCGGAGGAGCTCTCAAGCATAATTCCCATGGAGATGGAAACCTTGCGCAACTCAGTTAACTCGTCAGCATTCATTAGCCCGGGATTTAGATGCGGAAACAATCCTGTTTCAGTGAATACGAGATCTGCCATATCCCTGAGGTAGGATAATGTTGATTCCTGGTGTAATTCTTTTAGTCCCTCTCGTGCTGCTTTGTAACGCAGCTCCGGTTTATCGCCCAGGGTGAAGAGAGCTTCTTTGCAGCCAGCCTTCGCGCCGTCTTCAGCAATCTTCAGTACTTCTTCGGGGGTCAGGTACGGAGCTTTGAGTTTCCTCGGAACCTGCGCGAACGTGCAGTAGTGACATACGTCTCTACAAAGGTGCGTTAACGGAATAAATACCTTCTTTGAAAAAGATACCGTATTAAGGTGAGCCTGATCGCGCAGTTTCGCGGCAACCTGCATCAGCGCCATCGTGTCGTCACAATCCGACAGTCGAAGTATTTCTTCGTCAGTTAAGCTCGCGCCATCGTCCGCCGACTGCAGTAATTGTTCGTATTCAGTCAAGCTTCCAGCCTCAGCAAGTCGGGGCACACCCGCTCCAAAATACCGCTTTCAAGCAGGTAAGTGAAAGTCGCCTTCTCCTGCCCTGATTCATAGAGCGTCTGACCAAGCTCATTTAAGTCATCGGGTGTATCGATATCCAGACCAATGCCAGGTAACCGGGTGACGATTGGAACGATACCTCGCGTCTCTGCAATTCTAAGATGACGTCGAAAGCTGTCTTCGCCAAAACCAAACTCCATACAGTCTGGCGGCGAACACGCAACACAGTTCGACCCGCCAAGATCACTCGCGGGCACAATAGTAAACTCGGCCTCGGCGCTTGATCCGAATCCGTCCAGCACAACTTCAAGGTCTTCCGGCGTAATCAGCGGAACATCACCGGGTACAAAAACCAGCGTGTTATCCGGCAATTCCGCAAGTAGATTGCCAGCTGCAGTGACCGCAGGTATTAGCCCGGGATTCTCAGGCTCCGGCATCACTCTGGCACCAAACCCTCGAACCAGCTCCGCTACCTCTGCATCACTGGTGACAACCAGAATCTCATCAATAAGGGGGCATACTTCAACCGCCACAAGGACGTCTTCCACCATCGCACGGAATAATCGCGTACGTTCGTCGCTTGTAAGCATGCCGCCAAGACGCTGTTTTGCGTCCGCTAGCTGTTTGATCGGAATAACCGCTGTGGTGGTCATGGTTCACTTGCCCTTTGCAAACTTCAGTGACTCATTTGCAAGGTTAATTCGATCCTGCAACGTTACCATGACTGTGTTTGTGACGATAGTTTCAAGGCCCAGGGACTGAGCCAATGTTGCGAGCTCCCGATCCTGCTCATCAATAATGAAACCGGTCAAAATCTCTCCATATTTAGCCACATAGTGTTCGGCAACCGCGGTGGCTGACTGAGGCATCCCCAGTTCCTTCATCATTTTGGCTGCCGGACCCTTTATCGCCAGACCACTGACTATAGGAGAGACAGCGACCATTGGCACTTTTCGCTCGGCAATGCGTTCTTTAACTCCCGGTACCAGTAAAATCGGATCGACGCTGACAAAAGGATTCGACGGGCAAATGACGATAAGTCCCAGATTCGGATCATCCAGAGCCTGCTCAAAACCTGGGCTCGGTTTGGCATCTTCGATGCCTTCGAAATCAAAACCGGTGACCACAGGTTCGCAGCGATCCCGAACAAAGTAGTGCTGGAAAGACAGAGTTTCCGAGTCCGTGTGTACGACGGTGCTAATGGTGTCATCACTCATCGGGATGATCGGATGGTCGATGCTCAGACCATGGCACAGCTCTCGCGTCACCTCACTTAGCGTTCGACCTTGCCCAAGTTTGACAGTTCTTGCAACATGGGTCGCCAGGTCACGATCACCCAGTTTAAACCAGGTCTCTTCCTCAAAACGCTGCAACGCTTCAAGGAAATGCCAGGTTTCCCCTTCCTGGCCCCAACCAACGTCTTTGTTACTCAGATCTGCGAGT
This sequence comes from uncultured Gammaproteobacteria bacterium, assembly GCA_913045175.1. Taxonomy (GTDB): domain Bacteria; phylum Pseudomonadota; class Gammaproteobacteria; order Pseudomonadales; family Azotimanducaceae; genus UBA7455. Next base: position 18,926 of record CAJWQG010000042.1, on the reverse strand, counting down.
GTGTACATGACCGTATCGAGATCTGGGCATATGTGAAATCCGAGATGATCAAAGTCATCACCGGTGTTGGCGATCACCGTCAATTGGTCAGGCGAGAGCACCTTAGATAGCCCCAGTGCCAGCTTGGCACCACCCACACCACCTGATAGTGCCAGGCACCGAAAATTGTCAGAAGAATTAGTCATAGGTACTATTAACGAAATAAATCCATTTCTTTGGGTCGCAGAAGAGGCCCGACGCCGCTCTGGGACGCTTCACTCGGTTCCGATGGTTGATAGCCTCGCACCAGTACCACTGGTGTCTTTTCAGTGGTTTGCCCCATCACCAATGACGCACCTGCGGCCATCTCGTCGGCGGCGGCAACCTGTGTCACAGCCAGTTCCTTACCGTAGATATCGGACTGACCGATGTAATCTTCCAGCGCCGTAAATCCCGCAACACCAATCGCAAGTCCCAGCGTTCCCATCCGCCAGGCTCGACCGACACTATCGTTAACAATGACTCCAACCTCTACGCCGAAGCGCTGGCGAATATCGTCGCGAATCTTTCTCGCGCTCGCATCTGCATCAAGCGGTAACAGCAAGCACAGATCATCATCCTCGCCATCATCGTTAGTTATATTGGACTGATCGATACCGGCATTGGCCTGCACAAAGCCAAGACGGTGTTCCACAATCAGAACGCCGGGCCGGGAACGTACGACTTCATTGGACTCATCCAGAATCGCTTGCACTTTCCTTGGGTCTTTATCAACCTCAAGGGCAATGCGCTGCGCTTCTGCGCCAGGGCTCACGGTAGTGAGGTCCACGTAACGGTCTTCCGCTTTAGACACGATCTTCTGGGCGATGACCACCACATCATTATCTTTGAATTCTTCGTCCATGCTGGTCAGACCATCATGAATTAGCGTCACGAGGTCATCTCCCGGTTGTACCATGGGGATACCATCAACGCCCGAAAAGCTAAGTTTCATGAGTCGTTCGCGGGTTCACCGGTAATGACGATGCCAGATCCATTGATCTTGTGATGACGGTTGATTGTGATCAACACCGAAGTGAGTGCCTCAGCGGCAGCGGCGTTAGCGAGTGGTCCGGCATGCCAGCCTTTTAGGCCCACGGCCTCCACCAGGCTGATCACCGTATCTCGTGCTGCGCGTTTATTACCTGTAACCAGAACGTCGCAAGCAATCTTGTGATCCTCATTCAGGTGTTGCGCACCGACATTCTGGAAAGCTGAAACAACTTGAACCTCATCGCCAAGGAAAGCCTGGGCCGCCTGAGCGGCAGACCCGGTTTCCGGCAACTGCACGGTACCTACCTTCGGTGGCACCAGAGGTACGGTCACATCGATTAATACTTTCCCAAGGAGTCCCTGCTTTACCGTTTCGAGCGTGCTGATCTGATGTTCAAAAGGCACCGTAAGCACAACGAGATTAGCCTGGGTTGCCGCATCGAGGTTTTCGTGACCCGTCACATTGAGATCAGGAAACTCCTCCAGCAGTGCGGTGGCTGCTGCCTGGCCTTTCTCAAGGGTTCTTGAACCAATGAAAATTCTATAACCGGCACGTGACCACTGACGTGCCAGCCCACCACCTAAATCGCCTGTTCCACCCAGGATGGCAATGGATTCCACTTTCGCTATCGAATTCTCTGTCATGTTTACACCCGCAAAAAATAGCGTGTAATTATTCCTTAATCGCTACGGGCAGACAACCAGTGAGATACCTAGTCTCTACGATCAAGTTCATTATGTATGACGGAAATACACTGAGATGCATGGAGCATCACCGGCCCCAGCGATACCGGTCTTGCCCCTAGACGCCGCATATACTTGAGCGTGTTTCTCGGCATTGGAATCTGGTCGGTCATTACAAACACGACATCATCAAGAGCCGGTTCAGTACGAATATCATCGCCCTTGGGATCAAGTACCGCGAGTACTCGCTCGTGATTTCGAATGAGGTACTCGAAACTGGTCGCGCTTATCGTCACGCCGTCGATAAATGAAACCTCCTGCCCCTTGCCCAGGCGTTTGCCTCGGCCAAGCGCATGCGCAATAAACTCCACCAGGGCCGCTTCATCCCAGCCCGCCAGACTGCCGAGGTTTCCGCCATCAATGGTAATCGCACGAGAAAAATCGGCAGAATTCTCTAAAACTAGCGTTAGCCGGGTATCTGCGCGATGCCCCTGAGAGACCAACAGGCCATGCTGCATCACCTGCGCCAGGTATTCTACATGGCTGTTTTCACCTACATTGCGTAGAAACCGGTCGGGATCCACCGGTGCCTTTCTGGCTCGAATCAAGAACTCTCTCATTTTTCACGCTCAGCGACCGAAAATCGCAGATATTTACCCAATTTCAGGCTCAAAACAGGGCTACTCGAGCCTGCATTGAGCCTATTTCCATGAAAAAATGCCAGCTAGTAGTCACTAACTTTTCCCTTTTACACACTTTTCCACAATTTCTGTGGATAACTCTGGTGATAACTAGCGCTAATAGCGACCAAACCCCCAAAAAGACAGACTTTTCTGCAATTGATCAATTTTTGTACAACTTCTCTAATTTATAATTTTTTCAACAACTTACAGGCTACGAAACCTGACAGTCTCCGTTGAGGGGGTCATTGAACCCGGATTCGTGAACTGACCCCCCAAAATGTGCATAAGTATCGGGTAAAAACGCGTTTTCGCCCTAAAATACAGTGAAAACAGTTCCGATAGAGTGATTTTCTCGATATCTGACCCCATCGGACAGCAAAAAAACCCTTCAAAAACAGCATTTTTCACCACATTTTGGAAAAAACCGTGCATCAACAAAGTTACGCCCCTTAGTGAACATTGTTTAAACATTTTTACGCCATCGAATTCTCGTTAACATTCTTTATACAGTCTTAATTTCCTGCACAATCTGTAGGAAATCGCCCATTTCTTTTGTGCGCCTTAAGCCCGCTTTTAGTTTCTTTACCGCGTCATTATTAAAGTCTGCCAATCTGCGACCGAGTTCTCTCGTTACCTTTAGCACCTGATCATCCTCAACGCACTGGTTAGCAATTCCCAAACGAAGTAATTCATCGCCGTAAGTTCTCTCACCCAATACCGCCATCTGCAAACCTAGCGCATGCGGATACCTAATGTTCAACCACGCCACATTAATTGGTGCCGCAAGGCCCATTTCGACTTCTGCAACCTGAAGGAACGCACCTTTACCTACCACAAGAAAGTCACACGCAAACGCCAGTGCGGAACCTCCGGCAATAGCAAACTTTTCCAGCGCGCCAACAATTGGTTTTGGACAGTTGTAAATGGTGTTATGCAGCTTTGTCCAATCATCCTGAAATGTTTCCCGCCATGGAGGTGCAGGCTCTTCAGAGAACGCTTTCAAATCGAGGCCGGCGCAAAAATACCCCTGTTCTCCACGAATGATGATGACGTTACAGGAATCATTTGCCACCATCTCCTGAATCGCCTTATCCATTTCGGTAACCAACGGACCAATAATGGAATTGCGTTTATCCGGTCTGTTCAAAACCAATTCGCCAATCCCATTTTCTAAGTTTGTCATAATTAGTTTTTCAGTCATGTTTTATGCCTTTTCTATTCTGGTGCCTTGTTACGGGCGCGATGCAAACGTATCATCAATTTCGCCACAACAAACGACAACCATGAGACTACGATGGGTTCTATAACCGATACCATTGGTGACCTGAAAGTTATCTACAACAAGGTAACTGCCAAGCAACCACCTAACGATGAAATCATGTCTTTCGCATTGTTGGTTAACAACAATGCGAAAAAAAATCCGACAGATGTAGCACTCTTTTGTGAAGATGAGCCCGTATCCTGGCAAGAACTAAACCAACGATCAAACAGAGTTGCCAACTATCTGAAGAACCAGGGTATCACTTCCGGTGATTGCGTGAGTCTGTTTATGCAAAACCGAACCGAGGTCGTCGTAAACATCGTGGCAATTTGCAAACTGGGTGCGATCGCCGGGTTGATTAACAGTAACCTTATCAAGCAACCGCTGACGCACTGTATCAACCTGGTCGATTCCAAAAAATGTATATTCGGCGCCGAATTGACTGAACCACTTGCCGAAATACTCGATGACCTTAACCTAAAAGACCCAAGCGATTACATTCTCGTTAAAGATACTGGCGAAGAAGAAGTACCAGACTGGGCAACTACAATTGATAGCACAGATAATTCCCTGGATGCGACGGATCCCCCCGAAATAAATAATGTCACGATCGGTAGCGTTGCATTTTACATATTCACTTCAGGGACTACGGGGCTACCCAAAGCAGCCGTCGTGACTCACCGACGAATATTCACCGGCGCGAAACTGTCACACACTGCGCTACTCCGGTTGAAGCAAAACGATCGAGTCTACAACTGCTTACCGCTCTATCACGGCACGGGACTGATTATTGGACTTGCGGCGGCATTCCACGCCAGTGCCGCAACCGTTATTCGCAGGCGTTTATCCGTATCAGCGTTCTGGGATGACGTACGCAAATACCAGTGCACCAGTTTTATCTACATTGGAGAGTTTATAAGGTACCTGATGGCTCAACCTCCAAAGAAAGATGATGCAGACAACCCCATTCGAAGCATCGTCGGTAATGGGCTGCGACCTGATATCTGGCTGGAGTTCAAGGAACGCTTTAATATAGACCGAATTGGTGAATTCTACGCGGCCAGCGAAGGCAACGGTGGTTTCGCGAACGTATTCAACAAAGACTGCACGGTCGGCCTCGGTATCTCTCCTGTGAAAATCGTTCAGTACGACGTCGCAAATGACGAAATCGTAAGAGATAACAATGGCAACTGCATTGAAGTGATGGAAGGTGACCCGGGGTTGTTAATTATCGAAGTGACGGAAACGTCAAAGTTCGATGGCTACACTACCCAGGAAGATACCGATAAGAAACTGCTTCGCAGTTGCTTCACAGACGGCGACGTCTATTTCAACACGGGTGATCTTATGCGTACGCTCGACGTTGGATTCACCTACGGACAGACGCACTACCAGTTCGTCGATCGCATCGGTGATACCTTTCGCTGGAAGAGCGAGAACGTTTCCACCAATGAGGTGGGAGAAATCATCAACGGTTGTGCCGAAGTCATCTCTACCAACGTATATGGGGTAGAGATCCCCGGGACTGACGGGCGAGCCGGCATGGCCGCAATCGTTTTCAATGATGGTGCAAGTAGCGATCAGATTGATCTTGCAGCACTATCCGAGCATATCAACGACAACCTGCCCGGCTATGCAAGACCGATTTTCATTCGCGTTCTTGAGGAACTTCCCACAACGACCACCCACAAGCTACAAAAGAATGAACTTCGAGAGCAGGCCTTCCATCTTGATCAGGTAGAAGAGGAAATCCTGGTAAGGGATCCTTCAACCGGACTTTATAAAAGGCTGGACAGTGATTTCTATGACCGCGTCATGCGTCGAGAAATAGCGTTTTAGGGGCTCAAGATTTCCACTAGCGATACACCCATGGCCCCGACCGAGGCAAGACCTACCTCGCACACTTATTTTTCCCAGCGTCTGAAGCTGCACTATCTGGACTGGGGCAACCAAAGTGGCAAGCACGTGTTACTGGTGCACGGCGTCCAGGATCATTGCCACAACTGGGACTGGACCAGTGAAATACTGAGCAAGGATTATCATGTTGTCGTACCCGACCTTCGTGGACATGGTGATTCCGAATGGGCCACGGGTTCGCCATACAACAATCTGGACTACGTGTACGACCTGGCGCAACTGGTAGACCAGGAGAACCTTGAACCGTTAAATATCATTGGTCACTCTCTGGGTGGAACCATCGCGGTTCTCTTTGCAGGAATCTTCCCAGAGAAGGTGGCCAGTCTCGTATCAATTGAGGGTGTCGGAGGACACTGGTACCAGGATAACTCAGGCACACAAAAAAGAATCCGAGAATGGATTGAAACCACCAGAAACCTCGCTGGCCGAACACCAAGAAAATACCCCGACCTGAACGAGGCATTCAGCCGTATGCAGCTGTCGAATCCTCATCTAAGCGAAGAAAGAGCCAAGCACCTGACTAGCCATGGCAGCAATAGAAACGAAGATGGAACCTATACCTGGAAGTTCGATAACTATACCCATAGCAAAGCACCTTTTTCGTTGACCTATGAGGACATGGTGGCGCTTTGGGAAAACATTGAGTGCCCGACGCTTCTACTCAACGCTAAGCAGGGGTACCCGCACAGGGTCGGACAGGATGATACCTTGAAGCATTTCAAGCACGCGAAGCTTAATGATGTTGATGACGCCGGACACTGGTTGCACCATGACCAGTTCGATGCTTTTATTGCGCACACGCAGGAATTTCTGAACCAGCACGCGCGTTAACTAAAAAGGAAGGAGAGCCCGCCAATGAAAACCCTCGTCGGAATTGTAGCTACTGCAATCGCGTTATATCTCTGGGGCTTCTTGTTCTGGGGACTTGGTGACATCCCCTATAGCGGTTGGAAACAAACGGCAGACGATGCCGCAACACAGCAAATGATTCGCGAGGTATTCCCAGAATCTGGAACCTACTACGTTCCCGGTTTTGATCATGAACCCGAAGAACGTGCCTGGCTATTTGAGCAGGGCCCGGTAGGTTTCGTTCACATCGACCTGGACGGCCGACCAGAGATGGACCCGATGATCATGGGTACAGGTTTCGTTCTTAATATTGTTATCGTTGCGCTGATGGCAGCTTTCTTCAAGGTGGCACGGGCGAAAGAGTTCCGAGATTTCGTCAGGCTATCACTCATCGGTGGCGCCGTCGCCGTGGTGACCATTCACGGTGGTGATATGGTGTGGTGGCAGACACCGGTCGAGTGGAAAACCTGGCCCCTTATATATGATTTCACGGCCTGGCTTCTTGTTGGCCATCTGCTTGGATTCTTTATGAAATCCTCCGAAGCCACCTGAAGACTGCACCCATGATCAAGCGCTACATCTGTTGGCTGACCATCATGGTGACCAGCCAATCTCTTGCGATCGATTTCTCACCCGCATCACCATTGCCTTCAGCCACGCTGCAGGACAACCATGTGGTGTCAAAAATAGGATTCGGGTCCTGTTTCGATCCTGAGAAAGGCGATCAAATATTCGAAATCATCGGCGATCAACAACCTGATTTGTTCCTGATGATTGGTGACAATGTCTATCCCGAGAGCGAAACCCACGACCCCAACTTGCAGTCACTTCGTAACGCCTACGGAAAACTCGCAGAGTCGAAAAGATTCAAAACATTACGGGATCAAATACCGGTTATGGCCACATGGGACGATCATGATTTTGGTCTAAACGACGCTGGCGGCGATTGGCCCTTAAGATCCAAATCGGAAGCCCTTTTTGAATATGTGTGGGTTCCAGGAGAGGACAAGCGCCGAACCCGAGAAGGAATATATTTCAGCCGAACTATTGGCCCGGTCGGGCGCCAGGTCCAGTTTATAGTTCTGGATACCCGTTCTTTTCGTTCGCCCCTCCTGTCATCACCCAATCCGCTGATAGCCAGATACCAGCCAGATGACTCCCTTGATAAAACAATGTTGGGCAAGGCCCAATGGACATGGCTGGAGGCAACACTAAAACAACCTGCAGACATAAGAATCCTTGTTTCGTCCGTCCAGGTCATCGCAGATGGGCACGCCTGGGAAGCCTGGAGAATGTTACCTAATGAACGTAAACGTCTGTACACACTGATCAGGACGACTGGCGCGCAAGGTGTGATTATACTTTCCGGGGACCGGCACTCGGCTGGGCTTTATCGACGAGACGATATTACCTCTTATCCGTTGTGGGAGATAACATCCTCTTCGTTGAACCTACCGTTATCCTCATTTGCATCGAATATAACGCAGGAGCCAGGCCCGTTTCGTAAAGGTGACAACTATTTCCACGTCAATTTTGGAATGATTGAAGTTGACTGGGAAGACCGACACGTCATCCTGTCAATTCTCGATCGTCGGGGCCAACCGGTGCGGGATACATTGATCAGACTCGAAGCCGACCAATGAAGAAAACGGCATTGCCGCTTACCTACAATTTGGATACATTTGCACTATGGCTAAAAAACAATCCAAATTCCTAAAGCAACAGAAAATATTCGCGGGCGTCATTGCCGTGGTTTTCCTTGGCGTCATCGGCTACGCCTCTACACTGGTTTTCAAGGACACTCCGCTTGGCGCTTTCGTTGAAGGTGAACACTATTTCATCGTAGACCAACCGCGGCGCATCCGGGGGGACAAGATCGAAGTCATGGAGTTTTTCTCCTATGCCTGTGCTGCCTGCTACCGATTCGAACCTTTAATCAATGGCTGGGTCGCCGATAATCAGGATGCCGTAAAATTTGTTCGTTCGCCGCTTCCTGCAAATGAAACATGGCGCCGGGTAACGCAGCACTATTATACGATGGAGAAGCTCGGCGCCCTCGAAGAAACGCATGAGAAGTTCTTCCACGCGATTCACGAACGTAAACTAAATATCGGGTCACCAGCACGTCTGGCCGAGTGGGCCAATGACAACGACATCAGCGGATACGAAGACGCCTTTGGTTCAGCCGATGTACAACGTAAAGTCACACAAGCCGACCAACTCGGCAAGCGTATGCAGGTGGCTAGCGTCCCGACTCTGCTGGTTCAGGGTAAGTATTTAATCAGGTTAAACAACTCGATAGGCCAGGCAAGGATGCTGGACGTTCTGGATTACCTGCTGGAACTGGAGCGAACCCCCAAGGACACCAGTCAGGTGATGTAAAGCCGCGATTCCGGATCGGTTCTTTTCAAAAGGTATGTTCGCCCTTCTTTGTTAGATTCGGGTTTTCGTCGAACCAGACGCAAAGACGACATTTCAACCTCCCAGCGTGATAGTTCTGCCTGAATGACGTCTGCCTGAATGCCAGGATCATCGGCCACTATTTGTCTCGCTTCCTGCATCGAGCCTGCACGCAATAAAACGACAACATCAGGACGGTTACGAAGCTGGCCTCCCATCGCCAATCGATCAGTGATGTGAAGCTCCCTCAAGTACTTGTGATGCTGTGCCAGGCCCGGCTGTTCCTCGTAGCTCACACGTTCCTGCCAATTCACAGAAGGTAGATAGCGCAGCAGATAATAGTCAGCGTCATCCGCAGCTGCAGAATCAATCATTAGAAGTGTAATTGTCACCAGTAGTAATCGCATACAACTGCTCAATTTTTGAGGTCGAGCCAATAGTAACAGCTGTTCTGGTGGTTCTCAGCTAGTCAGTGACCTTTTTATGGATGTGAGGCAAGGACGTTGGATCCTTGGGGTCAAGGAACCTTTTCTCGGTACCTGTTCTAGTCACATTTTCGTAGGTGCCATCGCTACGCTTCACGAATTTAGTCCAGCCATGATTCTTCAGATCAGCATCGTCTAAAGGCGTGTTGGCCATTGGTGGGGTATTGAAGACCTTACGTACCGGCGCATCCGGTGCAGCGGTACCTACATTAATTTTCGCAACCCGACACAGCTCACCCCAATTGGAGACCACTTCCGAAATAGGGTGAATCAACTCAATTGTTCGATCGTTCTCTTCACAAAAATAATCGTATCTTGGCACGTTAGCTCCTACAACAACCTTGAGTTTCCAATCTACTTTTTCCTTTTTGTCGTTAATGGCTTAGGTCAAGGCAAGCGCCTTAATCTGGTTGGTGAGAAACAAGACATAAGCCAGGCCTTGCGGCTGCTCCGTTACACGCTGATGGGACCAATAGAATCTGAATTGAACGACTGGGGAACTGAGTCTGAGCTAAAAAAAGAATGGTTAAGTGTTTGCGAAGCGATCGCACTTAAAGATGCAGACGGTAAGACCATTCCGGTCGATGGTTTTTTCAATCTATGCCCGTTCGTCGATGGTGAAGCCAAAGCAGGTGAACTCACTGTACGCCACGTTGGTACCGACAGCTATCAGGTAGAGGTTGAGGATACCGAAGCAAACGTGAACCTCAATCAGGATCACCAGGTACGACCCTGCTATGAAGTTCAATCTGACTATGTGCCAGGTGGCCTCGTCAAACTTGGTTTGGAGATATTGGGCGGTGCGTCCGGATTCACACCAAATGAACCCTGTACCGGCCTCGCACTTTGCTACAACGGCGACTACATCCTGATCGATTCCATTCCATTTTTGGATCAACATCTTTTTGCACGTAGAATCTCGAAGAATCAGGTTTCAGCCGTCTTGCTAACACACCTGCATGATAATCACTGCGCCATGTTCCCGCTCATGCTGATGCCTCACAAAGTGGAGATCATTACAACGCGCGAGATCTTCAATATGGCGATGGAAAAACTTGCGTGCAGCATCGGCTGGGAACCGTCAGTCATCGAAGAAAATTTCGCTTTGGTGGAAGTTAAACCCAGCGAGGAACTCAATTACTTCGGGCTAAATACTCTACCCCACGTTACCGTAAACAGTATTCCAACAATCGACGCAACGTTTTCAACAATCCACAAGGGCTACTCCAGGCAGCTCTGTATCGTTGGCGATAACCACACAATGACAACGATCAGGGAACTTCAAGAACAAGGACATGTTCGCGATGAAACCGCAGAGAACCTTGAGCGCCTCTATAGCGAGCGTTTCAATCTGCTGGTGGCAGATGGTGGCGCCGGCGCAATTCACGGTGACCCCTCTAATGCCTTAAGCTCGGATGCTGATCGCGTGGTGTTTTTGCACGTTGGACAACTGCCCAATGAATTTGACACCACGTTCTCACTCGCCAGTTCTGGCAAGCGATACACGGTCATCGACAGTGATCCCAGCATATACACTTCGCAGGTTAACCATTACCTGACGCAATGGCTCGGCGAGCCTTTCCCCAACCGCTAGATGAGATCATTACTGGCGGAAGAAGAGATTCGCCGTTACAACACTGATGACGTCATCATCGTGCAGGATGCAGAGACCAGAGGGTTTGTCTATCTCATATTGACCGGCTACTGCGACGTAGTGATGCACGACGGGAAACAGTTTCACACTGTCGCCAAACTTCAGGCAGGTGATGTTATTGGTGAAATGGCGATTATCACAGGCGTTGGTACAAGAAACGCGAGCGTTGTCGCACGAACACCTGTGACGGTTTGCGTGTTTGCGGAAGAAACATTCGCCGCGTTTATCGAAACCGAAGGCTTCAAAGACAAATTGCTAAATCGCTGGGCACTTCGCCCTGTAATCAAAAATCTGCCGCAATTCCATGAAATGACATCCACAGTGCTGGAACGTGTCGGGAGCATCGCCCGGTTCGAGTATCTTGAAAAAGGCGACACTCGACGTTTCGACGAATCCAGTTGGTACATACTGTGTGAAGGTAGTGTGGAAGACGACGAAGGTGTACAGGAAGCGGCCAGCGAATTCGGATGGATTCCGTTTGCAGAAGCAAACGCGGGGCCGGTAACCTGTGTTGAAGACACCAAGTTCATCAGGTTCAGGAAAGACCAGTTCGAGCGACTGCGACTGGACAGCCCACAGATTAACTACTACCTTAGAAAGCAACGAATTGGCCAACCCTTTTCCAAAGTGGACTGGCTCTTAGAATCGGTGACTATGGAGTAGCTCAAATGAGAATCGGCGTATCCCTTCCTATCCGCGAGATGCAAAATGACCTTGGGGCCATTAAAGGGTTCGCACAAGCCGCCGAGGACCTTGGACTGACCCACCTGCGAGTACCAGAACAAGTCATCAGACCAAAAAACGGTCATCTACATGAAGCGATGACCATATTGGCGTATATCGCCGGCGTCACCAGCAAGATCGAACTTGTTCCCTCTGTAATTATCGTACCCCTGCGTCAGACTGCCCTCCTTGCTAAACAAGCGGCTCAATTGGATATCCTGACTGATGGCCGCACACGACTTGGTGTTGGCGTGGGTAACAGCCGTGAGGAGTACACGGCGATGGGCGTCGACTTCAGCACACGCGGGCGTCGCTGCGATGAGCAGATGACGGTACTAAAGAAGCTGTGGACGGAAGAAACGGTTACCTTTTCAGGCGAGTTTCACACCCTCGAAGATTTAGGAATAAACCCCCTTCCCGTGCAACGTCCTATTCCCATGTGGATTGGCAGTGGCTCACGTCCACCGAAGTCCATTATTCGCCGGATCGGACAGCACGCCGACGGCTGGTTTGTCATGTCGGACCCGGAGGAATACCCACTCGTACTCGCCGAGATTAACGAAGCCGCAGAAGCAGCTGGCAGAGACCCCAGCGAAATTGGTGCAGAAGCCGGTGTAGCGGTAGTGGGGGCGCGTGAAGCAGAGTGGCAGTCACGGGTCAAAAACTGGAACGACACGGGTTTAACCCACCTCTGCCTTAGAACCCTTGGCGGTAACCTGAAGGTCGATGAGCACGTTAGCGTACTGACCCGTGTGATGGGTGAATTACCGGTCTGATCAGACCACATGTCCCCCGCACACTCGGAGAACTTGCCCGGTTATCCAACACTTCTTAACCGGGCCTGAAAATGGTTTGACAAAAATCTTCTCGGGAGAGCCTTGGTCCCGCACGACAAAGGGACGTGATCGGCAATGCTGTAAACGCTACTTTTCGTTTGGGAACCAGCGCAGGATTCACGATTAGTGAGAGAGCCTATCGTCGCCTGCCAGATGAGCAACGTTCTTTGTGGACTAAACTGAAGCCCCCGGTCAATTACACACGAGCTTTCGCTCAGGGCTAGGGTTATGGGGGCATACTAGAACTACTACCGATAAATGCGCACTGGTTCTCTGACTCGATCATCAAACGCATCACGTGGAACGTTTGGTTTGTAAACGGGAGACTCAGGAATTACTTCTCCAGTGCTGTTACGGAAGTACCAATCACCCGCGAAGTTCTTTTTGATGGTGTATGCCCCCTCGTGTAAAAGTCGGTGGTGACTGTCACATAATAGAAGTGTGTTTTCGACGCTTGTCTCGCCGCCATCTGCCCAATGCTCCACGTGATGCGCGTCGAGATACTTCTCATGGGTGCAACCGGGGAAACGACAACTTCCATCTCTTGCCAGCAATGCTTTTTTCAGTTGCGGTGACACCACGCGATGTTTGCGACCGAGGTTTAATATATTTCCCTTTTTGTCCTGACTCACTTCCACCAGGTCCGCATCGCACGCTATACGCCTTACCGACTCGACCGGTAGATCGCTCTTGCCACCCTGATCGTGTAGAGCCGCTTCGTCGACATGTACCAGCACTTGGTGGCTAGGAGCATCCTTGAATTCTGAGTTGCCGGATAAATAATGTTTAGCAACTTCGACCAGGGCATCAGCTTGGCGGGCGAAGAAGGTAGCGGATCTATCTGTATCTTTTTCCTGAGGACAATTCTCAGCAGCCACCTCTATCGCTTTCATTAACAAATCACCCAACTCCTGCGGTAATTCGATACTTATGCTCATCGTGCTATTGGGGTGACAGGTCCGCATCAGAGACCGCTCCCGATAGGCACGTTTGGCATCCGGCGTCGACAGCCGACGATCGGCATTACGTATCTGCTGACAATGGCATTCCACCTGATGCGCGGTCGCTTGAAGGGCATAGTCAACCAGTTCCGCTTCGTTGTGTGGGGTTGCGGCCCGGGTCATGGCACGTACCTTGGAATAAGACAATGCCCCTTTCTCGAATGCCTCTGAACAGAGCGGTAGATCAAACAGGGTTCTCGCTACTCGTACTTTTTCTCTGGCGGTCCCAGGAGCAATCCCACATTTCATGTTCAGCCATTCGGCACAGTTGTTGAAATGATAGGCGCGCCATCCCTGACGTAAATCAAATTCGCGGACCAGTAAGAGAAACTGATATTCCTGTTGACTGATCTGCTCAGCAAGGGAGATGAGGTCTTCTTCAAGGGTATCGAGAGAGCGGGTTTTCAGGGTAGAGATATGCATTGATTTGGTCCTTTTGCTGCCTACGTGATCCACGAAATAATACTGTTTATATATACAGCATATTGTACTCTCATAGACCACCAAGTAAAGGGTAAATCATTGAAATATATAGGTTATAGGAGGATATGTAATCTTTGCAGATGTGATCCTCCTCCAGAAATAATCTGGCTATGCTTAGCGTAACAAGGCGTTCGACAGAATTAAGATTCCGGCGCACCGTGTTCTCGTAGCAACGCCACGGCCGCTTCACTATTCCGCCAGTTTGGCCCTTCTGCAAACGCGAGCGCAAAACCGAGAGGCGCGACCTCGCGCAATTCTCCCTCACAGTTTGATGCACCATCAGTCTCGAACTTAATCTTTGCACTGATACCCAGGTCTGCTCCCGCTTCCAACAGCATCTTAAGAAATGGCAGGTTGTATCCGTCCGGTGAGACAAATGACCACGATGCTACCGTGTGAAAAATTGGCGTCTGGCCGGCATCATTGTCAGCGCTCGCGTCAATGTCAGCACCGCGTGATAGCAACAAGCGGCCAATCTCTACCTCGTTGTAATCCGCAGCAACATGCAGCAGCGTAGGGCCTGGAGCATCGAAGGGCTGCCACAAATAATTAACCTGACTGAATCTCTGGTGCACCAGTTGCGGATTGGCATCCAGCTCTGATTCCACCAGATCGGCACGTCCGCGATGGATAGCCATAACTACATCGGGTTGATTGTGCTTGGCTCCCGCGTTAAGCAACAATTCAACGGCGGCATGCTTATGCGGCGACCGGGCGTAGGTCCCCATCGCCATCATCAGGGGCGTCGCTCCTCCCGGTGGTTGATGGTTTGGATCCGCTCCGTGTTTCAGCAACAATTCAACGGTTTGCGGACCCGCGTCGTTCAGACACTCAACCGCAGAAAGAAGCGGGCCACCGACATAAGCACCACTACCTGTCGTCGCATCTATATCTGCACCATGCTCAATTAGTAATTGAATCGCGTCGGTCTTGCCCATTGCGGCGGCTCGAACCAAAGCTGCTGGCACTCGGGCCAACGCCGGTTCGCGAGCCAACATGGCTTGCATCGTACTCAAAATCCCGTTGTTTGCGGCAGCCACAAATGCATCAACATCTGTATCCGGGTTGATAGACAGTTCGATAAAGGTTTTGAGCTTGACCCAGCTCTCGTATCCCCGCTCCCGCGCCAACACCAGTTGAGCATCGTTCAACTTGAACGCGTTAACATCGGTGAAATAAGGAGCTATCCGGTCAATTGATTCTGGATCGTTCTCGCCGACAGATTTGAGAAGTGATTTTGATTGTTTCTTGAGATTTTCCAGGTTCTCACCCGGATCAAAAGTTGTCATGACTGACCTCCTTTCATCGCGTCCAATATCCGCACCTTAGACTAGAAAAGAGGATAGTATCCTGCTTCCTTAAACACTCAGATGGGCATAGCCCTACCCGCGGATCAGATGCGCTCTGAAGCACATCCGATTACTTTAGCGCTATCTTGCATTAGCTGCAAAAGGGAATTTAACTGGCATACTATTGTCACAAAACGCTGCGGGCTTTCGAGGAAGAACATGAAAAAAGGAAAACTGATAAACCACCAAATCTCCGAACTAATCGGTAGTCTTGGGCATACCGACGAGATTGTCATCGCAGACGCAGGATTGCCCATTCCAGATGAGACCACGCGTATTGATCTGGCCCTTACCCGCGGAATACCTTCCTTTGAAGACACCTTGAATACAGTCATGGAGGAAATGTTCGTGGAAAAAGCATTCGTTTCAGAGGACATCTCTGAAAAAAGCCCCGAGGTCCTGGCTTTTATCAAGCAGACTCTGGGTGACGATGTGCCGATTGAAGCCGTCCCGCACACGCAGTTCAAAGAACGAACAAAAAGCTCCCGGGCGATTATTCGTACAGGTGAGTTCACCCCCTTTGCAAACGTGATCCTGGTGTCAGGTCCGTGGGGGTTTGAATTATGATCTCATCGGACCCTCTCGCACTTAACATCCATCTCATGCACCCTGGCGGGCCATCCGCACCCGGCGACCCGAATGCAGCGTTTTACCTCGATGGGGTCTACCACATGCACTACATCATCAAGCATCCGTGGCAGGAACGGTCTTCCTTCTCTTTTATTCATGTCTCCAGTCCCGACATGCTGCACTGGACCTGGCATGAAACCAAATTGCAGCCCTCGTTCACTGATCACGGTATGTTTAGTGGTACGGGATTTATCACTAAAGAGGGCCGTCCGGCGGCTATCTACCACGGTCAGGCTTCCGGTCGAAACCAGATTGCTGTTGCTAAAGACAACCAGCTATCCGCATGGGACAAGCCGTATCCAATCGAGATTCGATCGGCCGATGGTGAAGAAGTCGAGGTCAAACACTGGGACCCGGACTGTTTCCAGATCGGTGATACCTACTACGCCATCACCGGCGGACAGAATCCACCAGTCATCAAGTCCGATGACTTAAAAACCTGGACCTACGTTGGAGACTTCCTACAACACGACCTGCCAGAGGTGGCATTGGGTGAAGACATTTCCTGCGCCAACTTTTTTACACTGGGTGACAAGTGGATGATGCTCTGTATTAGCCATCCTCTGGGCTGTCGCTATTACCTTGGTGATTGGGATGAAGAAGCAGAACAGTTTGTCCCAGAGATTCACGGGCGCATGAGCTGGCGCAGGGAAGGACAATCCGTTGAAGAACCGTTGTATCGAGATTTCTTCGCCCCGGAAAGCGTCCTGACGCCAGACGGGCGCCGAGTGATGTGGGCCTGGTGCGCAACCCTCGACCCCGCCATCGACTTCAAATCAATCCAGTCTTTACCGCGAGAGTTGAGCCTGGCCGATGACGGCGCCCTTCGCATTCAACCGCTGCGCGAACTTGAGTCCCTACGCCAGGACGCGACGACTCAGACCGACATTACCGTCACACCACCACCTCGCATGAATGGCGGGCAGGCAACAACACATATCACTGATCTCCCGGAAACCTGTGAAATTCGTATTACTGTTGAGCGAGGTGAGGCTGAACGCAAACGTTTTGGTTTTCAGCTCTTCGCCGACAATAACAATCCAGGACTGCCGATTGTCATAATACCGGAGACAGGAACCCTCCGGCTGGGCAATACAGAAGCACCCTTTTCCGTTGATGATCTACCACAGGGTGAAGATGTTGATCTACGCATCTTTGTAGACAAGTATCTGGTTGAGGTATTCGTCAATGACCGCCAGGCAATGATTGCAGCGCATATGAACTGGCAGGATGCGAAAGGCCTTCTGGGTTATTCATTTGGCGCCTCAACGACCATCAAGGAGGTGACGACCTGGCCACTCGAAGCCACAAACCAGGGTTATCTTGAGGCCGAGAAAAACCCCATATGGGAACCGGACACAGAGTGATCCTACTGGAGTGTGAAGGCCATCCCGGCGTTCTGTTGTAAGCGGTCTATCAATTTCTGACCCATCGCGACTGATGGTGTCAGTACACCAGTCGGCGTATCCAGATCGTCTTTCGCCAGACACACGGCGCTCTCGGCAATCATTTTCGAGGTAGCACCATAACCGGGGTCCCGATCGCCGGTGACGATGGCCACCATATTGCGTTCGGAGTCATCGGGATGTGCGGCAAACAGTTTGATGTTAAAGAAGCCATTGCGAATGGCTTCCTCCGATGGGCCTTCTCCTGGTGATGGTGCCAACCGGACTAACAGTTTTCGGGTCCAGGTAAATGCAGTAAATGCGACAAGCAATCCGGTGGCCGCTGTTGTTAACCAGGCTTTAACGAATCCACCCGGCCCATCGCCAACCAGGACAGTCTCATCGTAACGAAAATTACTTCCCCAGGGATATCCCATGAGGCTGTGTGATCTGCGCACCACCCTGGTGTTCACACCCGCCATCACAAAGGGCGTCGTCCACTGCTGGAAGTCTTCATCGAATACCACACTGGTCTGATCCTTACCGTCTTCCCCGCGCGGCATGTTGAGTGGATTAAGCGCATAGGGATCAGACATCAGTGTAAGGATCGAAGGATCCACTTTTGCTTCCTCCATCATGTTCATCGCACTGTCGATCGTGCCGCCGCTGACACCCCCCGAAGTCTTCGCAACACGAAACTTCACCCTGGGTGAATACACGCCGTGTTTCTCAAGCATTGCTTGCTGAAGAAAGAACACACCGAGATCGGACGGGATGCAGTCGAAACCACAGGTATGAACGATACGCGCGCCGGATTTTTCGGCCTCAACATGGTGTTGATCGATCATCTTTCGCATCCAATGCACCTCGCCGGTCAGATCCACATAGTGAGTGCCCGTTTCCGCACACAGTTTAACCAGCAGACTGCCGTACTTGGCATAGGGGCCGACTGTTGTGCACACAACTTTGCTTTGCTCGACCAAACGTCGCAGTGAAGCCTCATCGTGGCTCTCGGCTATTACCATCGGGATGTCCACAGACCCGACAACTTCCTGCAAGACTTCCTTAAGTTTTTGTTCGCTACGACCAGCAACGGCCCAACGTACTTCGCCGGCAGAGCCATAGACCCGATGCATATACTCCACCACCAGGCGACCGGTAAAGCCTGAGGCACCCCAGACCACCACATCGTATGTTCGCTCACTCATGTTATTTCCTAATCAACTTAAGTCAGTCTGCTATAGCTGTACCACGTGCTCCCAATGTCGCACCAACGGTGCAAGATCATTCCAGAACGCGTCGGGTATTTCGATTTCCCCGGCTTTGGCGTTTGCAATCGCTTCATCCGGCGTTTTAGCACCGGGAATAGCGGTCGCGACCTGAGGGTGACGAGAACACCACTGCAATGAAACTGCTAGCAGGGGGATGTCGTACTGATTGCAGAGAGCTTCGATCTTTCCGACCTGCGCAATGCACTCCGGGCTGAAATTACGCCTGGCGCCTTGCGGAATTTGCGATGGACCGGTGGCAAGAAGGCCAGTCTCGAGGGGCGTGGCACACACGATACCTACATTG
>CAJWQG010000041.1 GCA_913045175.1 uncultured Gammaproteobacteria bacterium | reverse complement strand
GACGTCAAGATTCTGCGAGCCGTAATTGATGATTGGCCAGTACAACATCGCCAGTCCGTCGTTCTCCAGCATCATGTCATAGGCGTACTCTATTGGATCGCGACCTGCCGCGAGAGCGCGGGATCCAACACTCTGTTCCGGATCTGGTTCGTAATCGGGTTGCGCATCAAGCTGCCAGACGTCTTTCATTTCTCGCAACCCGTTGAAAATAGCTGCGTAGTAACGGTTGTTTGCATCTTCGTTCAGTATTCGTTCTTTCACTGCGGGGTCGCTGAGCCTTTTAACCCTCTCTGGCAAAGGAAGGTGTGCGACTGCCTGATAGGATGGATGCCCCGAGAACGGGTTAACGGTCGTTGTCAGACCCAGTTGTATGCCAATGGCGCGCGGTGCAACCTGCCCACGAATAGTGAGGCCCTTTTCATTGGCTGCTTCTATCTTTGACAGCAGGCGACGCCATCCGTCCTGGCCACCGATGGTTTCGGCCAGCGTGAAGGAGAGGGGACAAGAACCGTTCTCGGCCATGGCTTCGAGAATGTCGAACTCGTCATCCAGCTCGAAAAAATCGGAAATCAGTTCGATAACGCCGTGTCCGGCTTCACGTATACCTTGCGCGATACCAGACATCTCATCAATCTCGGCCTGTAGTGAGGGCGTATGATCCCCCTTGCTTGACTTATGGTTGATTGACCGGGAAGTGGAGAAACCAATGGCACCTGCCGCCATCGCTTCGCGAGTCAGCTCGCGCATGGCTGCGATGTCACTCGGGGTTGCCGGTTCGCGGTCGAGGCCGCGCTGCCCCATGACGTACACCCGCATGGGTGCATGTGGTATCTGAACGCCAATGTCCATATCGAATTTTTGGCCGTCCAGGTAGTCCATATATTCGGGAAATGTCTCCCACTGCCAGTTAATACCCTCGTTCAATACAGCGCCGGGGATTTCCTCCACACCTTCCATCAATTCGACGACTTTTTCTCGGTCCGCGGGTCGCACTGGCGCAAAACCGACGCCACAGTTGCCGGCAATGACGGTGGTTACACCGAAATGGCTCGATGGTGACATGCGATTAGCCCAGGTTGCCTGGCCATCATAGTGGGTATGCATGTCTACCAGTCCCGGGATGACGAGGGCACCGTCGGCATCGATTTCCCGTGTTGCACGTTGCTTGATGCGGCCGATGTCCGTGATCACGCCGTTTGTTATGGCGATATCGGCGGTAATGGCTTCGCTGCCGGTACCATCAATCACAGTGCCGCCCTTGATTAGTGTGTCGATTGTCATAGATGAAGTTCCACAGGGTATGCATCCAGTATAAACCAGCGCATTAGTTACTTGGCAAAACAGCTGCCTGGCAAACGTCCACGGTTCGCGAACTGGCTTTCTATTCGGTCTCCATGTAAAAATGTAGTCTACTACACTGAATGGGAGATTGGGCTCATGGCGACAGAACAAGAACAAACCGCGGAATACCGCGTCCAGTCTAACGCTCCGTACGAAGTATCCGACGAACTGCGACCGCGCATCGATGAGTTGGGTCTGTGGGATGTGGTCGACGGACTGCGAGAGCAGGGCTATGCCGTGATCCGCAACGCGGCGCCGCCGGAACTTATGGACGAAATGCGCGAGGCGATCCATTCGCTCGCAGCACAAACGCCGCAGAACCCAGACTCGATGGATGCTGTGCCCATGTTGCTAGGACGTCACCCGGCGATCGACCGTGCGGCCACGCAACCGAAGGTCCTTGCAATAGCGGAATTCAGCGTCGGTAAGGCCATGCGTGCGGGCCGATTTCATGGGTCAATCATGCGCGAGGGGCAGGGTCCGGAAAGTGGAGGCCTGCACTCCGACCAGAACTGGATGCCGTGTCCATTCCCGGAGCACAACCTGATGGTGACCTTATGTTTTGCCTGCGAGGGTATGACGGATGAGGGTGGTGCAACCCGGGTCGTACCACGCTCACACCTTGAGCGTCGTCACCCCACGGAGGATGAGTCAAATGGCAGTAGCGTTGCCATCGAGGCGGAAAAAGGTGATGTGGCAGTCTGGGATGGGTCGGTCTGGCACGGCTCAGGACATCGCACGATCCCTGGGACCCGCACTATGCTGCACGCTACCTATCAGCGTCTGTACACCCAGCCGATTAATGACTTCACCTACCTGCTGGACGATGATGAATATATGGCCAGTGCCCCGGAGGAGATGCGGGGACTGCTGGGTGCGGAGCTCTTCTTCGGTTCGGATACCCCAACTACCGATATCGACATGGCGAAGTTCGGCTTTGCGGCTGCGGCGTCCAAGCTGTAGCCCTACTCGCGGCGCCTGGCGAGGGTAACTCGCGTACGGCATACTAGGTTCAATCCCTTTACTCATTCAGAGGAGTATGTAACTGGTGGATTTCAGTTTTAACGACAACGAACAGTCGTTCCATGATGAGTTGAACGACTTTCTGGACAAGGAGCTTCCGGCCGACTGGTACACCAAGCCGGTCAGGTGGCCGCATGACTATGCCGGGTCCCCGTATCGTGATCCAAAAGACGAAGAAACCGGGGAAGTCTTTCGCAAAAAACTGGCGGACAAGGGTTGGCTGACGATCTCCTGGCCGAAGGAGTACGGGGGAAGGGGATACACCAATATGGAACAGGCCATCTTCGATGAGCGTATGAGTTACTACCTGGCGCCGGCCAGCGGTGGTATCTCCTGCGGTATCGTCGGGCCCATGTTGCTCCGTATCGGTACGCCGGAGCAACAGGAGCACTGGATTCCCAGAATCGCCAGCGGCGAGATAGGCTTTTGGTTAGGCTACAGCGAACCCAACGCAGGCTCTGACCTGGGTTCGGTTTCGACTTTCGCCCGCGAGGAAGGCGACCATTTCGTATTCAATGGGCAGAAATGCTGGTCCAGCGGCGCCCACCACGCGGACTATTCCTGGATGATTGTGCGCACCGATGCCGATGCAAGAAAGCACGCGGGATGCAGCCTTTTCATCGTCGACAACAAAACCCCTGGCATCACCATGCGTCCTGTGATCAATATCCTGGGGAACCATTCCTTCAACGAGGTTTTTATGGACGATGCGCGTGTTCCGAAAGAAAACCTGATCGGCGAGAAGAACAAGGGGTTTTACCACCTGATGCAGGCGCTGGATTTTGAGCGCATATCGCTCGTCGGTATTGGCACTTTCAAGCGCTTCCTGGAAGAACTGGTGGAGTATGTAAAGACCAGTACACGCAATGGACGTCCGTTGAAGGATATCCCTTCTGTGCGTCATAAACTGGCGGACCTCGCAACGCGAGTTGAAATTGGCTACATGTTGTTCTATCGCACAGCGGAAATGCTGGATCGCGGACAAGAGCCCAATGTTGAATCTTCAGCATTGAAGGTGATGGCGACAGAGTTAGCCCGGGATATGGCGGAAATCGCGATGGAGATACTCGGTCCTTATGGTCAACTGACTGAACCTGGCGAGCGGGCACCTCTCAGAGCACTGGTGTCGCGTGGATTCCTGGAAAGTATTTCTGCCACCATTGGCGCGGGTACATCGGAAATTCAACGTAATGTCATTGCGCAGCGCGGCCTCGGTCTGCCGAGAGTCTGAATGGGAGCGATAGGATGAATCTTGATAAGAATACAGAACAAACCATGCTGGATGATGCCGCGCGAAAGTTTTTGCAGAGCAAATGTCCTTCATCGCTGGTGCGCAGCGCCCGGGACGACGATGCTCCGTTTCCACAGGAGCTCTGGCAGGGAATGGCTGAAATGGGCTGGATGTCCCTGACCATCGATCAGGCACACGAAGGGCTCGGTGGCAGCTTTGACGATCTAACAGTGTTGCTGGAGGCAATGGGCGCAGCTTGCCTGCCCGCGCCGTATTTTAATACGGCGGTGGTCAGCGCAACGGCAATTTCAAGGTCTTCAGCGACCGGTTTGAAAGAAAACCTGCTTCCCAGGATTGCGGCCGGCAAACTGGTTTCCACTCTGGCACTTATCGAGCCGGACAATAGTTACGGCCTCGACAATATTCAGTCTACTGCTGTTGCAAATGCCAACGGCTATCTGGTCAATGGCATCAAACTGTTCGTGGAATACGCCCAGGGAGCAGATTATCTACTGACGGTCGCAAACACCGAGGGAGATGGTTTGGTCGTGCTGATGATCGACGCCAATAGTCCGGGCATTTCCCTGACACCTGCACCCACGCTGGATTACAGCAAACAGTGTGAAGTGTTCTTTAACGACGTTCAGGTTGAGTCCGATCTGGTGGTTGCAACCGGTGAAGACGCCCGGGAATTGTTGCTCTATCTGGAACAGGTCTGTGCCGTAGGCAAGTGCGCTGAGATGGTTGGGGCAATGCAAACCGTGCTGGACATGACTGTTCAGTACGCTAAAGATCGAACCCAATTCGGTCAGCCGATCGGCGGTTTTCAATCCATCCAGCACCATTGTGCAAACATGGCAGTTGACGTTGATAGCGCGCGCTACCTGACGGGTCTTGCAGCGTGGAAGGTCAGCGAGAACCTTCCTGCCGCCAAAGAAGTCTCCATGGCCAAGTCCTTTGTTAGCCGGGTGGCGATTCGCGTTGCGAAAATGGGCCACCAGGTTCATGGCGCCATCTCATTCTGTGATGAATTCGACATGCACCTGTTCCTGCGCAAGGTTCAGTCTGCATCGATGGCTTTCGGCGATAGCGAGTTCCACCAGGAGAAGGTTGCGGTAGAGCTGGGTCTTTAGTGTGATCCCCAAAACCATCAGTGACGTAACACCCGATTGGCTGGGCGACGTGCTAGGTGCCAGCGTTCTGCAGGTTACCGCAACCCAGATTGGTCAGGGCATCGGACTTATGGGCGACATCTATCGCGTTGTCATCGAATATGCTGACAGCACTGACATCCTGCCGGGCAGCGTGGTGGTCAAGCTCCCCTCGTCGTTCGAAGAAAACCGTGCCCACGGCATTGCGTTCGGTATGTTCGAATCAGAGGTGCGTTTCTACGATGAGCTTTCCAGTGAAGCGTCGGTTGGAATACCGCGCGTTTACCTCGCAACAATTGATCCGGGTACCGCTGACTTCGTCATTGTCATGGAGGATCTGAGTCATCTGACGATGGTAGATCAGAGTGTGGGCATGAGCCTTGATCAGGCCCGCGCGGCAGTTGAGGTCCTTGCCCAGATCCATGCGGTCTGGTGGGATCGGGTCAAAACTCCAGAACTGGAGTGGATTCCGACAATGTTCGGGCGGCGTATTGAACTTGTTGATGAAATGCTTGACCAGATCTTCCCTGTATTCGCCAGCAGATTTGCTGAATCCCTGCCGGAGGGTGGCATCGAAGTCTATGAGAGATTCAGCGGCAATTTCCAGAAGGTCAACAAGGCGCTGGCCATGCGCAGTCCGTGGACCCTGGCACACCAGGACTACCGGGTTGAGAATCTGCTATTTGCTTCGGCCGATAGTCCGGCAACCAGAGGAGTGGTAGTGCTTGACTGGCAGGGCATTGGTCGAGGTCCCGGTGCCTATGATCTTGCTTACCTCCTGGGTGGTTCCATGGACACATCTCTGCGCCGTGCAAACGAGGAACATCTGCTTGGTACCTACCATGACAAACTGCTCGATGCTGGTATTAGCAACTCTGGTATTAGCAACTCTGGTATTAGCAACTCTGGTATTAGCAACTACAGTGTCGATCAGCTGTGGGACGACTATGGTCTGGCCCATCTGATGGGCGGCCTCGCGACGGCCATGGTGGCGGGTTCGACGATGGATCTCAGCAACGATCGGGGTACGCGTTTGATCGCGTCAATGGTGGAACGTCATGTTACGGCTGCCCTCGATCATGACGGCCTCGAGCGCCTTGCGGCAGTAGTCTAGAGTTACAATCCCGCCGGATCATCGGTAAGCTCACGTTTTTTCAGAAGGACCGACCATGCGATTTGATAATCGGATTACCCAGCTGCTGGGTATCGAAATACCCGTTGTACAAGCTCCCATGGGATGGATCGCCAGATCGCAACTCGCTTCAGCAGTATCTAATGCGGGCGGGCTCGGTATTATCGAAACCTCCTCCGGCGAACTGGATGCAATCCGCGAGGAAATCCAGAAGATGAGGAAACTTACCGACAAGCCATTTGGCGTGAATATTGCCCAGGCGCACGTCAAGGATCCAAACATCGTTGAGTTCGTGGTCGATCAGGGGGTCAAATTTGTGACCACCTCTGCCGGTAGTCCGGAACGCTACACTGAGCAGATTAAAGCAGCGGGCCTCACTGTTTTTCACGTGGTGCCTAGTTTGAAAGCCGCGTTGAAGGCGGTGGAGTGTGGTGTCGATGGTCTTGTTGTCGAGGGCGGTGAAGGCGGCGGATTTAAAAACGTACGGGAAGTAGCATCCATGGTATTGCTACCGCTGGTGTGTTCCAAGGTGGATGTGCCTATTATTGCGGCTGGCGGATACGTGGATGGCCGCTCCATGGCAGCGGCGTTTGCGCTGGGGGCAGAAGCGGTGCAGATGGGAACCCGCATGGTATCGTCAGCAGAGTCGCCTATTCACGATAATTGGAAGCAGGCTGTCGTTGAGGCGCAGGATACCGACACTGTAGTACTGAATCGCCAGCAATCGCCAGCACTCAGAGTTTTGCGTACTGAAAGGACGACGCGTCTCGAAAAGGAACTCGAAACGAACCACGTTGGTGAATTCGGAAGGGCGATGGATCTTTACTTCGGTGGCGATATGGAAGCGAGCATCGCGCTATCCGGTCAGGTGTGTGGCCGCATCGATTCAGTGAAGCCAGTTGCCCAGGTACTATCTGAAGTCAGGGATGAGTTTTTCCAGTGTCTGGATGAGATGTCGAATCGGTACCTGGCATAGTTAAAGGGAATAGTTAAAGGGAATAGTTAAAGGGAATAGTTAAAGGGAATAGTTTGAGGTGGAATAGTTTGAGAGTGGAATAGTTTATGAGCAATGACATTAACGCTTTGGCGCCGCGCATGCTGGCTGATTATGACGCGCATAACCCGGGTAGCGTATTCCGTGAAGGCTTGCGCCTCTCGATGTCTGAGGCCTGGGATTTGCAGAGTGCAGTGACCGCGTTACGGGAACAGCGCGGCGAACGGGTTATTGGTTACAAGATCGGCATGGTCAATGAAGCCAGTCAGAAAACAAATGGCTTACCTCATCCGGCATGGGCGCGATTGTGGGATACGGAACAATACGTTGACGGTACGAGACTGAAAAAATCGGCATTCGCCAATGTTGGCATCGAAGGGGAGTTTGCAGTCACCCTGGGCCGTGACCTCACGCCGGAGATGGCCATGGATGACCTTGCGCAATCGATGGCAGAAGTCTTTCCGGTCATTGAACTGCACAATGTTGTGTTTCACAGTGAGCAACCCCGAGGACATGAGCTGATTGCAAACAATGCTATTCACGCTGGCGTGATCAGGGGAGAGAGTGTACCGCTACCGGGAGAGTGTACGACGGACCTGGCAGTCTACCTGGATGAACAAAAAGTTGATGCCTGGCAGGATATTAACTGGCCCGGTGACATTCTGAGAAGTGTTGGCTGGCTGGTGACCAAACTTGCGTCAATAGACATAGTATTATCGGCGGGCGATATGATTCTCACCGGTGCGCTGGGACCACCTCTGCCGCTGGCAGAAGTCGAGCATGTGAAGATTACTTCTTCACAGTTCGGTGAGGTTCAGGCGTGGTTTGATTAGAGGAATGAAATATCAGTATGACTGACGATGTATTGCTATTCGAAGGCTTGAAAGTCCTTGATGTAGGTAGCTGGATAGCCGGGCCAGTGGCGGCAACCATGCTGGCGGACCGGGGTGCGGAGGTGCTCAAGATTGAGGAACCTGTCGTAGGTGATGGCTATCGCGGATACGCGACGCTCGGATTTACCCCAACCGCAGACGTCAACTATACCTGGGCCATGGATGCCAGGAACAAACGATCGCTATCCCTTAATCTGAAAACAGATGCTGGGATGGACATTCTGAAAAAGCTTATCGGTGATTGCGACGTCTATGTTTCTAACCAGCCTCTGGCGCTTCGACGCCTCCTTAACCTGGACTATGAGGACATCAAAGCACTCAATCCCCGCATGATTTATGCTTCGCTCACGCCGTTTGGTGAAGCGGGTCCAGACAGTGACAATGAGGCCTTTGACCTGGTTGCCTACTGGAACCGGTCAGGACTTTTGAATCACATGAGACCCGATGGCCATGAACCCATACAGGCGATGGCTGGTATGGGAGATCACCCGACAGCGGTTGCGCTGTATGCGAGTATTGTTACTGCGCTGCTACAACGCGAGCGTACCGGTAAAGGCTGTATGGTCCATACGTCATTACTTGCCAACGGCCTCTGGTCGTCTTCCTGCTACACTCAGGCACAAATTGCTGGTGCGGACTTTTCGACCCTGGCAAGTCAGCGCCTGACAGGCGCCGTGTACGAAACCGCCGATGGTCGATGGTTGCAGCTCAGTATGGTGCGGGGTGAAGAAGAGTTTGATCGGCTGCTGATCGCTATTGAGGCCTTCGATATTCTGGGCGATGACAAATACGCCACGCTTGATGCGAAAATGGTGCATCGTGATGAACTAACGACAAGGCTGCGGGAGATTTTTCTACAACGATCGAGCGATGACTGGCTGCGATTGCTGAAAGAAGAACATGCCCTAAACGTAGAGAGAGTCGTTACCTTCGAGGAGGTACAGAATGATCCACACCTGCCGCTCAATAACATGGTTTCACGTCCGGTGGAGGATGTTGGTATCGACTACATCATCAATGATCCGGTTAACGTTGAAGGGGTGAAAAAAGTTGGCGCCAGGCACGCACCCGGTCATGGGGAACACAGCGCCGAAGTTTTAATTGAAATGGGATATGGAGAGGCTGAGATTCGCTCACTAAAAGAGCAGGGCATTATATGATTAAACGTGCTATACCGTGGATTATCACACTCGCATGTTTTGCGTTCCTTTACACGCGAATAGCTGGCCCTGCATCAGCCCAGGGCTTGAGTGTGTTTGCATTCCTGAGTCAGGTCTTCGCCAGCGTCAACTGGTGGGCCTGGTTGGGATTGATGGTCCCTTACTCGCTGTTCTTTTTTGCCATTGACTCGCTTGTTGTGTGGCGAGTCATCAACTGGTTCGACGCCAAGGTGGCTTACACCGATATCCTGCCGGTTCGTGCGAGCACCTACGTGTTATCGATCATCAACGAACAGGTGGGTAAAGGCGCGATGGCGCTTTACCTGAATAAACGTGAAGGCGTGCCGGGATGGAAACTCGCGTCCAGCATGTTGTTCATTATGGTCTGCGAACTGCTTTATCTTTGCGCCTGGGCCAATATCGGCTTGTCACTGCAATGGGACAATCTACCTGAGGTGTTCCGCGCCTTGCCCTGGGTAGGTATGGCCATAGTCGCTGTGTTTGCGGTGCTGTATCTCTATTTTCGCGGCGTCATTTTGCCCAACCTGAAACTGCGCGATCGCGAGATTCTGCATGCGTTCCGTGAAGCGAAGCTGGGACAATACGGCATTATCCTGTTGTTCCGCTCGCCCGCATTGTTGGCCGCGGTGGTTGTCTACTCGGAAGCCTTGTCCCTGTTTGGCGTTGAGGTCTCCTACTTGCAGATGCTTGGTATTCTACCGGTGATCTTTTTTGGCGCGTCCGTGCCGGGACCATTTCGCGCAGTCGCGGTGTCGATGTGGGTACTGCTGTTCCCGGATGTCCCCGCGGAGATGTCAGCATTTGGCCTGGTGCAGCACAACTTCTTCATTCTGTTCAACGCGGTCATCGGCCTCGTATTTATGCGCCGTGCGCAGAAAGAACTGTTTGGGTGACAGGCCAGGAGGTCTGTCGCTACCCGTTAAGACGCTCGATAACGGCATCAGCAAAGGCCGCAGTGCCGAGCTCGCCACCAAGGTCGCGGGTCTTGGCGTCATCAGCAAGCGCCTGATCGTAGGACCGCTTGATTTTTTCTCCGACGGTCAGGTGGCTACTGTCGCCCGTGGTATCCGCGAGGTAATTGAGCATCATCACCGCTGACATGAGTAGCGCTAACGGATTGGCGATATCCTGTCCTGCAATCGTTGGTGCAGAGCCGTGAACCGCTTCGAAGACGGCTTGCTCATCACCAATGTTCGCGCCAGGAACGACCCCAAGACCGCCGACGAGTCCGGCGCACAGGTCACTCACAACATCACCATAGAGATTCTCCAGTAACAGGATGTCAAACTGACCAGGATCCTGCACGAGCCTCATGCAACCCGCGTCAATAATGGCCTCTTCATACTGGATATTTGGATACTCTTTCTGGTGTATGAGTTGGGCTTGTCTGATGAAAAGGCCGTCGGTGAGTTTCATAATATTGGCTTTGTGAAACACCGTGATCTGCCTGCGTTCACGTTGCGTCGCGTACCGAAAAGCCCACCGCGCGATTCGTTCGCAACCTTTCTCACTGGCAACCTTCATGCTCATCACGACACCTGGAGTCACTTCGTTCTCCACACCGCTATACAGGCCTTCTGTGTTTTCACGGATGATGACGATGTCGACGTCTGAGAAACGTGTCTTTACACCCGGAAGGCTTCGAACAGGTCGAACCGCGGCATAGAGATTGAGCTTCTTTCGGAGCTGAACATTCACCGATGAAAAGCCTTCGCCGACCGGCGTCGTGCAGGGTCCTTTAAGCGCAATGCCATGTTGTTGTATGGCATCGATGGTTTCCTGAGGCATGACATCGTGACCGAGTTCAAGTGCAGCAAGGCCGGCATGATGCTTAACCCACTCAATATTAGCGCCAGCCGCGTCCAGTACCTTTGTTACGGCGGAGGTAACTTCAGGCCCAATACCGTCGCCTTCGATGAGAACTATTTTTTCTGAGGTCATGGCTCGTGAGTATAGCGAACGATGTGCAGATGTGTAATGACAAGAATATTGGGTGATCTCCTTACGGATTCCTTACAGATCGTTGATAGATTATTTTCCATCTCGTGGTTTAATCCCCGGGTTGTTTGGATGCACTCATGAGCACAGTAGAACTTGATGACGATGCACAGGATCGCCGCCGTTTGGACGCGATCCCGATCTGGGGTGCCGGACCTATCCCGCCTGAGCGCGATCACGATGAAGTTAAAGATGTGCGGGGCTTCGCAGATGTCATGCGGATCTTCCTGCGAGCCTGGCCCTACCTATTGCCGATGGTATTGGGATATTGGCGCGAGCGAGCCATCATTAGTTGGGCGGGCTGGCAGCGGTTTGGGACGACTGACTGGAACTATCGTTACGTACCCTTTATCGTAACTGCGCTATTCGCTATCGGTCTGCTGACCGGACTCATCAGTCACGGTGAGAACTGGCAGCTCGACCTCCTTGTATACACCGCATTGGTGATGACCCTACTGGTATGGGTGTTGATGTTTGTGCGCGGACGCACATTCGTCTCAAGTGCGGTCGTGCTGGTCATTGTCGGAATCGTTGCCAACCTCTTCGCCATCCTTGCGGTGGCGGGCTGGGGGGATAACATTTTTGTCGGTCTGGTCAGCTTTGGTTGCATCTCTATGTGGCTTCTGCAGTATCGCTTTGTCGAGGGGGAACTACAGGTGCGCCTGCGTCTGGGCTGTCACCTGGTGTACTACTACATCATAGTTTTGACATCGATGTTGGTAGGGGTGGTGATGGGACTATTTACCGTTGATCTGCTGAACCAGTCCATCCTGCAGGCTGAACCATTGACGCCGTTTCTGGCGGACTTCGTTGGGCGCGGTGACCTTGCCAACGGCACATTGGAAACGTTAACGACGGCACAGCGTCAGGAACTACAGTGGACCTATATGATCATCCTGATCGTTGTCGGCCTGCTGACCTTTCCGTTTACGGTTGCGTTGCCCTACTACAATGTCTGGATTATGCAGCAGATCAACCAGGATCTGCGTCTGGCGCTGGTTGAACGCTGGCATCAGTTGTCGCTGCGCTACCATGGCGATCACCGGGTTGGCGATTCGGTATACCGTATATATCAGGACTCCGCACAGGTCACCGCCGTCATCGGTATGCTGGTCAGCGTAGTGACACAACTGACCCAATACAGCATGACTATCTTTTTTGTGACGGCACTGGACCCCATGCTGGGACTGATGGGCTTAACAATAGCGATTCTTGCTCTCGGCTGGGCACGCTGGTTTTCGCCCAGGGTCAGAACGCGCTCGCTCGTAGCCCGGGAGACCAATTCGGATCTGACCTCGAGGATTCAGGAGGTCCTGGGTGCTATTAAAGTTATTAAGGCGTATGGCCGTGAGGCGGATGAGCAGCGGCGCTTCGAAGAGGATAGCGTTGTGGCGTTCAATGCCGCGCATCGGGTCCGCTCGTTGGTCGCCATTGTCGGCATCATCATGTTTACACTGGCTGCAGTCATACTCTTGAGCGGCGAATTTCTTATGGCGATTTGGGCGAGTTCGGCTCGCGAGACGTTTGCTGCTGTGCTGATTGGATTGATCGGGCTCTCCTTCGTGCGCTGGAATCTTGCGGCATTTCAGTGGGCCCAGGGCGAGTTCTTCAAGGCGAGCAATCAGGTCCGTGGACTGGTTCGTGACTGGACGTCGGCTCAGGACATGGCCATGGGTCTCGATCGGGTGTTTGAGATTCTGGATATTGAGCCGGACGTAAAGAACGTTACCGATCCTATTCTCATGCCGCCCTTCGAAAAAGAGATTCGTTTCGAACACGTGAGTTTCGCCTACGAAACGGCCCGGCCCGTGCTTAACGACGTCAGCTTTACCGCACCGGCCGGATCTATCTGCGCGATTGTCGGCCCGACCGGCAGCGGCAAGAGCACACTGGTCAGTCTGCTTACGCGCCTGTTCGACCCGGATACCGGCGTAGTCAGCATCGATAATAACGATGTACGTCAGTTGGACGTGGAGAATCTACGGTCCAACGTGTCCATTGCCCTGCAGGAAAACGTACTGTTTGGTATGAGTGTGCGCGACAACATTCGCTATGTGGTGCCGGACGCCACAGATGCGGAAGTTTTTGAGGCGGCACGCGTTGCCTGTGCTGACGAGTATATCGAGGGGTTGCCGGATGGTCTGGATACCATGCTGAGTGATAGGGGCGGACGACTCTCGACAGGCCAGCGTCAACGTTTGTCTATCGCGCGTGCCATAGTGCGCGATGCGCCGATTCTAATCCTGGATGAACCGACAGCGGCACTCGACGCGGAAACAGAGCATCAAGTGCTTGAACGCCTGGCCGAATGGGGTGCGGGTCGAGTCATATTCCTCATCACGCACCGCATCTCGACCATCCAGAGGGCTGACCAGATCCTCTACCTGGATGGCGGCGAGATACTCGAGTCTGGCGACCACGATGAATTGATGCAGATAGAGGATGGTCATTACCGACACTTCGTCGAAACCGAGGCGGACCTTGCTCAGGGCGGAGCCGGAGAGTCGTCATGAGCGAAACCTCTGTCATAGGCAAAGGCCTGAAAACTCATGAAAAGTCGCTGGACGCTTCCGCCAGCACGCTGGACCTGGATACTGACCTCAATTTCCGTGATACCTGCCGGGTCATCGGCAGGTCGATGGGATACATCAGGTATTTCCCGTACCGCTTTATGGCGAAGTTTGTGTTGTTCGTCATATCCCTGATGACACCACTTATTCTGCCCTGGCCGATCAAGGTCGTTATCGACAACGTGATACTGCAGAAAGCGTTGGCGCCGGAAGCATTCCCGGCTTATTTTCGACCGTTCGTGATCTTTCTGGACGGCCGGACACCGTTCGAAATGATGGTCTGGGTATTGTGCCTGGGTATTGGCATGGTATTGCTTATCGGTGGCTTTGGTTCGACTGGAGGCGCGGCCGATGGGACGGATGCGGGCATGGCCCAGGGCCATGACACCGCGACCCAGACCGAGAACGAGGCGAATGCCGGCTATAGCAAATTTGCCGGCCTTGCGGGCTTTATTGAGTTTCGCCTTCAACTGCGGCTTAGCCAGGCGCTAAATCACCTGCTGCGCTCACAGCTTTTCGAACGCATTCAGAACATGCCGTTGCCGCTGCTGAATGACCAAAAGATCGGCGATAGCCTGTATCGGGTGATGTACGACACACCGGCGCTGACCAATGTCTTTTTCCAGACCATCATGTCGCCGATCGGCGCTATATTTACCGGCGGCTCGATCATTGTGGTGATGTCCTTCAATTATGGTCAGGCACCGGAAATCGTCTGGCTCGCGCTTTGTATCCTGCCGTTGCAGTTTATGGCGATGCTGCCATTTCCGCGTGCCATGCGTCGGCGCAGTCAGGCGAGTCGTGCGGCCGGTTCGGTGACCACCGGGAACATTGAGGAAGGCATGAGCAATGTGCTGGCTGTGCAGAGTCTGGGCGGCAACAAGCGTGAGCGACAGCGCTTTCGTGGACATAGCGATGAGTCTTTTAAACGGTACCGGGCTGAGGTTCTGGTGCGCGTGTTGTATGGCGTTGCCAACGGCATGGCCAGGGGCCTGATGGGGCTGATTGCCTTCTACTTCATCAGTTCGCGGGTCATCGAGGGCGTACTCACGCCAGGGGACTACAGCGTGCTGTTCTATTACTACGCCTGGTTGTCGGGTGCGGTGACTGCTCTGCCTTATCTGTGGATCCGCATTCAGGCAGACATTCCCGGAATCCGCCGCGTGTTCTTTCTGATGGACCTGCCGAGTGAAACGTCCCGTCGGGGCGCTGAGTTAACCTCGATCGATAAAGGCGTCGAATTGTCCGGCGTCAGCATGGCGTATCCCGATGGTCGTGAGGCAATCTCTAATATCGATTTGACGCTGAATGTAGGCGAGATTACCGCGTTGGTGGGTCCAACCGGGGCGGGTAAGACCAGTCTGGCATACCTGATACCGGGATTTCACGATGCTAGCGCCGGCACGATTCGTATTGATGGCAAGGACGTTAACGATATTTCCCTGAAGAGTCTGCGTAGCCAGGTGTCCTATGTGTTCCAGGAAACGCAGCTCTTTTCCAATTCCATTCGAGACAACATTCGTTATGGAAAGCCCGACGCGACCCAGGAAGAAGTTGAGGAGGCCGCGAGAATCGCCGGGGCGCACGATTTCATCACAGCACTACCGGAGGGTTATGACACGCAACTGGGTACCGTCACGAGCAAAATCTCCGTCGGTCAGAAACAGCGCATCGCCATCGCGCGTGGCCTGATCAAGCCAGCAAGCGTGCTTGTGCTTGACGAACCGACCTCGGCCCTCGACCCGGAGACGGAGTCCTACCTGGTTCAGGCCCTGCATGAGGCAGCGAAGGACCGGCTGGTCGTCATCATCGCGCATCGCCTGTCGACCATTGCCAACGCGGACAAGATAGTATTTCTCGAGGAAGGTAAAATATTGGAGCAGGGTTCGCACGAGAAGCTGATGGCTGATCCTAACGGTCATTACCGTCGCTTCGTTAACTTACAGTCATCGACATCCGGGTCGGCGTAAACTGTTAAGCGAGGTCTAATGACGAAACGAGTACTCATTCTTTTTGTATCGCATCTGATTGCAGTCGGCGCAGGGTTCGCCGCTGGGATTTATGCCTTGCCGATACTGATTGCACCCCCGGCGCCAGATGACATCATGATCGCGCAAGTGACACAAGACAGTGACTTTGTTGGAGAATTTTCACGGGATAGGGAAGATAGTGACGCCTTGCACTATGGCGAAGGAGAACTGTCAATCAGCTCAGATACGATTTCATTCTCCGGCAGGATATCGCCTGGTCCAGACTTCAGACTTTACCTTTCCCCGCAATTTGTCGAAACCAAGGCAGACTTTCTTCGGTTGAAATCAACGATGGTGCAGGTGGGTGATGTAAAGACGTTTGAGAACTTTATCGTCAACCTGCCGCACGGAGTCGATCCGTCCGACTACAAGGCTGCCATCGTCTGGTGCGAATCGTTTGAGCAATATATAACTTCTGGTAGTTACCGGAGGAGAAACAACGACACATAACGCCTGGCGTTACCAATTAGTGAAAGCGCCGTCCCGCCTTTGCATTCTTGGTAAGAAGTCGTCGTCTTCACCGAGACGTTGTTGCTCCGCTACTTCTTCATTCAGCTCGACGCCAAGGCCCGGTGTGTCGTGGGCAAAGGCATAGCCGTCACTGAACCCGATCTGTACTGGAAATAACTCGGTGGCAAAAGATCCCGGTGCCTTCGGCATCTCCTGGACCCCGACGTTGGTGGCAGCCATGCACAGGTGCACGCATGCCGCGGCACTTACCGGGCCGAGGGGATTGTGCGGTGCGATATCGATGTAATGCGTCTCGGCCGAATGGGTAATTTTTAGCGCTTCCGTGAGACCACCAGCAATACAGAGGTCAATCCGTGCGTAGTCAATCCATTCGTTCTCAATGGCTTCGCGGAAGCCCCATTTTGAACTCCATTGTTCGCCCGCAGCTATTGGCAGGTTCACTTTTTGGGATATCTTCTCGTAGCTGGCCGGGTTCTCTGATCGAATTGGATCTTCAATAAAGAAAGGGTTGAAGGGTTCAAGCGCCTGACACAACTGGATTGAATGCGTTGTATCCAATCGGGTATGAACGTCCAGGCAGATCTCGATGTCCGGTAGCGCATTTCGAACCGCTGCAACGGATTCGGCTGCGATGTTGATGCTCTCGCGAGGTTCCAGTATTCCCGGCTCCGGAAAGCCGTCATCGCTTGCGGGTAAGTGCCAACGGACAAACTTCCATCCCTGTTCATACACATCTCTGGCATTTTCTACTAGCGCCTCAATCGACGAGCCTGCAATGTGCGGATAGCACACCACACGATCCCGCACTGGACCTCCCAGTAGCTTGTAAACAGGTTTGTCTACGGATCTTGCTTTGATATCCCACAGGGCTATATCAATGGCGCTGATTGCACAGCTATACACGCGGTCAGCTGGATAGAAATTGCTGCGGAACATCTCCTGCCAGAGTGTCTCCGTACTCCACGGATCTGCACCGATAACGAGTTGGCTGAGGTGATCGATGGCGCCAGTAATGGCCTTGCCCCAACTCCGGATGCCCACTTCCCCGAGGCCTGATATGCCGGCGTCGGTCTCGACCTTGACGACGTGGTAGCCGCCGCCGATACCGCCCGGATCAGCGATTCGATATTGTTTTATAGCTGTGACTTTCATGCACTATCTATGTTCTATCGTTCTACAGATGACAACGGGGGTCTCATGCCCAGGGATTGTATCCCGCGTTCATCATGTATGCATTCTGCTCTGCGGTAGGTGGCTTGCCCTCTTCGAAGGGGTACATGGCATTTGCGCCGATCAGGTGGGCAAACTCGACAGGGTGACGATCGAGGATTTCCTTCGGGAACCTGTTTTTGAAGTCCTGAATCTGCCGCATATACACTCGGGTTAACACCAGGATGAGGTTTACTCGCAACCCTGGATTTTCCCGGGGATATGAGCCGTGCCAGGTAGCGCCGTGCCAGACGATCAGAGACCCCGCTGGTGCCTCAATGGCGATGGGTTTGACCGGCGCATCCTCGCGTAGAAAGTTGCCCTCTTCCGGTGAGGGATAACGACCCTTTAAATGACTCTTCGGCACAATGGCAGTAAGACCATCCCCTTTCTTGTAGTCGGTCAGGGTCCAGGTCACATTGCAGACCTGCGCATAGGGCGGTAGTGGTGGCGGCGTACCGTGCTGATCCGCGTGCAGCGGGTGTGTCAGTGTTTCGTTCTTTTGCTTCAGCAGGCAATTCATATCACTCAGGAGGACACTGTTTCCACACAGGTATTTCGCCATGGTGAGCGCCGTGGGGTTCATGACCACTTCCTGAAAAACCGGGTCTTCCGGGAGAATATCCCAGTGTCCATTAATAGGTCTATCTGCCTCGCTTAGCTGGGCGGTCTCAAACGTTTTGGGATCGATATGTTGACCGGTACGTTTTTCATGAACATCGGCCACTGCTTGACGGATACGGTCGTGGAATTCAACCGGTGCCACGAGCTCCGGTGGGATGATGGTATATCCTTCCTCATCCAGCTGATTAATATGGTCAACCAGTCCCAGCTTCTCGACCTGTTCGTAGATCTTCTTGTAGGGTTTTGAATCCTTGTATTCTTCGAGACCCATGACACTCATGACATCAACTCCTCGTTCTACTCTATGTAGTTGTACTGAATATAGTTTACTACACGTTAGTTAGGCAGTCGTGACCTGCTTCAGCAGATCGACGTAACCCCTGGGGAATTCCACATCATCATAGAACCCCTTATCGCGCAATAGGTTGTGCAGCTTTTCCAGGTTATAGATTGGTGCCGAGGCCAGCAGATGATGTTCAAGATGGAAGCTGACCTGATGGGGCGCGATCAGCAAGCGTTCCAGCGCTGAGATATGGGTGGTGCGCGTATTTAATCGAACGTCCGAATCGAAGTGATCCGGTACGGCGGCATGCTCGGCAATCTGGCGAATTCGCGTGACCAGCATATGACTGGTCATAAATGCCATGATCCATAGGATAAAAAGCCAAGGATACCCCAGGACAGTCATAGTGAGTAGCATTGTTAGGTTCAGTGCTAACGAGCTAACTAAGGATTTTCGATTTCCGGGTTTAAGGTCTCGAAAATTGATGATGGAACGTCCGATGGATCTGATGCGTCGCCACCCGATTTGTCCGGTGAGATCTCGAGTTACCTTGAGTCGCAAGCTCTGTGGCGAAACCGGAAAGCTTTGATAATTAGGCAGGTCCGGGTCGCCCTCAGTACCGGCAAATTGATGATGTTTCAGGTGATTCCGCATATAGGCATCTTTGTCCGTGAATACCCAGTAACCCGACAGCCACCTGCCACAGAAGTCATTGACCGCCGGCGAGGTAAAGAGGCTTCGGTGCCCGGTTTCATGGACCACAATACCAAGGGCAAGCTGTCGTCCACCCAGAATAACAATTGCCAGTAGAATAGTTATTGGGTTCGGGAACAGTGCGGTCAGCCACAGAACACCGACAATCACTACCCAATCAAACAGTATGATCCATGCGCCTGCCCAGTTGTCACTGGCAGTGATGTCGGCGTGTTCTTCTTCCGTTAATACGTCTCGCAGCTGCATGACCCACTTTACTCCAATTCTGGAAGTGGTTGTACGTAGTACCTGACGCGTAAACACGCTTGAGGTTCTAGCGCAAAGAGTGTGATAATGGTGCCAATATGGATCTATAATGGAGATTTTACACCATCCCATGCCTAATCTATCGATCAAAAATGTGCCGAAACACGTGGTTGAAAAGCTGCGACAACGGGCAACAGATCATCATCGTTCTTTGCAGGGTGAACTAATGGATATGATCTGCAGATCTACCGATCAAGACATAAGTCCAAATACAAATGAAGAAAGCAGTTCATCTGGATGGCTTTCGATAGAAGAAATTGCAGAAGATATTGCGGCTGAAGCGCCTCACAACAGGTCATCCGGAGAAGTCCCGCTTGCGGTAGATATTATCCGTCAGGAGCGAGATTCAAGATGACCCGGCAGCTCTTCGTTGCAGAACCACCAAAGACCTACAACAAGCTCCCGCCTATTGTCGTCGACTGTAGCCTGCTGGCAGCAATCCTGTTCGATGAACCGTCGAGAGACGAGGCGGTGGAAGTACTTTCAGGTAAGTCTCTGCATGTACCCAATCTCATTGACCACGAAATCGTCAGCGTCGCGGTCAAGAAAACCGAGGCTAATGACGGAGAGGTGGTAGCAAGGGGGCTAAACAGTTTTAGAAAACTCAAACTGGATCGCCATATCATCGATCATGAGTCCCAGTTCGAGCTTGCGATCAATCAGAAGCTGTCGGCCTACGATGCTGCCTATTTACATCTTGCCGTAGTCCTCAATGCACCTCTGGCTACCTATGATCGAGTATTGGCTTCTGCGGCTAGAAAAGTACTCGCGCAACGATAGGGAAGCATTGCTTAGTCACAAGCACCATCTACCGCGGCGTATACCAGACTGGCGATGAGTAAGCGCGCTCCTCTATGACTGGTGGCGGACTCTGCGGAAAGTCTACGCCATAGAACTTCGCATCGTAGACGGTCCATCGCGGCGTGGGGATCTGCAGCACTCTAACGTAATACACCGCGCGTTCGGTCTCGTCGAAGTCAGGGTCGCTCCAGGTAGCCGATAGCTCGGGACTGCCGATGGTGTTTTTGTAACTTGCATCTTCCAGGTTCACGGTAGAACCCACGGACGGCAGGCCATCGGCATCAATTTTTCGATGACCTGACCAGGCTACATCGTGGACTTTTTCCTGCAGCTTGCCGCTCTCATCACGCCAGCCCTTAATGATTTGCACACGATCAAGGTTGGCGCCCTCGGGATCTTTTGTGGCCCGAACCAGAAAAGTCGGTGCTTTACCATTCGTGCTTTCACTCCGGATCAGATCGCCGCCCATGGGAACACCAAGTCGATAACCGACTTCCGCGATATCAGGGCGATGCGCGTCGCTGTCAGCAAAGTCCCAGCCAGCGAAGAAGCGCAGAGTGATTCTAGGTCCGGTCGTGGCGTAAACCTCGCGCCGCTTCATCGCCGAGAAGATTGCCTCACGGGTGTTTTCTGTTGCCCAGACGGCAGCGTATCCGGAAGACGCCCAGTTCGCCTGTTTAGCGGGACGAAAACGACTCGGTTCGGAACCGCCCAGTTTGCCCCAGAAGTTGTCTTCATCGACGGAGGCAATACCGGTATGCGCATCGGTGGAGCCAATCATCCCGAACTTGTATGGGTTCACGCCAACGTTCGCTTCGATATCGAGACCGGTTTGCAACGCTGCACGGGCGTAAGAAGCGCGTGCTATATCTTCCACGGTGCGGTTGTCGTCTTTGCTAGCCTCGGGCTGCCAATAGCGATAGGTTTCGTGGTCAGCGAACTCGTCATCCGGAGAGATCAGCGGATAGGATTCACTATCCCCCTTGATCTGGGTGACCTCGATGATGGGTTCGATATCGGATCGGATACGTGCATAGTCAGTTGATATCGATTTGCCTTCAAAGGTAACCCGCCTGAACATGTTGCCGCGACTAAGGTTGCTATTGTGTGGAATGGCGATGACATCGCTGCCGGTGGTTTCCTTATAGCGTGTTAGAAGTGCCCAAAGATCCTCGGGGTTCTGGCTGTCGGCACTTGAGAATGGCGTTGTTTGCAGGGTGTCGGAAGGTCCGCCAACAAACAGCACATTGCGGTGTATGGGTGTCGGCGTGAATTCGTACCCGGCGAACGTTGTGAACGTCCCGGGATCGTTGTGACGTTCGGCGACGGCGACGACTTCCTGCCACACGTCGCGCTTGAATGATTCATCGATACCATAGTCATTGAACGCCACTGCCTTGGCGGCGCCAATCAACTTGCTGCCTGCGTCGTATTCTTCTTCAGTCGCTGACTTCAGTAGCTCTGAGGCCGTCGGTCGTCTGGCCAGTTTCTCGACCAGTTTCGGGGTTTCTTTCCCTCCCAGTACGCGGGGGTCTCCCGCGACCAGCGCCGGCAGGACGCCCATATTAGTGGCGTGGTCGGCCACCATCATAAAATCCAGAGGACGCCGTATCCTGACATCCTCGCCCCCGTCAGCTCGAATGGTCTCACCTTTGGCAAAGCGGTAGGCCTGATCCGGCTTGATGGTGGCACCGAACGAATACGCATCGCCGGAAAGATAGGTGTGCAAATGGGTGTCGCCCCAATACACGTTTTCCGGGTAGTCTCGGTCAACGTAGGGAGAGTAGGATCGCTGCGCCGCAAGGGGCATCGAGAAAGCAAGTATCGAAGTAAATAGTAGGATAGGTTTTTTCATGTGTGCCCCCCGTTGGTCAGAACTGATGCTACCAAAGTGCTGGTCCGGGAGCAGCACTTTTGTTGTTCACACAGGAAGACACGGAAGTAAGACGTTATGTCGACTGGATCAACAACTCGTACCACGCCGGACGCTGGGTGTTCCACGCTAATGGGGAGACGTCAGCCGACGATCCTACACCTTTCGCCAGCCGCCCAATGAGGGCAACCGCGTCGTCAGGCGTTTTGTATAGAAACTCGGATGGAAACAGCTCCGGGTATACAAGTCGATCCGGAACGACGGGACTACACCCCGTTGCCACTGCTTCCAGCACAGCGAGCCCCTGAAACTCGTGCAGGGCTGTGGATAGCACGACGTGACTCCGAGCTAGCAGACTCAGATATTCGGCCCGCGACGGGATGAAACCGGTCTCGCCGAGTCTGCCATGGTGTCGCAGTAGTTCCATAACCGTGGTGATCATCTCGGGCACCTCACGAAACTGCTGTCCGATCAGGTGGAGCGTAAAGTCTATTTCGGTATCGAGCAGAGAGGTAGCGATGTCGTGTAATTCGGATAGCCCCTTGTCGTACTCCCAGCGATGATTCCACACGATGGACACGCCCTCGGCTGGCTTGCGAGCATCCATTATGAATAGATTGTCATCCAATGGCACCGGCAGCACGACGGCATTTTCGCTGAGCTTTTCGACAATGCCTGGTGGCACATGGTCTGGCATACGCGCCAGCAGCGTCTGCACGCCGGTAATAAAAGTGTCACGGTTGTATGCCGAGTTGAACACCAGATGATCGGCCGCCAGCGCTGAGTAGAGGCTGGTGATCTGACGCTCAACTGCACCTTGATCGCTCCGGCCCGGTGGGTAGGCGAATTGGTTCTCATGAAAATAGAGCACGGTTGGTACACCCGCGAGCTTTGGCTGCATACCCTTGAGTGCACTCAGATCGGTCATGGACGTTGCCAGCACGAGATCGTAGGGCTCGGCCAACGTCGGATCAAAAGCCAGGCTCAGGCTATTGCCCCGGTGGCGCCATGAAAAATATCTGGGCGGCAACGTTACGACCTCGAAGGTCAGTTCGGGGAACTCGCGCACGATACCCTCATGCCATTGACGATGGCTCAGTGCATCGTAAGGAGAGATGATCAGTATTCGTTTGTTCATTGCATCTCTATCGTGCGGGGTCTGACCCCGCAATGCGGGCAGCTTTTTCCTTGTCGTACCACCAGCCATCGGGAAAGGGCGTCACGTACATATCGTCTGGAATATTGGGACGACCGAACTTATCCCAGTAGACGATACGTGTATCTCCGAGAATCTCTAATGGGAACTGGTAATAGTGCCACAACAGGACCCGGTCGAGTGCGCGCAAAGTAACAAAAAAACTATCGGGGTCGGTTGCACCCAGTGCCATATCCACTAGCGCATCGATGGTCGGGTGGTTTATTCCTGACGGATTCCAAAAGGGGGTTGACCCAGAGTGAAAGTAAGGTCGTAGCTGCCAGGAAGGTGGCGCTTCGAAGTAACCGCTGGTCAGGACGGTATCAAAGTCACCTTCTCGGCGTCGATGGGTATAACGGGTCGACTCAACCAGGCGGATGTTTGCATCAATGCCCAGCATGGTGAGTGCGCTGACGTAGGGCAACAGAATTCTCTGGCTGGTCTGTGAAGCGGTCAGAAACTCGATGGCTAGTGGATTTCCGTCTTCGTCTACCTGGATGCCATCTCTTATCTCGTAGCCTGCTTTCGTGAGGAATCGCCTGGCTATAGATAAACCTTGAGGGTCGACGCCAATACCATCGGAAGAAGGATAGGAGAAGACACTGTTAAATACTTCATCTGGTAATTGCTCACGATGTGGTTCAAGGAGCGCCAGTTCTGCCTCGTCAGGTAAGCCTGATGAGGCGAACATGGAATTTGCGAAGAAGCTATCAGCTCGTTTGAGCTCCCCGCCGTGAAGCGCGCGGTTTTGCCACTCGAAGTCGAAGGCATAAGCTATGGCTTTGCGCACCAGTGGATCATCAAAAGGTTGTCGCCGCGTATTGAGTATCAGGCGATACCGTGAGCCGCGCAGAGCGCCGGAGGGTAGTGTCCCTTTGATAAGCCATCCCTTTTCGCTCGCAGGAACATTGTAGGATGCGAGCCAATGGCGCGAGTCTGACTCGCGCCATACGTCAATGTTTCCTGTACGCAGCGCCTCGCGGGCAACCGTTGCGTCGAGATAGCGTTCGTAGCGAATCGTATCGAAATTGAACTTGCCGCGATTCACTGGCAGGTCACGGGCCCAATAGTTAGCAACCCTCTCGTACCTGAAGAATTTTCCCGGTGAGTATGCGACCAATTCGTACGGCCCACTTTGTAAGGGGATCTCTCTTGTGGGTTCCGTTACGTCGCGTTCACCCCAGTAACTCACCGGAATTATCGGGATGTAGCTGATGATGCGCATCTGTTTGGCGACATCAGAATCACCATGAATGACAACAGTCAGTGGATCTGGCGTTTCGACCTCGGTGATCCAACTGAGCACTGGTGCCCAGCCTGTGGCCATAATGTTGGTGCGGTAGGTGTTGAGGGACAAGCTAACGTCCGCGGAAGTAATGGGGGACCCATCGTGCCACCTGGCTTCGGGTCGCAGCCTGAATGCAAGGCTGTGTGTGTCGGCACTGATGGCGACGGATTCGGCGAGGCTGGCGTAATAGCCGGAGGGTTCATCACCCGCGCGCTCCAGAAGGTGATCATAGGATCGGATAAAGCCGGATGGCTTATAGGCTGGCGAAACGGTATTGAATGCATAGGTGTAGGGCAGTACCAGCATTCCGCCCTTTGGCGCATCGGGGTTAACGTGATCGAAATGCGTGAAGTCCGGAGGGTACTTCAGCTCGTAGTTGGGGATCTGTGAAATACCATGGCGAAATTTGAGCGAATCAGGTCCGGCGACTGCCGGGGCTAACTGTTGCGTCCAAAGGACAAGCAACAGTTGCACAGTCACCCGATTCGCCATAACACCCCGATCAGATCCTACCGAGCATCTACTTCTCCTCGAAGGCGAGCGCTCGTACCCAGGTTGCGTCCATCTTTTCTACGTTCAGGGGAACGCCAAAGTAGATGCATCGTTCACTGGTCAGGTTTTCAATGTTCACCAGCGGGTATGCGATAGGCACATTGTTGCCTAACAGGTGTCGGTGGGTAGGGCAGTTGTGTGGTTCTTCGTCCTGGTAGGCACTTTCCCACATGATCCCCGGAAACTGCACAGCCAGTAGTTTGATTTTCTTTTCCAGAGCCAGGAATTTACAGGTATGTTCAGGCAACCAGGGTTGTTCCATTCCGCGGAATGGACTGGCGATCATCAGAATGTCACCCTCTCTGACTCTTTCAAAATGCTCCGGCTGAAGCGCCTGTCCACGAATAACCTTCTCACCCTCTTTTGCGGGAACAACAGTCGCCCAGTTCTCCGGTTCGGTTTCGATGGGTTCAAGATCTGTAAAGTTAAATACCGACGCTTCGCCAAAAAAGGTATCAACCGGATATTCCCACAGTCCCTTCATGTCATCGGGCAGATAGTCCCAGAGATCAATATGACCTTTGCCCGCTTCAGTGTGGGCACCGTGGTGTCCGCTATGTCGACCAATCGGCCAGTAGGGGTCGCCTTGTTTGGCTCCCACCAACGTATATAAGGTGCGGTCATACTCTGCGACACCTTCCTCCAGGATCCAGGGTAGTCCGTAGGGGTCCTTGGTGCCTTCTTCAATCGATCCGTCCAATCGGGTGACTCTTGCGGTCAGTCTGGGGCTGAGTTCAGTGACCTTGTAGTCGTTAAAATTAATCATTTGTTTTTGTTCCTTGTCTCTGTAGATGGTCTCTGTAGATGGTCTCTGTAGATGGTCTCTGTCGATAGTCTCTATCGGTATTCTAACAATGCCATCCAATTGCACGGGTTCTGTGGAACACT
Organism: uncultured Gammaproteobacteria bacterium; assembly: GCA_913045175.1. Taxonomy (GTDB): domain Bacteria; phylum Pseudomonadota; class Gammaproteobacteria; order Pseudomonadales; family Azotimanducaceae; genus UBA7455. The sequence goes on along the minus strand of CAJWQG010000041.1, from coordinate 5,651 downwards.
TCGTGGTCGGGGGATAGGAGCTCGCGGACGTACTCAACGACGGAGTGCTCGAAGAAGGGATCCTCAAAGTCCATCTTCAACCAGATAACTTTATTGTCCGGTCCGACTTCTCCGGTTCCGAACTTGCTCAATTCTGAGGTGTCGGTCCTGCTTAGATTGACCACACAATCCTCGGGATTGATTTCGTATCCTGTGCAGTCGGGTTTGCGGTGGATCAGAATTCTTTTGTTCTCAATGTCTATGCGAACAGTCGCCATGTTTTCTCCATCTCTCTTCGGTAAATTGTGTCTTCAGTTTATAGCTCAATTCTTAGTAATTTCAGAAACGACTTTTTCTGCTCGTCAGTCATTTCGGAAAAGATAGGTACCAGCATTTCGGTGACAGGCAGCCCTTCGTATTCGGGAGAGGGCATCTGCTGGCTTGCAGCTACATTGTGAAACCCTTGACCCACTGTGACAGCGGCAACGATCTCCGGTGGCCAGTTCATTGACTTTGCGCTGCCACCGTTGCCTTGCCAGAGATCCTTTCTGCCCACGTACTCAATGATGGCCTGGTACATCACACCCTCATCAGCACCTCGCCGTTTCTGCCCCTCGCTATCATAGATAGCCCGCGACTGGTTGCATATTGCACCCCATACCGGCGTGACGTGAAAACCGTCCAGTGAAAGACATTCTTCCGGTGCACCGTCGCCGCCAGAACATACACCGTCCTTAACCATAAAGTGAAAGGCAGAAATCTCGCGGCCACCAGTCAGCATTCTTTCCGGTGGGTACAGGTAGGTTTCGCTAAATCCCCAGGTGGTATCCGCTGGTAGATTAGCGTCCTGCAGCATCTTGGCACCGGCCTTGCCACAGGCTTCGCACCATTCGGCAGATCCAAACTCCCCTACGGGTTCATATTCAGGCATACCAGTCTCCGGTTCTATGTTTCGCTTTTTAGCTGAGGCGGCATTGTTACATGGATAGGGACTTCCTGCTGAGTAGAAATGGCATCGGTGCAAAGATTTGCAATTTGTTGACGTTTGGATGCGTTGCCGAATCTGGTACACGCCCGAATGACCGGGTTATTCGGGTGGTAGCACTGTCACTGTTCCACGGTCGCCATCTATTTCCAGCATGTCGCCGGGTTTAATGCGCTGAGTGGCATCACCAACACCGAGTACGGCGGGAATGCCATATTCCCGGGCGACGATGGAACCGTGGGCCAGGATACTGCCGATATCTGTCACGAGCGCCGCGGCGTGGGGAAATAACTGGGTCCATGCCGGTGTAGTCAACGGACATACGAGTATGGAATCGGGCTGCATCTTGTCAAAATCGTTGGGACTCATAATGACACTGGCAACGCCTGTTATTTTGCCCGGAGAAACCGCAAAACCCCTCAAGGTTGTCGCGCCATCCTCATGATTTCTGATAGTTGCCAGTGGGTTTGCCGTGCCTTTTGATTCTTTTAGTGGCGGAATGGCCGGTGGCGCATCCATGCGAAAGCGCAGGGCCCGCAACTCCCGTTGCTCCTGTGCCTGCTGGCCGAGTTCAGGTAGTGCCTGGTCGTTGGCACGGGCAGCGATGGCAGCTTCAAGATCATCACTGCTGACATAATAGATGTCGTCCGCTTGATTGAATGTGCCAACCTCCACCAGGCGTTGACCAAGCTCCAGCGCCCAGGGCCGGAATGTCGACCAGGCGAGCCCCATATAGAACAGCGCTTCTTCACGGGTGGGGTAGTTGATGCGCGCAGTCCAGTAGGCTTGCAGGAAATCAATACGCTTCCCACCTTTAAAGAACTTCATTGCCTGCCACATTTTACTGCGCCGAGTTTTTCTTAGTTGTTTCTGTCTGACGGCGGGCTCCTGGCCGGGATTTCTCACCATCGCCTTAAGGCTCATGGCAAAAGGCTCGGGGGCCTCTTCGAGGGTGGGCTCGACAAAATCAAGATTGAAGACCTGTCTTCCATAATCATGCAGATAGCTTTCAATGACCTGTTTTGTGACGTTACCGTCCGCGTGATTTCCCAGCGCCGCAAGAAGTCTCGCTGCCGGTGTCACAATGGTCAGTTCATAGAGCGAGGGATTTTCGCGAATACCTGCTGCGATTTCGCGCATCGCCATCTCTGCATCCAGCGTTCTGGAAGGAAAGCCGGACAGAAACGTACCACTGATCATACCCTCGTCGGGCGCGTTTTCTTCGAGGAAGTACTGGAAGCCACCGTCGGTTGCCTTGGCGGTGCCGATGACGCCGCGAAGGGCGTGCCAGTATTTCGCCTCGGTCAAACTCAAATCTCGCAGACCTTGCAGCAGTTCATCGCCGGTTGCCCTGGTGGGATCAAGCTTGTCCCATCTCTCGATCCCGGCCAGGTAGGTGGGTAGCTGAACGTCTTCCCAATACTTGAGCACAGGATAGGGCTTAAATGAACGATAGAACTTCGCCATCAGATATACAAAATGGAAGGGCCCACCCTTGAGCTCATCGATGAAATATTTGTTGCTTAGGGCACCCGTTAGTGTTTTGTACCAGGGCTGGGACTTTTGCTTCTTTGCTAACTTGTCCATAACACCCTTCCATTCATCGGCACCTGAGTGATAAATGGGCTGATAGGCGTAGCCGTTTACGGTAGTGACAACAAAGTTCTTCAGCCAGTTCCTGGTGTGGATACCTTCCCACTTCCAACCTTCCGGCCATTTCTGTGAGTCAAAAAGCCCCTTGAGGTACAAGTCTTGAAACAGTGGCGAGAGCGGGTCAGGCATGTTTTCAGCGACCTGGCGTTTCAGTAATTGTGCGTCCGGGATTTCGGGCCAACTAACATCATTGGGCGGGGATGCTGGCAGATTGGTAATGGGACGAGACTGCAGCAGCCAGAGTTTCCCTGCAGAGATCGCCCATTCGATATCCTGGGGAACGCCGTCAAATTCCTTCTCAATTTGCAGGGCAACGGAAGCCAGTTCGCCCAGGTGCGAATCGGCGAGTGACGATTGATTCTTCTGCGCGTCGGTGACCTGTTCCATTCGGGTGCCCTGATTACCATCGGAGACGATCATCTGGTCCTTCGCGCCCAGGATGGTTTCCCTGGCTTCAAGGGTTTGTCGATCTACGATGTAGGTGTCCGGCGTGACCTGGCCGCTGACAACCGCCTCACCCAGCCCGAAACTGCAATTGATGATCATTTCATCGCGATCGCCGGTGGAAGGATTGGCGGTAAACAGTATTCCGGCAACGTCTGATGGGATCATTATCTGGACCACGACCGCCATCGCAACGACGTCCTGGTCAATATCCATCTCATGGCGATAGTTGATGGCCTGCGCCGTCCACAGGGATGACCAGCAGTTTTTCACAGCAGCGGCGACCTCATTCGGCCCCTGAACATTGAGGTAGGTTTCCTGCTGACCTGCAAAAGACAGGTCCGGCAGGTCTTCCGCGTTGGCCGATGACCTGACGGCGACCGCTGGTGTGCCATCCAGTGCCTCATAGGCCCTTATGATCTCTTGAACTACTTCTTCATTGAGGTCGTGTTCATGAAACAGGTTGATAATGTCACGGGATGCCTGCTCAAAGGAACAGTGACCTTCCACAATCTGCGGTTTTGCCAGCTCAAGGATTCTGGGCTGCAGGTCTTGTTCTGCAACAAACTGACGATAGACCTGGGTGGTTACCTGAAATCCACCGGGAACATCGAATCCTGCATTAGTAAGTTTTGCCAGTGAACGGCCCTTGCCGCCAACAATTTCGAGCGAGTCTACCTGGCTGTCCAGCGAGACGATAAGGCTTTCGGTCACGCTGCCCCTGGGATCATCTTCAGGCATATTATTCTCCGGTGTTTCGTTTCGCTTTTCTAAGGGAGCCGCATTGTTGCATGAATGAACGCTTACTGCTTGAGGAAAAAATGGCACAGCCCTTTCTGGTACAGCCCTTTTTGGTACAGTCCTTCTGTCGCGGTGAATCCGTTTTGGAGTTGCGTTATGAGTCTTTTTTCAATGACCGGAAAGAATGTCCTGATTACCGGCGCGTCGTCCGGTTTTGGGTACCACTTTGCCGGTGTGCTGGCTGATGCGGGTGCGAATGTTGCCTTAGGCGCACGGCGAGTCGACAAGATTGAAGCTCGAGTTCAGGAGATCAATGCTGCGGGAGGTAAGGCATGGGGTTTTGAGCTGGACGTGCGTGAACCAGAGAGCGTCGCTTCCTTTATGCAGGCGGCGGAGGATGCGGGTGGTCCTATAGACGTAATCATTAATAACGCGGGGGTAGAGTCTGGCGCGAAAACATACGCCATGATCGACGAAGATGACTGGGACCACGTGATGGATACCAATCTAAAGTCAGTGTGGCGAATTACCAAGATGTACACCGAACGCATGATTGCTAACGGCCAGAAGGAGGGCAATGTCGTGAATATATCCTCCATAACGGCATACCGAACCATCAAGGGACAGTTCCCCTATGCGGTATCCAAGGCAGCACTGGTGAAGGCGACGGAAATTATGGCGCTTGAGGGGGCTAAATTTGGATTGAGAGTTAACGCCCTGGCGCCCGGTTATATCCTGACGGATGTCAGCCGGGTCCTGTTAGAGAGTGATCGCTCTGAGACCTTCGTTAAAGGTATACCCATGCGACGATATGGTGAATTCGAGGACCTGGATGGCCCCTTGTTGCTGCTCGCCTCTGATGCTTCTCGATATATGACCGGGTCCACGGTTGTTGTTGATGGTGGTCATATTTGCGCTGAACTCTGACTGGTCGCGCACGTTTCACAGTCAGCACAACTTTTAGTCAGAACGCGCCATTGACTAAACAGTCCTGTGCATCAAGTGCGATGTGAATGCAAAGACCCAAACCAAGGAGTCGGGTTCTCTCGTGGGCAAACATCGCAATGTAAAGTCCGATGGGCATGATGGTATGCAGGGGATGGAAGCCAATACTGCAGCGATCGGGATCATAGATCGGACTCGCGAGTAGATGATCGACGTCAATCAGCAGTCCAAGCATCATCAGTGAAAAGGCGATAAACAATTTGTGCCGGTAGAAGGCTGCTGCGACAGCAAATGGCACCAGAAAATGCAGGAGTATATGGGACATGGAGGTGAATTTTCGCACACACATGACTTCGCACACAAAAGAAGGCAGGCAAGTCAGCGAAGCGGCGCTTGCGCTAGGGTATACTGATTTCAACTTGTCTTAATGCAAAGATTATTTTCGGAGAAATACACAAATGGCACACGATATTGTTGTACGTAACGGTAACCTTGTTGATGGCACGGGAGCGGAACCAGTCCCGGGCGATCTTGCGATTGATGACGGTCTCATCACAGCAGTAGGAGAAGTTGACGGTAAGGGGAAACAGGAGATAGATGCCGAGGGTCATCTGGTAACGCCGGGATTCATTGATCTACATACACATCTCGATGCCCAGATTGGCTGGGATCCTTCAATGACGCCAGTGTCCTGGCATGGCATATCGACGGCTCTGCTTGGTAACTGTGGCGTTACTTTTGCGCCCTGTAAGCCGGAAGATCGAGAGCTGCTGGCAGGGATGATGGAAACCGTAGAGGACATCCCCAAGCACGCAATTATGACCGGACTACCCTGGAGTTGGGAAGACTATGGTGGCTATCTCGACGCTATCAGCGAGCTGAAGCCATCCCTCAATATGGCGGG
>CAJWQG010000040.1 GCA_913045175.1 uncultured Gammaproteobacteria bacterium | reverse complement strand
TTTTGCTGATCCGCGCCCTGAAGCTCTCCCTGCCACTCTCCCAGGGCCTCGCGGGCTGCATCCAATGCCAGTGACGGGAGGTTGTTTTTCTCGCTGATGTGGTTAAGTACCACATGGGCCAATCGATCAGTCTTAACGGACTGCAGCAAATCGGCAGCCTGCGCATTGCTCAGATGCCCCTGAATACCAGCCACCCTCTGCTTGAGCCGCTGTGGATAAGGACCGTTAGCGAGCATTTCAACATCGTGGTTACATTCCACCAGTAGCGCGTCACAAGCCTGGTACCGTTCACGGACATGGGGTGTCACATGGCCAATATCCGTAAGAAGCCCGAGGCGTTTTTCATCCCTGGCGGTAAATACAAACTGACTCGGTTCCCGGGCATCGTGAGGCACCGGGACTGGCTCAATGTGAATGCTGCCAATGGAAAACGATTGATGGCTGCTAAACCGGGTGACCTCGATCTTTCCCTCGGGTGGATTAGCGCGATGTTCAGTGCCTGCTGTCATTCGAACGGGCAGACCATACGCCGCAGCAAAGGACACCACGCCGTTAATATGATCTGCGTGCTCATGGGTCACCAGGATTGCATCAATATCATCCGGTGATCTGGACAGGCGCTCCAACCTTACCAACGTTTCTTTTGTCGAAAAGCCAAGGTCTACCAGGAGACAGGTGTCTCCATCTTCAATTAATGTTCCATTTCCGCGGCTACCACTTCCGAGTGAAGCTGCCCGCATCAGGTAGAGTAGAGTTTGATGACTTTCAGCAGTTTCTCGGCAATGTCGGCATCTGGCAACGAAGACTGGTCCAGATATACAGAGACATGAACCTCATCTTCCTCGGTAACAAGACGAAGCTGGTAGCGGTTGCCATCGCCTTCTTCCGGCTTCTTATCACGAGTTAACAGACGTTTGAAAAAACCTTTCTCAACTTCCTGGTCTTCCGTGTAGTAAATGTAGAAGTAAGCTTCGGACCGATTGAGATCATCAATGTTGATATTTGCATTCTCAAGCGCAGAACTTACCGTGGCCCACGCCCGGTTAAAATCCAGGCGATACTTCAGAATCGGCTGCCCCGAACCCAACACCAGTTCGGTTCGACTATCGGCGAGCCCCGACGCTTTTAGCGAGATTGTCTGCTCATCAGTAATACTCTCGCCAAGGTTGTAGGCCAGAGCTCTAAGGATTGTCGACTCAAGTTCTACGTCGTCTGAACCCTGATTCCATTCAACAGCATTTGGATTTCCTCCCAGGGGGATGCTGTGCTGCTCCAAAAATACCTCTGTACTACCGGACCTTACACCGGGTTCTATTCGAAGGACCAGCTTATGCTGCTGAGTTTTCCTATTCTGCAGAAAATTGCCAAGTTTCAGGCTCTCGAATACTGCTTCACCAGTACCTGACTCACTTGCCAGCCACTGGGTCTCGATGATCCCCGACGCAGGGTCTGAGTTCTCGATTGTGAGATTGTTATCCTCCCAAAATTGAACAACATGGGGCCAAACTGATGGCGGCGGCACATCAAGGAATACCCACCTTTGATCCCCCAATCGCTTGATGATGATTTTCTCAACGGCAAATGTGGTACTAAGCGAGTCTGGTGGACCAACATCAAATTCGGTTTCTGCCAGCCCCTTTGGATCATCCACCTCAGGTATCGGCATAATGTCCACAAAGATTGGCGCATCCAACCCTTCTGGAATAACCACCGCCGGCGTTGATCCACGCTCTAGGCGATCACGAACCTCAGTATTTTTAAACCAGCAGCCCGATAGACTGACGCTTGTCAGCGCGACAATAAATATCCAACTACAAAGACGGACCATAGGATTCATCGATAGCTAATTCGTCACGCCCGCCATGCGCATTGCATCTCGCAGTGCATCATGGTGTTCAGGAGAAAGTTCGGTAAGAGGAAGACGAATACCTTTTGGTATACGACCCATTTCTGCAAGCGCCCATTTTGCGGGTATCGGATTCGCCTCAAGAAACAAATTTTTGTGCAGCCCCTCCAGACTTTTATCGATAGTAGCGGCATCTTCCGCATTACCCGCTACAGCTGCATTACACATAGCTGCCATTTTCGCTGGCGCGATGTTGGCCGTCACGCTAATGGTTCCCTTGGCGCCATTGATCATTAACTCTCGTGCGGTGGCATCATCACCGGAGTAAACAGTGACATCACAAAGTTCAAGAATCTGCTTCGTTCGCTCAATGTCCCCTGTTGCTTCTTTAACGGCAACCACCTGGTCAATATCATAAAGTCTGGCAACGGTTTCTGGCAGCATGTCACAGGCTGTTCTGCCGGGGACGTTATACAACACCTGAGGCAAGTCGACCGCCTCTGCAATAGCCTTGTAATGCTGATAAAGGCCTTCCTGGGTCGGCTTGTTGTAATAAGGCGTTACCAACAAACAGGCATCCGCACCGGCATCCTTGGCGACTTGCGTTAATTCGATGGCCTCCCAGGTAGCGTTCGCACCTGTGCCCGCGATAACCGGTACCCTATTATTAACCGCTTTAACGACATGTTCGATAATCTTGCAGTTCTCTTCCATTGACACCGTCGGCGATTCACCAGTGGTACCCACTGGTACGATGGCACTTGTACCTTCGTCAATATGCCATTCCAGAAGCGCATCCAGGGCTTCCCAGTCAATCCCGTCTTCCATATTCATCGGCGTGACCAATGCAACAATGCTGCCTGTAATCATCTCGGTACCTCTTGGAGAGAGTCGCCCATATTACTGGGGGTCAATGCGGTTAACAACATCAGGTTTGACCGGGGAAAATCATCCTGGTTCCTCGCGCAACGACGACGGCCACGCATTCATCACAGCCTTGACCAGCGTTGCCAGCGGTATTGCAAAAAACACGCCCCATAGCCCCCACCAACTGCCAAACACCAGGACAGCTGTAATTATTGCTATCGGGTGCAGATTGTTTGATTCAGAGAACAATAATGGTACCAGCACCATGCCATCAATTCCCTGAATAACGCCATATCCAAACACTAAATAGAGGAACTCACTGGTCCAACCAAACTGCAAATAAGAGATGATAACAACGGGAATCGTCACAGCCATCACTCCCACATAGGGCACAATGACCGATAGCCCCACTAGAAAACCCAGCAAGACAGCGTAATTTACGCCCATCACCGCGAAAAACAGATAGCTTGTCACGCCTATAATCAGGAACTCGATAAACTTTCCGCGGATATAGTTCGCCATCTGCTGATTCATCTCTATGCCAATCTGATCCATCAAGGGACGATCTTTTGGCAGAAATGACAGGCTCCAGGCAATGATTTCGTCCTTGTCCTTAAGCAGAAACAGAACAAGAATTGGTACCAACAGCACATAAACGACGACCGCCACCAATATCGGTAGCGATGATAGCGAAAACGACACTAGCCACTGCGTAATTCCCGAGGCCTCTGAATTCAGCATGTCGACCCAAACTTGGACCTGCTGTTGAGAAATAATCCCCGGAAACTGATCAGGTAATCGATCGAGCAATTCCTGCGTCCTGGATATCTTATCGGGCAGTCCGTTCAGCAGACTCTGCAATTGCCGCCACACCAACGGGATGATGAAAAACAGAAACCCGATAAACCCGCCGAGAAAAACCAGAAACGTAACCGTGACTGCGAACCATCGCGGTATCTGAAATCGGGAAAGTGCGGTGATAATGCCCTGCATGACATAAGCAAGGACGATACCCGTTAAAAGCGGTGCCAATATGGCACCCATGGTGATCACCACCACGAAAAAACCAATCAGTATGGCGATAAAAAGTACCGCTTCCTCATCAGACAGGTGGGTATCGATCCAACCACGGAAGACTTCAAACATACTAAGCCTTTCGCAACCAGTAACTGTAGATACCATCCACCTCTTTGCTCTCCAGCAACTCGTTGCCACTTTGATTGGAAAATACTTCGAAATCTCGTACGGAACTTGGATCGGTACATACCACTTCAAGCACCAATCCGGCTTCCATACCATTGAGGGCCTGCTTCGCCTTAAGCAACGGCAACGGGCAGGTTAAGCCACTCGCGTCAATTTTCTCGTCTGCTTCGCTCACACAAATCTCCTTTCCGCCCGGATTATAGCACCTGACAGAGACACACAATTCGAGAACGTTTCAGTAATCCGTGGTCTAATATCTCTACACGCAAACCCCTTTGCTTATTTTGTTTGATAAAGCACCAATACGACACGCCATGCGCTGGACCGTTCTGCTGATCGCTTTGGGAACGACCAGTGCAGCCAATGCCAGTAAGCAAAATCTGCCGTCATTTGGTGACGCCGTTTCCGGCGTTGTGTCATTGCCCCAGGAAAGAGAAATAGGACAGGATTTTCTACGCTCCCTACGTGGCCAGGCACCAACAATTGATGACCCGATTCTGCAGGATTACGTGGAACACCTGACCTACAAACTCGCTGCCAATAGTGAACTGGTCGACCGGCGACTGGACCTGGTCATTGTGGATAGTCCAATCCTGAACGCCTTTGCGGTACCTGGTGGTATAATTGGTATTCATCACGGGCTATTCCGATACGCGGAAACCGAACAGGAGATCGCGGCAATCCTTGCACACGAAATCGCGCACCTAAGCCAGCGGCACTTCGCCAGAGGCGTTGAAGCGCAACAGAAATCTGCCGTTTTCAACATGGCCGGGTTACTCGCAAGCGTCGTGCTGATGACCACCGTTGGTGGTGAAGCTGGTATGGCTGCGTTAAATACGGTTCAGGGCGTCTCTCAGGCGAGCCAGCTGCGTCATAGTCGGGGCCGGGAAGCAGAGGCCGACCGCGTAGGTATCGATACCCTGGTTTCAGCCAAGATGGATCCAAGAGCGATGGCCCACATGTTCGAGCGCCTGGAAAGATCAACTCGCTACAGCGCTGATGAAATGCCGGAATTCCTGCGCACCCACCCTGTCACCAAGTCGCGGATTGCTGATGCGTACAATCAGACCGCCAGCTATCCAAAGAAAGCTTACCCCCTGAATCTCGACTTTCATCTGATGAAAGCTCGTGTCAAAGCAATCACTGCCAAATTACCTGGTGATGTGATCCCTGCCTTTCTTGCGGGGATGGACCACGAAGATCGGGTCATCAGACACGCGAACACCTATGGGCTGGTGTTAGCGATGGCGGCAAACAGTCAGTTCGACGAAGCAAGCAGACACCTCATTCCATTACTGGATGCCTATCCCGATAAAATTGCTATTCAAATTGCAGAGGCAAACATACATCTCAAAGCAGAGCGCTATGATCAGGCACAGGGCATCCTTGAATCCGCCATGAAGCTTAATCCCAAAAACTATCCGCTAACGATGGCACTCGCGGACGTACTGATTAATACCAAACCCAAGCGCGCGCAGAATATACTCACTTCTCTTTCTACCAATAGAAAGAACGATGCATATCTTTGGTATCACCTGGCCGAAGCCGCAGGTCTTGCGGACGATATTCCCGAAGTGCACTGGAGTCGCGCAGAGTACTTTGTGCTCACCGGCAATTTAGATCAGGCCCTAAAGCAACTGGACTACACCCTGCCCCTGATTAAAAGGAACTTTCAGCAGGAAGCAAAAGTAAGATCCAGAAAAAGGGAAATACAGGAGCTTAAAGACAAGAGAAGTTAGAACACAGAAAACTGACTAGCTTTTTCTCACCCGTAACTGATTACTTTCTGCAAAAGACACCATGCGATCCAGTGGCAGCACTGCGCGCTCGGCAATCTCCGGGTCTACAAGCACCTCGTTGGTGCCTTCGCGCAGAGACCACTCAAGGTCTTCCAGGACGTTCATCCCCATCCATGGACAATGAGCACAGCTTCTGCACGTCGCGCCGCTGCCAGCAGTAGGCGCCTCAATAAAGATCTTGTCGGGAGCCGAGATACGCATCTTGTGAAAAATGCCTTTGTCCGTCGCCACAATAAATTTTTCGTTGGGTAATTCCTGCGAGGCACGAATGATCTGTGTGGTCGAGCCCACGACGTCCGCCAGCTCAATTACCGGCTGCGGGGATTCAGGATGAACTAATACCGCCGCATCGGGATAGACATTCATCAGGTCTTTCAACCCTTTGGCTTTGAACTCCTCATGGACGATACAGGAGCCATCCCACATGACCATGTCGGCACCGGTTTCATTCTGGATATAGCTGCCGAGATACTTGTCGGGTGCCCAGAGCAGTTTCTCACCCTGGTCGATCAGGTGTTCGGCTACCTCCAATGCAATACTCGATGTCACCACCCAGTCCGAACGTGCTTTGACTGCCGCAGAGGTATTCGCGTACACAACCACGGTCCGGTCGGGATGTTCATCACAGAATGTGGAAAACTCATCGATAGGACAGCCAAGATCCAGGGAACAGGTCGCCTCAAGGGTGGGCATGAGCACGCGCTTTTCCGGGCTGAGAATCTTGGCGGTCTCACCCATAAATTTGACACCCGCCACCATGAGCGTGCTGGCATCCTGCTGACTGCCAAAGCGAGCCATTTCGAGAGAGTCAGAAACACAGCCACCGGTTTCTTCCGCGAGGTCCTGAATCGCATCATCGGTATAGTAATGTGCCACCAGCACCGTATCCTCCTGCTTAAGCAGGGTCTTGATGCGATCCTTATAGCCGTCGATCTCCGACTGACTTAATAGGTGGCTCTGATGAAGTGGTACGTCAAAGGCAATACTGGCCAAACTGTAGTCCAAGAATTAGATGGACTTGATATTATACGCTATCACGCAAAGGTACGTCGGCAATGAGTAGGATTGCTTTTCTTATCCCCCAATTCGACGAGGGCCACGTCGATTCGAACTATCTGCGCTTCGCCAATGAATTGACCGGGCGAGGCGTTGAAGTCACGGTATGTCTCATTGATACGCTCTCCCTGTCTCAATCCAAGGTATGTGCCGAAGGCTGGACCTTAAATGCACCGATTTCTGTAAACCAGCCCTATACAGAGACTCAGTGCCATAGCCTAAATGAATTTACTGACTTTTGGGTCTTCTCCCTGGGCATGCGGGCATCGTTTCTCGACAAATTTCAGCTGCTGTACGCCATCGGCAAAGAGGTTCGGTTTGTAAACTCACTTGATGTCATCATGCATCTGAAGAGCAAGTACTTCATCACCAGCATGCCGGAGATGATCAAGCACCCTGAAACCCATGCTTCAACCCAGGCGGAAACACTGCTCGACATTGTCGAGTCTTCCAGCAAGACATGGATCGCCAAGCCTCCCGCTGGAAGCCTTGGGAGAGACGTATTTCTGCTAAAACCGGGCAGTTCGAACAATCGCGCCATTCTGGATCATCTGTGCGGGCCCGAGCAGGATCACTACACACTGATCCAGGAACATATTTCAGCAATTGCGGAAGGCGAAAAACGGGTACTGATTGCTGGTGGTGAGGTGGTCGGCCAGTACAAACGCATTGCGACCACTGATCACCGAACCAATCTGCTAAAGGGCGCGTCCAGTGAGGTCTGCGAGCTTACACAGGAAGAATCCGTCTACTGTAATAAGATAGGTAAATGGCTTAAAGACATGGGTGCAAACTACGTCGGTATGGATATGGTGTACCCATGGATCATCGAATTTAACGTCATCAATCCGGGCGGATTGATCACAATTGAGGACTTAACGGGTGAAAACCTCGCCCCCAGGATTATCGATCAGCTAAACCTAGCTTGAGTTTTCAATGCAAATGTTTAAGATACCGCCCTTCCCGAAATGGGCCGTTAGCTCAGTTGGTAGAGCAGCTGGCTTTTAACTAGTTGGTCCCGCGTTCGAGTCGCGGACGGCCCACCAATATCACGGCTTGGCCGACAGGCCAAACGTGATCGCGTCGCAGTTTATTGCGCAGCAATAAACAAAAGACCGGTTTGGCCGAAAGGCCAAACACGATCTATTCTTCTCTCCCCAAAAGTATTCCCGATCCGTCGACAATCTAGTCAATAATCGCCTCTCCAATGAGTTTTTGGAAATTCCCGCCGCCGCGTGGGTTTTGCAGCATCAGTACGCCAACTAACTCGTTCTCAGGATCAGTCCAGGACGACGTGCCGGCAGCCCCACCCCATCCGAAAGCGCCTTTGCCTCGGCTATTGCCAGCGGCGATCGGATCCAGCGTAACAGAGACGGCGTATCCAAAACCCAATCCCTTTTGCGCCTTCGCACCTTTGCCTGAGTTCGCAAAGAGGTCACCAACCTGATTGGCCCCCATCATCTTCACGGTCTCCGGGCTCAGCAATCGGTGCCCAAAAAGCTCACCGCCATTGAGCAGCATTTGTTCGAAATGAAGAAAATCTTCCGCCGCACTGATAAGCCCGCCGCCCCCTTTACTCTTGAGGGATTCCAACAGGATTACTTTCGATTCCTTGTCACTCGGCACATGGAAATACGTATTATTCATCTGCAGCGGATTGAACACCCGCTCCTGCATGAATTCTTTAAATGGGGTTTCAGAGACGATTTCGATGATGCGCGGCAACACATCATGGATGCCCACATTGCCGTAGACCCACCGCGTACCAGGTTGAAAACTCAGCGGCGCTTGCGCGAGCCTGGGAATGTAGCTCGCTAGTGATTCCCCTTTGGCGCGTCTGATTCCACCATGCGTGAGACCAGACGTATGCGTGAGAATATGGTGAATAGTCACCGGCGTCTCGACAGGCACGAGACGTGGCGCCGGTCCCTTGCCCTTTTTGGCCATGCCTTTCTTGTCCCACTTTTTGTCTTTATCCCCTTTATCCCATTGCTTGCTCTTTTTTTCGCCTTTCTCCTTGCGCCACTCTTTTTTGTCACCCGCCTTCGCCTGTTCGGCCTGGACTGCAACCTTCTGGATTGCAAATTCCGGGATAAATTTCGATATGGGGTCATCCAGATTGATCAGACCTTCGTCGACCAACATCAGCGTAGCAACGCCAATCACAGGCTTCGCGGAGGATGCCATAATGTATAACGCATCGGGCTCCATGGGCCTGCTCTTTCCTTCACCCATTTCTCCATGGGTTGAAAAGTGAACAACCTTACCGCGTCGGGCTACAATCGTTGCTCCACCCTGGATACGACCAGCGTCAATTAGTTCCTGCATCGATTCGTCAATACGATTCAACCCCTCAGTCGACATGCCGACCGACTCGGCCTTTGCCATCGGCATCTTCGTAGGCGTATGCATCGGTTCCGCCGACAATGCAGAAGAAACCAAGGACAGAGAAACCGCTAGAAGGACGGGTGTAGCGTTGATTTTTGGTAATACGTTCATGATTGAAGTTTCCTTTTCCTGGTTGGGAAGTAAGACAGCAGCTTACTGAATAATCTGCCAGGCGTTCAATCGATCCATGCAAAGGACGTGTCAGGAATCTTCCCGTTGCGAAAGCAGACCCTGGGGATTCCAGTCTCGGAAGTTCGTCTGGACTCTGGCAGAACGTCAGGCTCGGGGCGTAAGCGCTGCTGGCCCATAGCCTGGTCGTTAGTCGAGCTATTCTCACAATGCTAAATTGAGGTAGTATTTGCTCCCATAGGGGAGTCATCACAAAGCGGGTTTATCTCTGGACTGATCGCCGAGGCGAAAAGACGTCATGTGTTTCGGGTCGCGGGGTCATACGCTGCGGGGGCGTTCGTCATCCTCCAACTCGCCGCCATCATGATGCCCGCGTTTAGCCTCGAGGAAGGGGAAATCTCCTAGCTACTGGTAATCATTGCGGTAGGTTTTCCAATCGCGGTGATCGGAAGCTGGATCATCGATATAACGCCAGATGGTATTCGAATCACCCCCACAATCACTGCTGATGAGCGAGGCAAACTGGCGCCTGGGAAGCTCCTGGATATCATCATACTTATCATGGCAATAGGTGTGGGAGCGCTTTACCTGGAAAGATTTACTAACCCCGAGGAACCCGCACCACCTGAGATAGAACGCTCCGCATCTGTCGCCGTACTGGAATTCGATGATCTGTCTGATTCAAAAAACAACGCCTACTTCGCTGCAGGTATCCAGGAGGACATTCTCAACCAGCTATCCAAGAACAGAGAACTCATCGTCACTTCTCGCACCAGTTCACTAACATATTCGGGCACGAAAACACCGATCGGCCAGATCGCCAAGGAACTGGACGTGAGCTATATATTGGAAGGCAGCGTGCGACGTGCGGGTAACCAGGCACGCATCTCTGTACAACTAATCGACGCGGCCACAGACAGTCATGTGTGGTCAGAGGCTTTCGATCGCGATCTGGATGAAATTTTTGCGGTGCAGGGTGAAGTGGCACAACGAGTTGCAGAAGCCCTGCATGTCGAACTGGCGTCCACGCCTGTAAAACCACCTACTGAGAACCTGGCAGCCTATGAACTGTTTCTTGAGGGACGTGAGTTACAAAATTCCTTAGAAAGAAAGCTCGCCGAACAAGCACCTGCCAAGTATGAACAGGCCTTGAAACTTGACCCGGCATTCGCTGATGCCTGGGCGGCGCTTTCGTTGGCGCTGGCAAATACGTCAGGGGATGCAGCCCGGCAGCGGCAAAAGGAAACGGCCGAGAAAGCATACAGCCTCGACCCTGAGGGATGGCTGAGCAATGCAGCAATGGGTGCTTACCTCTTCAATGTCGAAGTCGGCAAAGGCAGTGAGGCGATTCCTTTCTATGAGAAAGCGGTGACAACAAACCCCAACGATACTTCAACGCGAATGGATTACGCCATCGTCCTGCGCGACGTGGGTAGAATTGATGAGGCCGAGGAGCAGTGGATCGCCATTTACCGACGCAACCCGCTATCGGGTGTGGGTAATCTCGCCAGAGCGCTGGTTGCCATCAATGATGACCAGGAAGCGGAAGCACGGAAGTTCGTTGGCAAAGCGATTGCCATAGGCGGCGATAAAACCAACATTCAGTTTTGGGTGGGGATTTTCTATCTGTCGATTGGTGACGAGATTAATGCACTATTCCATCTTGATC
Organism: uncultured Gammaproteobacteria bacterium; assembly: GCA_913045175.1. GTDB lineage: Bacteria > Pseudomonadota > Gammaproteobacteria > Pseudomonadales > Azotimanducaceae > UBA7455. Next base: position 21,394 of record CAJWQG010000040.1, on the reverse strand, counting down.
AGATGCTTGCCCTTGATCCAGCGCACTTTCCTACGATGGTCTTTATCGCAGACATCCTTTCTTACCTGGGTGACCATGACACTGCCGACTATTGGCTTTCCAGAGCTGAGACCATTGCACCGAGACACGGTCTTGTCCTAAGTAAAAGAGGGGAAAATTTCTGGCGACGAGGGTTGGCGGACCAAATGGTAGATCATCTGGAAACATGGTCCAAGCGCGACCCTGACAGTACACACGGGATGGGTCCATACTTGGATTATTTGCGGGCCATAAGAGCGTGGCATAAGGAAGACCCGCGCTGGCGTGAGCATTTACAGCGCAGTCTTGAGGCGGATATTGAGTTTTTGCGCGCCAATAGCAGCGATGGATCACTCAAAGTCACGGGGCGTGGCATCAACGGACGTGCACTCATCGTTGGACATAAGGCCACGGCGCTGGGTGAGACTGCCATTGCTGATGAAATTCTTGCAAGTGCCATTGGTCATTTCGAAACAGAAGGGGGCGGGCATGCTCGAACGCGGCACCTTGCCTTCGCCTACGCTGGCCAACTGGACAACGCACAAACCGTTGCCCACCTAAACGATTATTTCGACCAGGGTTACAACGAACTGACCCACTGGCACGAGTTAAAGCGCAACCACTTTGGTATGTATGACAATTTGATCAACGATATCGGCCTTCAAGATGTCGTGAGCCGGATGGAAGCTCACAACGAAGAGATCCTTGCTGACATTCGCCGTGAGCTTCCGCATCTGATACCTCAGAAATAATCGAGTCACTACAAAGTAACTTAACTCGTTTAATTTACTTTTTTGGGGGTCAGTTCGTTACCTTGCAACAGAATCTTCGCAAGAACCGCTGTGGCGACCAATAGAACGCCAGTGCATACAAAGGTAACTGTCGCGCCATAGGTATCGTAGCTATAGCCCCCGACCACAGGTCCCAAGGTTGCCCCAACACCCGCATAAAGCTCAGTTACACCGAAGTTCCGACCCGTAGTCGAGCTATCGCCAAAAGTGGAAACCAATGCCTTTCTCGCAGGATCCGACATTACCCAACCAATGGCCGACACGGTGTAGAGCACAACGAAAAGAATGATCTTATCGAGAAACGGCAGGAGCAAATATAGAACGCCAGAGGAAACGAAGCCCAGTGCCAGTGCGTTCACGGTGCCAATGAAGTGGGTGAGTTTCCCGAGCCGCGAGGGCAGTATGGCAAACACCAGCGCTGCCGGGATAAAGGCCCAACTCAGTTGATCCATCCGTAGATCAAATTTGTCCTGCAGATAAATCAGGTAAATTGGCTGAATCAGCGCATTGGCGAATGCCGAGAAGAACACAATTACCATAAATCTACGTAGAGTCGGACTCAACTGAAAGTCCCCTGTCTCCTCATGAACGGACGGTGACTGTGATTCAGAAAATCGCAGAGTGAGATATACGAAGGCGAACAGCGCCGCAATACCAAAAACCGAAAAACTATAGTGCCAGGCAGCCATAGGAATGGCGCCAACAAGCGTAAAGGCGATGGTTGCGCCAACAATACTGGATCGGGTTTGTACTTCGATATTGCGCCCCATCTCGCTGGTGCGCTCAGCTTCTTCCGTGAGATCAGTTGTAATCGTATTGATGGTAATCAGCAGCAGCGCAGCGCCAACTCCCTGAATAAGACGAGCCAGATACATCCAGCTGATCGTATCTGCGGTTGCAAAGAACGCGTGGGCCCCCGTGTAACTCAACATAGCGGCAAGGAAGAATGGCTTTCGCCCAAACCTATTGAGACCGAATCCAACCAATGGGCGCAGAATCAGTAGCGAGAAGGTAAACAGGCTGAACAGAAAACCAATTTCAAGCGCACTAGCGCCCAGTTGTTTTGCCTGCACCGGTAACGCGAAGTTAATGAAAAAAATCGGTAGAGATACGAGAAACAGGCCGCGTCGCGCGACGGTAATTTTTTCCATGCCGTTACCTGGTTAGTGTTCGCCGAGCCGCCTATCAACCAGGCGTCATTCTAAGTATACGGCAGCCTAAATCCAGTTCGGTCATGTTTCTCAGCTGCCCATATTTCTCATCCCATGCGCCGGAATCCAGTTCGCTCCTAGGTAGATCAAGGGTTTCGACCACTAGATGTGCATCCAGCAGATTGAAAGTTGAGATTGATCGTCGCACGTGCGGATCGAAATATGCCTCAGGTCTTCGCCAATAGGCACCCAGGAATCCATCCGTGCAGTCAAAGGGTACCGGCACTGCACTGGTTTCCGTATGCCAACCGTTAGATTTCGCTTCCGCCTCAATGTCACTGATGGAAGAGAATTTCTCCGTGTCGATGTCGTGGATGATGGGAAATTAATCGAGCAACCAGAAATCGAAAAGATCCGGCGTGTGGGTGAGCAGCATGGCGGCTTTTCGACTAACGCGGAGCATTTCGTCAATACCTTGCCGCCAATTTTTCCAGTGATGGAGCGTCAGGATACCCATGGTGGCATCAACAGAACCGGTGGCAAGCGGAAGCGTTTCGGCCGTTCCCTGCAGGCGTGCGCCCTTTCCCTGATACTGACCAAGCATCACGCTTGAGGGCTCGATAGCAATCACCTCACAATCTTCGGGCTCATAATTGCCCGCACCAGCACCGATGTTCGCTACCGACTCCACATCGCCCAGCGCGGTGCGGACTAACTTTGCAATCCTGGTATCAGGCACCAGTAGATTGATGTAGCCCTTACCGATCTCGTCATACCAGTCGTTCATGACTAAGACTTGAAGCTTGCCGCCAGTTCCTTCACAGTTTGCAGCCGATCTTCTCGACTGAGCCTAAGTGCGCTTGCCAGTACGTCCCATTGCTGATCGTTTAGCCCGGATACTCTTTCTGGTTCTATACCTTTATCTAGCGCCTCACTCGCTAACGCTCCCCCATAGGGATGACTGCCAGAAAACAGCTCATAGATAACCACCGCAAGCGAGAATACATCGTCCGCGGGAGATGGATCCTCATTCGCCAACATTTCAGGACTGGCATAGGCATGTGTCGGCGGCCCGAGAGCTTTAATCATCGTATCCATGTCACTGGTACTACCTATTTCTCGGGTGTTGCCAAAACCAATGAGCTTAGCGATTCCTTCTGCCGTCACAAAAATGGTATCGGGTCGTATATTCAGGTGCAGCACGCCGTGATGGTGCACACAATTCAAACCCCGACAGATCCCTACCGCAAGCTCCAACGCCTTGTCGACAGAATTTTGTTCGAGCAAGGTGGCTAGGGTCTGGCCTTCCATTAGTTCCATGGTCAAAAACGCGATATCGCCCATTTTATCGAAGTCAAAAATAGAGGCGACATTTGGATGGTTGATCACTGAGGTGCGAAAAGACTCATAGGCCAATGCAACAAACGCATGTGCGTTTATCTTGTCCCTGTACTCGTCCATCAGGATTTTTATGGCTACATACGGTTGGGGGGGCTGTGCTTCCTGGCGCCTTAGATCTAGCGCCTTATACACATCACACAACCGACCTGAGCCAATCAACTCCTCAAGAACGAAGCGATTTTTTAGCAGCAGTCCGGCTGCCAATTTCAAGTTCCCCTTTCATATTGAAAAGTCTAGCGCTTTCCCAACAAAGACCTCAAGGGGATATTTTTAGGTGCTCTGCAGCTCGACAAACCGCCGGTAGTGTCCTGATTCCATCGCCATTAACACCTCATGGCTGCCCTGCTCTCGCACCTCTCCCTCTTCCAGAAAGACGATGCTATCGGCCTGCCTGATGGTAGATAGTCGATGAGCAATGACGATCACCAGACGATCTTTTGCGGCTTCCTGGAGTGCTGAGATCAAATAGCTCTCAGTCTCCGGGTCCAGCGCCGACGTGGGTTCATCAAGAATTAGTATAGGTGTCTCGCGAATAAGACCGCGCGCAATGGATATACGTTGTTTCTGGCCCACCGATAACTTACTACTGGTCGTTCCCAGGTGGGTGTCATAGCCCTCCGGTAATCCACTAATGAAATCGTGAATGCCAACAACCCTAGCGACCCGCTCAATCTCTTCCATAGTCGCTTGGGGCTTACCGTAGCGAATGTTATTGGCGATGGATTCCGGCAGGGTCTCGGTTTCCTGGAACACATAGGTAATCTGGCTGCGCAGGCTATTGATGGCGATGTCATTAACGTCGCGACCATCAATACTGATGTGACCCTCGCTCACCATGTGATAACGGGGGATCAAATAGGCCAGGGTTGTCTTACCCGCGCCGGTTGGGCCAGCGAGCGCAACAATTTCGCCGATGTTAGCTTCGAAACTGACCTCGGTAAGTGCTCTACGACCGTCAGGATAGACGAATCCTACTTTCTCAAATGCCACACCCTCAGTGACGGCCGGCAGCATCTCGGTGCCGATTTCCTTTTCCTTCTCCATGTCCAACATGACAAACACCCGGCGCGCTCTGGCTGCCGGCGCCTGCAGATTAATCCACAGGCTCGCCAATGCACCCGCAGGAAAGCTCATCGACCAGAAGTATCCAAGCACCACTGCATAGTCACCAGGGGTCATATCGCCCGTAATGACCTTGCCCAGCATGAACAGCATTAACGCCCAATAGAGAAACTGACCAGAGGTTTCACCCAGCTTGCCGACAATACTCTGGGCCAACATCTGATAGCGCTCTCGCCTGAACGAATTGGCGCTGGCAAGCGCGAAACGTTCCTTCTCTATCTCATTAGCACCCAGGCTCTGCACAGCCTGGATATTGTCCATGCCTTCCTCGGTGGTACTGACGAATACGGTACCGGCGGCAACGGTTGCCTGCGCGCGTCGACGTATCATCCGCGCAAATGGGGCAGTGACAAGAATGTAGACTGGCATGGCGCCAACGGCGAATAAGACAATGAGAGAGGAGTCCGGGTACGCGCTCAGCAGCGTAAAAACCGCCGTAGCAAAAGTGACAATCGACCAACCAGATATCTGCACTACCATTCGAACAATACTAGGCAGGGCATGTACATCTTGCATGGCGCGAAATACGGAATCACCAATAGGCTGATTGTCCAATTGGGTAATTGGCAACAAGCGCAGGCCCTCGAACAAACGCGAGCGCACCATATGTAACAGCGAATGCGCCATCCGTGCCTCAACCAGGTCGTGCACATAGCCCCAAATGACTCGGACTGAAACGCCCACCACTGTCCACAGCGCCAACCACGTCAGGATGGCGAATGGTGACAATCCCACCAAGAACTCAATAATCGGCAGCAGAAAGGCCGGATATCCCTTACCGTCTTCCGGTAGCGGCTGACCCAATACTACATGGTCAACGAGTACCTTTCCCGCCCAGGGAGCAACTGCCGTGCCCACGGCCGTGATCGTCCACTCCATCGATAGCACCACGGCAAAGCGCCGCCAGTAAAACCTCAGGAGAACCAGGCATCGCCATATCAGGCTAAACGTTTCCCGATAGTCGACATCTGTTTTCGTATCGACCAGGCTCGCTTTTTTATCGAGCGCAAGCTCATCTTCACGCAGTTTCTCAAGTGAAAACGAAGATTTGCTTTCCGCGGTGAAACTATCAGACATTAAGCCCCTCCTCAGATCCAGCCCCGGACTCCGCCAGAACGAACGCTCTATATCGACCGTTATCGATATCCATCAGAGCATCATGATCGCCGCTCTCTGCAACGCGACCTTCTTCCAGATAAACAATATTGTCGGCGCGGCGAATCGTAGAGATACGGTGCGTGATCAGGAATATCCCCCGACTCGCTGCTGCAGGTGCCCTCGCCCACTCCGCGAGATTCTCCAGCACACGATGTTCTGTATCGGCATCCAATGCTGCAGTGGGTTCATCCAACACCAGGATGGGCGTGTCGCGAACAATGGCCCTGGCAATCGACAAACGCTGTCGCTGGCCCGTCGATAGTCTTCCTCCCCTATCACCCAGCATCGTATCGAGCCCCTCAGGTAGAGACGCGATGGTTTCCTCAAGACAGGCTATCCGGACAGCCTCGTCAACCTGCTGTTCATCCGCGTCAGGTACAGCGTAACGGATGTTTTCTCTTATCGTCATGCCAAAGAGGACATTCTCCTGTAACGCTATCGCGATGTTTTTGCGCAGCGAATCGACCGAAAACTCGCGAAGGTTATGTCCGTCGATAGAGATGACACCACGGTCCGGATCAAACAAGCGCAGCAATAGATTCATCAGCGTTGATTTACCAGAACCCGTGGGACCAACAATCGCAGTGATAGCGCCCGGCACCGCGCTCAGATTCACACCATCCAAAACTGGTCTGTCAGAGGAATAGGCAAAAGCCACGTCTTCAAAGCGGATCTCCCGCTCAAATCCCTGGAAGGCAATCGGATTCTCCTGGTCAGTCACTTCCGGATCTATATCAAGGATGTCGAATACTCGCTTTAGACCCATCGCAACATCCTGGGCCCAACCCCACATCCTCATCACGCCGCCAATCGCCCCAATAGTTTCCCCAAAACGGTCGCTCGCCCAACGAAACGCGGAAAGATTCCAAACCACAAAAGACAAACCGGCGAGTGCAATCAATTCAGCTGCGAAGGTTGGTTCATCGCCATTGACCCACATTGCCATTAGGAACACACCGGCGAAGATAAATATCTCCGAGTAGGTGTCTATTATCACGCCCACCCGAAGTCCCAACCGCGCATTGCGGTATTCCGCATTGAAAGCAATCATTGAATCGTCTTCGAATTGTTTCTGGGAACGGGTACCGGCCTGGTACGCCTTGGTCAGTTTGATAGCCTTAAAGGACTCATGAACCCTGGATGTGAGATCGGCGTTGGCCATGCGCTCGACCAGTGACCTCGTACGAAAACGCGGCATGGACCATCGCGCCAGGATCATCGTAGGCACAACAACAAAAATTACAATCAACCCGAGTATCGGAGACAGGATCGAAACGAGCGCCAGCGCCGTGACAATGCTGACCATCATCGTTACAAGTTCACCAACGACCTTTAAAACACTTGTCACCGTTTCAGAATCTGTCTGAATGCGCCAGATAGAATCACCAACGCGATGGTCAGCGTGATGGCGCAGCGAGAGACGGTGCCAGCGATCTACCAGGGCAAGTCGCAGGTCGTGATTAATCCTTTGAAAAATCCACACAACATAATACAGAAGCATAATTTCCAGTGGCCACAGCAACAGGAACAGCACGAACTCAACCTTGACCGGAGCCCAGCGTAGTTCCATACGCTGCGCTTCTGTTAGGGTATCGTTCACGGCGCTGGACATCTCCGGATAGCCAATCAATGCTGCGAGACCCGGCATGAGCGCTTCGTTCTGTAACAGAGACTGGTTAACAATTTCGGCCATTAACAGGCCAAGCAGCATAAAACCCAGCCCCATAACCAAAGTCAGGCCGTAGTAGTAAATAAGGTGAGTACCGATTCGAACCCTGTATTTCAGGCCCTCCGAGTCAAACCGCAGTTGTACAAACCAGCCTAGTAAGCAGGCAGCAGTAATAACACCCATATAGATGCTATGGCTCGAACCTTCGATTAATATGACCGCGACCATGTTGGCAATGATGGTGGAAAGCAACAATACAACCAGCGAGACGAGCTGCACCCTGCCGGAAAGGTTTGGCAACGGCCAGGTACAGATCACAGTCAGTACAACCAATCCATAAAACAGATTGAACGGGTATTCCAGGCTGGTCGGAACGAACCCATAGTAGGGAGGGATCGCCGCCAGCAACGTTACCAGTGGTGGCATATACACAAAGCTATAGCCGCGACCGCCAATCAGTTCCGCCATCCGCTGCTCAGTACCCTCACGCGGCACCCACCAGCGACCAAGAATCTGCGGCAATATGTATGGCCAGCACCGCACTATCAACATCACCACGGCACCAAAACCGCTGGTATCATCTTTCGCGGAAAGATCCCGATCAACAGGAATGGGGTCGCCCTCGCCATAAAAGGGTACGGTATCCGCGAGCCCCTGAGAGCGAACAATTGTGTCTCTGTCCAAGTCGTAACCCTTAACCCAAAATCACCAAAGCAAAACCCTAAGTCTTAACCTGGTCAGATAATTAGATATAGCGATATAACTTTCTCTGGCGGGTAAAAGCAACACTGAGCAAGGTAACCCTGACAAGTCGCTTACACGCTCTATTCCAGGTACTTTGCGAGCCGATCGAAGGTTGTCGCCAGGGCCTCGGCGCCTACTCCTTCTTCGATCTTGTTACAGAAAAAATCGTCAAATAAATCTGGTAGGGAACGGAACACCTCAGGAATCGAGTTGCCCCGACAAATTTCATCCCGAAGGTACATAACTACTAACTTCACTTTTGAGCTACTGGTTTCCCAGGTGACCACTTCAAACGCATTAACTATTAGTAGGTGCTCTTCATCCCGAATCGCCTTTGCCATTAATTTGCAGAAATCGGCAACCTCGCTATTCGTGATGTCATCGCCCATCGTGGGATCCGCTAGATCGCGTAACAAATCAGATCGTTGTGACATTAGGCTGCACCTTTGTCGTAACGGGTCGGGTCATCAAAACCTGCCCGCTCGAATCCTTCCCTGCGAATCACACAGCTGTCACAGCGCCCGCAGGCCTCCCCGTCCGTATTTAGTCGGTAGCAGGAAACAGTTTTTGAGTAATCGACACCCAGATCCACACCGCGCCTGATGATTTCATCTTTACTGAGGTCAATCAGGGGCGTGTTAATGGTGATGGTTTGGTCCTGTACGCCCGTTCGAGTCGCAAGATTCGCCATCTTCTGAAACGCATCAATGTATTCCGGTCGACAGTCAGGGTAACCGGAATAATCCACGGCATTGACGCCAACAAATATGTCGCTCGCTTCGAGCACTTCTGCCCAGCCAAGCGCATAGGAAAGAAAAACCGTATTGCGCGCCGGCACATAGGTGACTGGTATTTCGCCGTCGCCATCCTGATAGTCGGGGACGTCGATGTCATTGTCGGTGAGAGCGGAGCCGCCAAAGGCACCAATGTCGATTGTTGCGACTCGATGTTCCTTTGCTCCTAAAGAAGCGGCCAGTTCCCGCGCGAAGCTAACCTCCGCCATGTGACGCTGGCCATAGTCAAAGCTAAGGCAGTAACAGGCATATTGCTGATTAATGGCTATCGCGAGGGTAGTCGCAGAGTCGAGACCACCAGAGAGCAACACCACTGCGCGCCGCTCAGTCACCTGAGTTCTTCCTCACAGTACACCTCACGGTGCTTCAGTCTGCCTCGCAATTGATCTTGTCTCGGAGATAGCTCTCTGACAAGGTTGCCACAGACTTGCCCCGATGCAACTCAATCACCTGTTCCAAAAGATCCCGCGCACGATCACAGTCGCCTAACAGGTTATAGACGTGGCCAAGTTTATATGCAGCGTCCGGGACCTTACGATGCTCCGGGAAAAACTGAATAACCTGCTCGAGTGCCTGCCTGGCACCTTCAAGATCCGGATCTGGTTTCGCCTGATAAACCTCTCCCAGCCAGTAGTAGGCATTGGGCGCGTAAACGCCATCCGGGTGCTGGTTAATGACGGCCTTCAGCTGAGAGATCGCAAGATCGTATTGACGATTGCGAATCAGCTCTTGCGCCGTAGCGTACATCGTTTTTTCATCCTGGATATCCACCGCACTGGGAACAACGGTAACAGGGTCGACATCAACAGGTGCCGGCTCAGCCGGCAAGGATAGATTGTTAAGTTTCGTATCCATCCCCTGAAATCTCGCATCCAATTCGAGGTAGCGATCATCCTGAGTATCACGCATACGATTTAATCGGTAGGTAAGCTCTTCAACCAAACCTCGCAGCTGCATAACTTCCTGCTGCAGAATCTGAATCTGGTATTGATCTTCGATAGTGGCGGCGGAATCTTCTTCTGCGGGGGGGATAAAGGCTTCTGTGCGAGGGCCAACAGAAGTTACCGATGTCGATTCTTCAACAACGATGGGACTTGTTTGTTGCGCAAACAGAAATGGTGTGTGAACCATTGTGGCTACCAACAGTAGCAGGCTCAACACACCATCTGCGAACGGGCGGAAATGTTCCATCCGTTTTAACTACTAGCGGTAAACGATCTCGACGCGTCTATTCTGCGACCAGCCACTTTCGCTATGCCCTTCTACAACAGGCTTCTCTTCGCCATAGCTAATCACTTCAATCTGCGACGATGAAACTCCCTGGGCAACCAGATAAGCACGTATCGAATTCGCTCTGCGTTCACCGAGAGCAAGATTGTACTCTCGCGTACCGCGTTCATCAGCGTGACCTTCCAGCCGAACACGGAGCATGCGATCGGATTGCAATGCCCTGGCATGTTTATTCAATTCCGAATGACCCGCGCGCTTCACGATCGCCTGATCAAAATCAAAATAGAAGATACCTTGTAGCATCTCGTAACCCATACCCGAACTGGTTGGTATAACCAACTTATCGCCTTTGACCATGGGTTTCGCTTCTTGCTTATCCGATCCTGACGCCATCGGCTTTTCTACCATCGTACCCGGCCCATCAGTATCGGGTGAAATTTCCGGCCCACTATCTTCAGGTTCATTACTGGCACATCCAGCTAGTAGCAGCGACGCAAGGCCTATTACCAGCACGCCCCGCATTTTTGGTGTTCCCATGATCAACTCCTATCTATGACTGCAATTTCTTGTTTGCAGCCGAATTAAACCAAAATCCTGCGATAAATTCACTTTTACCGCTATTTACAAGAGACCCAGCTTACAAGAGACCCAGCGAATCCCGATTTATTTCGAAATTGGCGTAAAAACTTTTCGTTTTTTCGGTGACCAGGCTGGTTCTCTCACATCTCCTTCGCTCGAGGGCAGGTTGAATTTAACGCCGCCATCGATGGAGACCGCTGCCAGTATGCCCTGCCCAGCATGCTGAGTCGCATAAATTAGCATACTTCGGTTAGGCGCGATACTCGGGGATTCATCCAGCGAGGTCTGCGTTAGCACAGATAACCTGCCACGTTTAAGGTCCAGGAGGCTAATATTATAGATATCGTTTCGCCTGTGCACCATCACAAGCCCGCTACCATCGGAAAGCACACTGGCACGAGCATTATAGTCACCCTCAAAAGTCACGCGCTCTACATTAAGGTCCCGTAGTCGCATCTTGTAAATCTGAGGGCTGCCACCTCGGTTCGACGTAAAAACTATCGATTTGCCATCTGCTGACCATGATGGCTCAGTGTCGATTCCATAGTGCCGCGTCACTTTAGCCATGGCCCTGGTTTTAAGGTCATAGGTCCAGATGTCCGGGTTGCCTGATTTGCTCAGCACCAGGGCCAGTTTGGTTCCGTCGGGAGAAAAAGCAGGCGCACCATTGAGTCCCTGAAAATTGGTGATCATGCGCCTCGTTTTCGCCTGCAGATCCTGAATATAGATCGCTGGTTTGCTGTCTTTCTCAAATGACACATAGGCCACTCGATTACCATCGGGCGCCCATGCGGGAGAAAGAATCGGTTCCCTGGTCTCAAGGACAGTTTCTACCCGATGACCATCAGCATCCGCGATGTTTAACCTGAACGTTCTATCGTTAAGCGGACCTACTGCTGTGACATACATGATGCGGGTCGCGAAAGCGCCCTCTATGCCGGTCAGTTTTTCAAATACCACATCACTTACATGGTGACCCATATCCCGCAACTCATCCCTTCCACCCACAATCGTTTCTTTATGTTCGAGGGTTTTTGTCACAATGTTGTGTAACTCGTAGGTCACTTCGATGTTGTCACCATCTCTGCGTATCTCGCCTATCACAAGGTATTCAACCTTCAACAAACGCCAGTCACGGTAGAGCACATCTTTGGCTCGATGAGGTCGACTGAGCATCTGCTCCACTGATGTTGTTTTAAAGCGCCCACTTAGCTGAAGATCAGAATTCACCACATCGGTGAGCGTATCGGAACCACGTCCCCAACCACGCCAGTTAAAAGGCACCACCGCGACGTGTACGGGCTTATCCAGCCCCTGAGTTACTTCAATACGCAACTCGCCTATCGATGCCGAAGCATAAACACACAAAATTAATATCAGGCAGTACCGCATACATCACCACTTATTTGAATCTAAGATATTAGAGTCGAAGATCCTCTGGTCGAAAGAGAATCGTAAATTCACGAAAGTTTCGTTCAAACTGCCTGGACTCGGATGGCACGAGGAAACGTTCTGTTTTGTTGACCGCAAGCATCGCAGACCTGTCAAACGCTGAATTGCCACTAGACTCCTCTACAACGACGTCAACGACCTCACCGGTGGGTACCAGAAATACGCGCAATAGGGCCTGCATACCATTGCGCGCACTCGGAGGACGCGACCAGTTCTGAATAACGTCTCGCTGGATCTGCGCAACATAGGCCTGCGCTTTCTCATCATCAGTCACTGCCATACGCGTATTTTCTTCACGACGGCCAACTGCAACGTCTTTCGGAAGTTCAAATCTGGGCTGCTCTTCGCGCTCTTGCTCTTCTCTTGCGTTCTCCGCCTCCTGAAGCGCTCTAAGTCGTTCCAGTTCAACCAGGCGATTTCGCGCTTCTCGTGACTCTTCTTCCTTCTCTAACCTTTCCGCTTCCTTTCGCTGTTGGGCAACTTTGCGTCGCTGGGCGTCTCTTTTCTGACGTCGCTGCTCTGCCTGCCTTTCCTGTGCGCGTTCTTTCGCTGTATAGGGGTTTTGCCCCACTACTGTTGCCTGAATGTAATAGGCCTGATCATGGTTTCGCTCAAGCTCTTGCTCTCCAGACCAATTCATCATTAAGAGCCCAACAACCAGTGCATGTACCAGCGTCGCCAATACAAAGGAAATCACGTAAGTAATCTGGGTGGTCAATTTGGCGGCTCTGTGATCAGACCGACGCTGGTGGCACCGGACACCTGCAGAACGTTCATCAGGTTCACGATTACCCCATAGTTAATTGATTTATCACCTTCAACCAGGACTTTGATTGTTAGATTAGCGCTAATAATTTTGCTGGCACGCTCACCTATCAGCTCCAACGCCACCGGCTCCTCTTCATCTCCAAAATTCATGTGGTAGCTACCATCAGCTTTGACAGAAACCACCAACATAGGTTCATTGTCGTCCACCTCCAGTGGCCCTGATGCCGCCTCTGGCAAGTCCACCTTAATACCCTGCGTCATGAGTGGCGCCGCTACCATGAATATAACGAGCAGCACCAACATCACATCAATGTAAGGAACGACATTGATTTCCGATATCGGTCTTCTACGTTTCGCCTTTGACATAAGGGGATCTAGGTTTCGTGAATGTTGCGGTTAAGAATGCTACTGAATTCTTCGGTGAACGCTTCGAATCTGTTGACGATCACTTCAACCTGCGCACTGAATCGGTTATAGGCAATAACAGCCGGTATGGCTGCAAACAGGCCAATCGCCGTTGCGATCAGGGCTTCAGAAATACCTGGAGCAACAACTGCCAGTGATGCCTGATTAACGGTCGCGAGACCACGAAATGAATTCATGATCCCCCACACAGTGCCAAACAAGCCAACGTAGGGACTCGTCGAACCGACAGTCGCGAGAAATGGCAAATGGGTTTCCAGACGCTCTTCTTCCCGGGATAGAGCCACCCGCATGGCACGTTGAACGTTCTCCATTACCCGATCAGGGTCTGTGCCTTCCTGTTTTGAACGCGTGAACTCTTTAAACCCGGAAGAGAAAATATTCTCGATACCAACGGGGGCTTCGCCCCACTCTTCGAGCTCGACATAAAGTTGCCCGAGGCCTCTTTCTCCAGACCAAAAGTCGCTCTCAAACCGGGTTGCATCGCGACGTACCGACGCCAACGAGAACCCCCGCTGAAAAATCATGATCCACGAAACCATCGAGGCCAATATTAAAATAGCCATGACAATCTGAACCACGGGACTGGCATTAAGTATTAGATCAATTATGGAAAGCGGTTCGTTCAATTGTCGTTAGTCCTTCTATCAATCATCGTTGTCAAACAAATCACCAGGGCGAGCCTGCGCCTCTAACCCAAAATGTTCATAGGCAGTTTTGGTTGCTACCCGACCCCTGGGGGTACGCATAATAAATCCCTTTTGTATGAGGAATGGTTCATAGACCTCCTCAATGGCATCGCGTTCCTCACCAATGGCTGCAGCAATGCTATCGATCCCCACAGGACCACCATCAAACTTTTGAATCAACGTCATGAGGATACGACGATCCATGGTGTCGAAACCGTTAGCATCCACCTTAAGCATGTTCAGGGCTTCATCGGCCACCTCGGTGTCGACCTTGCCAGACTTTCGCACTTCGGCAAAATCCCTCACCCGCCGCAGCCAGCGATTAGCGATGCGAGGCGTTCCCCGTGATCGTCTCGCGATCTCCGTTGCACCCTCACTACTGCAATCAACGGACAACATGCTCGCAGAACGTTGGACAATCGTTGCCAGGTCTTTCTCCCCATAGAATTCAAGTCGTTGCACTATGCCAAAACGATCCCGCAAAGGTGACGTCAAAAGACCTGTTCTTGTGGTTGCGCCAACCAGGGTAAACGGGTTCAGGTCATACTTGATTGATCGCGCTGCTGGTCCTTCGCCTATGGTGATATCTACCTGAAAATCCTCCATCGCCGGATACAGAATTTCCTCAATCGCGGGATTGAGACGATGGATCTCATCAATAAACAGCACATCGCCGTGTTCCATCTGCGTCAGTAGCGCGACAAGGTCGCCCTTTCTTTCAATCACAGGGCCGGAGGTTGAGCTTATCTGCACCCCCATCTCGTTGGAGATGATGTTTGCCATGGTGGTTTTACCCAGGCCAGGCGGCCCGAGGATCAACGTATGATCAAGACACTCCTTACGAGCGCGCGCAGCAGCAATGGCGATACCCATCTGCTCTTTTGCTTCCGGTTGCCCAATGTATTCGTCGAACGTCTTGGGTCTGATGGCCCAATCCTGTTTCGACTCCAGAGAGGTTTTCTCCGGGGCGACCAGTCTGTCCTCTTCAATCAATTGATCATCCCTTGCTTCCGCCAGCCAGGCGCTTGAGTGCCTGTCTAATCAGATCTTCCACGTTTTCTTCGTCCAGTCCTGCTAACGCTATCGTTGCTTCCTGGGGTTTATAGCCTAATCCTATCAGTGCAGATTCTGCATCAGCCAGCGAATCCTTGTTCTGCGTATCAGCAGGCATTTCACTCCCGGGTAATTCCCAATCCGGCAGACGATCACGCATGTCTATGATCAATCTCTCTGCTGTTTTCTTACCTATGCCAGGTAGCGCTACCAGCGCCTTCACATCATTATCCCTAACGCACCGAACGAACGACTCCGGATCGATACTTGACTGAATACTCAGCGCCAGTTTCGGGCCTACGCCGTTCACCTTAATCAGGGCACGGAATAACTCCCGCTCTTTTTCCGTATAGAAACCATACAGTATCTGCGCATCCTCTCTGACGACAAAGTGCGTCTGCAGCACAACCACATCCATGGCATCGCCCAACTGCTCATAAGTCGTGAGCGGTATTTCAACCTCATAGGCAAGGCCACCAACATCCACCAGGAGTTGGTCAATCCGCTTCTCCAGCAAAACGCCTTTTATTCTACCGATCACCTGGGCGGCCTATTGATCAACAATCCGTCCCCGACGGAACGTTTGCGAACCTCCGTCCATTCGTGCCAGGGTAAATTGAGTATTAATGTGGGTCAGCGCAATCGCCAGCGCATCGGCGGCATCTTTTTGCGGATCACTGGGCAACTTCAACAACGTCTTGACCATATTCTGCACCTGGTCTTTCGTCGCGGCGCCATTACCGACTACCGCCTGTTTTACCTTACGAGCTTCATACTCAAACACCGGAATGCCCTGATTGACCGCGGCGACAATGGCCACCCCTCGGGCGTGCCCCAACTTGAGCGCAGACTCGGCGCTTCGCGCCATAAAAATGCGCTCAATTGCCAGTTCATCAGGGGAATACTCGGCGATTATCTGTGAGACACCCGTAAAGATTTCATGGAGCTTTTGCGGGAGGGTCGTCTTATCGGCGGTCCGTATACAGCCGCTAGTGACATAGTCCTGGCGAGATCCAACTGAGGCAATTACGCCGTAGCCGGTCACCCTGGAACCTGGGTCGATTCCTATAATCAGCGTCATGGGGTTAATTACATAAGCAGCGACGAGTTTAACATATTTGTCGCTGCCTATCGGCGCATTACCCGTTACTAATTTCCTCCGGGAAATTCGCATTCGTATAAACGCCCGTGACGTCATCAAGATCTTCCAGTGCGTCAAGCAATCGAAGCACCTTCTCGCCGGTATCCACATCGAGGTCATTTAACGTCTGGGGAACCATAGAGACTTCTGCTGATCGCGGCTCAAAGCCTTTATCCGCCAATGCATCCTTAACAACAAGAAAATCTTCTGGCAGCGTTATCACTTCGATGCTGCCATCTTCATCGACAGTGACATCCTCAGCCCCGACATCAATAGCGATTTCCATCACCTCATCCTCATCGACATCCGGGCCAAAACCAATCTGGCCTCGTTTATCGAAAAGATAGGCAACGCTACCATCTGTACCGAGATTCCCACCCGCTTTAGTGAACGCATGGCGAACTTCAGATACCGTTCTATTGCGATTGTCAGTCGTTGTTTCAACGAAGATTGCCACACCACACGGGCCGTATCCCTCATAGGTCAGCGCGACGAGCTCAGCGCCTTCACCACCACCGGCACCTCGGGTGATCGCCCGCTCCATCGTATCCTTTGGCATCTGCGCGGCTTTGGCTTTTTCAACGACGGTTCTTAGCCCGGGGTTATCGTCTATGTTACCCCCGCCATCGCGGGCGGCCACAGTGAGTTCCCGGATGATTTTGGTGAAAACCTTTGATCGCTTGGCATCCTGGCCAGCCTTGCGATGTTTGATGTTACTCCACTTGCTATGTCCAGCCATGATCGAACTTACTCTGTCTCCGGCTTTCTCAATATAATACCCAATTCATGAAGTTGGTCGGGATCCACCGTACCGGGCGCATCTGTCAGCAGACAGGTGGCCGTCTGGGTCTTCGGAAATGCAATAACGTCCCGTATGGCCGTCGCGCCGGTAAGCAACATGATCAGTCTGTCCAGACCAATCGCAATGCCGCCGTGGGGTGGCGCCCCAAATTTTAGAGCATCCAATAGAAAACCAAACTTCATCGCTGCTTCGTTATCTGACAATTTAAGCACTCGAAACACAGCTTTTTGTACTTCCGATTCATGGATACGAATCGAACCACCACCAACCTCATGACCGTTGATGACAATGTCATATGCTCTGGAAAGAGCCTGCCCCGGGTCTGCCTCCATCGAGGCAGCATCGCAGGAGGGAGCGGTAAACGGGTGATGTATCGCCGTCCAGCCACCATCGTCGGTTGAATCAAACATGGGGAAATCTGTCACCCAACATGCGGCCCAGTCCCGCTCATACAGATCAAGGTCTTCGGCCAGCTTGCTTCGCAATGCACCGAGTGCATCGTTCACCACAGATGCCCGGTCAGCACCAAAGAAGATAATGTCGTTATCCTTTGCATCCACTCGGTCAAGAATCGCGCTAACAACCTCATCGGGCAGAAACTTCAAAATAGGAGACTGCAAACCTTCTATACCTTTACTAAGGTCATTCACCCTAATATAGGCTAGGCCTCGCGCCCCATAGATGCTCACATACTTCGTGTAATCATCGATATTCTTTCGGCTAAGCCTGTCGCCCCGCTCAAGTTTCAACGCAGCGACCCGTGACCCGGGATCATTCGCCGGTCCACTAAACACTTTAAACTCTACGTCCGTTAGCAGATCGGCAATGTCTACCAGCGGCAGATCAAATCTTAGATCAGGTCGGTCCGAACCATATTTCTGCATTGCGTCAGCATAGGAAATAAGTGGCAGCTCCCCGAGATCGACGTCGATCGTGCTTTGGAACAATTGACGAATCAGTTGCTCGGAAATATCCATGATTTCCTGTTCGGATAGAAAGCTTGTCTCAATATCTATTTGAGTAAATTCAGGTTGTCGGTCCGCTCGCAGATCCTCATCACGAAAACATCGTGCAATCTGATAGTAGCGATCGAAACCGGACATCATCAGCAATTGTTTGAACAGCTGTGGTGATTGAGGCAGCGCAAAGAAATTCCCTGGCTGTGTTCGTGAAGGAACCAGGTAATCACGCGCACCTTCCGGCGTTGCTCTTGTCAGTATGGGTGTTTCAATATCGACAAAATCATTCGCTTCAAGAAAGCGTCGCACCTCATGGGCGACCTGACTGCGTACACGAAGCTTTTCCTGCATCTCCGGTCTTCTGAGATCCAGGTATCTATAACGCAACCTAACGTCTTCACCGGCCGATGAGTATTCATCCAACTGAAACGGTGGTGTATCGGCGGCATTGAGTATGATGAGTTCCTTACCCAGCACCTCGACCTGGCCGGTAGGCATTTTCGGGTTAACCGACTCATCATCTCGAGCTCGAACCTTGCCTTTGATATGCAATACGTACTCGTTTCGAACCTGATCCGCGAGTTCAAAGCTCTCTTCGGTGTCAGGATCGAACACCACCTGGATAATGCCTTCGTGATCGCGAACATCAAGGAAAATTACGCCACCATGATCACGGCGGCGATGCACCCATCCGAACAGGTCTACATCCTGTCCAATATCGCTATCTCTGAGAAGGCCACAATAGTGGCTACGCATACTTTAATTCCTATTCTATTGACGCTCGGACTGAATTCGCGAAGGTTAAAAAAGCCCTAGCATCAGGACTAATTATTTGTTGCTGAGGAAGCTCCGGAATTGGATTTGCTTTTACTGTCCTTGCTCGAGCTACTCGAAGAACTGTCAGAAGAGGAATCCGACGAGCCGGACTTTTCTCCCTGACTGACGTTTTTCTTCTTACCGGTTTTAAAATCCGTTTCATACCAGCCCGCGCCCTTCAGGCGAAAGGCAGCCGCCGAAACCAGTTTGGTCAACTTCGATGCCTTACATGAAGGACAATCCCGCAGCGGTTCATCACTGATTTTTTGCAGCTTCTCCAACTTGTGTCCACATGCTTCGCATTGATATTCATAGATCGGCATGGCAAACCCATTACCTCTGTAGGTTCAGGGCCGCGAATTATACAGTAAACATCGACTATCGCGAACCACTATGCGTGCGTTACTGCAGTGAGTCTACTGTTGGTCAAAAAGTCGGTGCATCTGCTTGCTAGGTATCCCGCAATAATATATAAATGCAGGCCTGTTAAAGGAGCGCTCCGCAAGACTAAAAAGTGCTTCCTTTTTTTGGCATAAAATGCGATCAGTCGAAAAACTTCATCCATAACTAGACCTTGAAAAAGGCATCAAAAAGGAAGGAAACACGAATGGCAGTAAGTAACTCTAAGAAAAAACCTGCAATAAAAGACAAGTACACCAAGAGTCAAATTCTAGGGGAAATTGCCAACAATACTGATCTATCAAAAAAACAAGTTAGCGCGGTGATAGACGAATTATCCACGTTGATTGAAAGACACGTAAAGAAAGGCAGCGCCGGAGAATTCACGCTTCCAGGCCTGTTAAAAATCAAAACAGTGAAGAAGCCCGCAAGAAAAGCCCGCAAAGGTGTACCCAATCCTTTCCGTCCTGGCGAGCTTATGGACATCGCAGCCAAACCAGCAAGCACGAGAGTCAAAGTCCTGCCACTCAAAGGTCTGAAGGAATTTGTATAGCTTAATACAACGACGAAAAGGCCGCTCAATGCGGCCTTTTTTTTGCCTTCACGGTCGTGCGGACTATCATAGGTTCTTAACCATATTCATAACTATATTTATAAACATATTCATAACTACGGCGCAGCCGCTACGAGACAGATGAAAGCAAGCCAATACAACATTGCCACCCTAAAGGAAGTTCCAGCTGACGCTGAAATTATTAATCATCAGCTACTGATCAGGGCAGGTTTTATCCGGAAGGTTGCCTCAGGAATTTATAACTGGCTACCGATTGGTCTTAGAGTCCTGCAAAAAGTAGAAGGGATCATTCGACAGGAAATGAACGCCTCAGGTGCTTTGGAAGTCATGATGCCCGTGGTACAACCAGCAGAACTCTGGCAGGAGTCGGGCCGATGGGGACAGTACGACGAAGGGATGCTGCTTAAGTTTAATGATAGACACCAGCGGGATTTCTGCCTCGGACCAACGCACGAGGAGGTCATTACGGATCTTGCTAAAACCGAGCTCAAAAGTCACAAGCAACTTCCAATTAATTTTTACCAGATTCAGACGAAATTCCGTGACGAAACCAGACCCAGGTTCGGTGTGCTGCGCGCACGAGAATTCATCATGAAAGACGCATACTCATTCCATGTAAATGATGAAAGCCTCGAAGAAACCTACCAGTTAATGCACCACACCTATTCGCGAATCCTCGAGAGGATGCAACTCAATTTCCGCCCCGTACTGGCAGACACTGGCAGTATTGGTGGTAGCGCCTCCATGGAATTCCACGTACTGGCGGATTCCGGCGAAGACAAAATCGCCTTCAGTACGGAAAGTGAGTACGCCGCCAATGTCGAAATGGCTGAGGCCCTCGCACCACCGGACGAAACAACTGAGCCAGCCGCACTGGAAGAAAAAGCGACACCAAATGTTGGCACCATTGAAGAGGTTTCCTCATTTCTTAATGTAGGAGCTGACCGCACGATTAAGACTCTGATCGTCAAAGGTACCGATACAGCTTTGGTTGCACTCGCAATTCGCGGTGACCATCAATTGAACCCACTTAAAGCTGAGAAAGTTTCCGGTGTCACTGCTCCATTGACGATGGCAACCGACAAAGAGATCAAGACTGCCTGTAACGCCTCACCCGGCTCAGTGGGCGTCGTTGGGCTTGATCTGCCTATTATCGTGGACCGCAGCGCTGCAGCACTCAGGAACTTTGTCTGTGGTGCTAACAAAGACGGATTTCATCTGGTTAATGTTAACTGGAATAGAGACGCCAAGCCTGGCTTGATATGCGATCTGCGCGATGTGATTGAAGGCGACCCCAGTCCGGACGGTAAGGGAGAGATTCAATTCAAGCGCGGTATTGAAGTGGGTCATATTTTCCAGCTCGGAGACAAATACTCCAAAGCAATGAATGCAACTGTTCTGGATGACAAGGGTGAGGCTGTTGTCATGAGTATGGGTTGTTACGGCATGGGAGTGACGAGGCTGGTCGGCGCAATAATCGAACAGAATCACGATGAGAATGGCATTGTATGGCCTACCATCATTGCGCCTTTCCATGTGGTGATTATTCCCATCAACGCACATAAATCAGAAGAGGTGAGTCGCGTTGCTGAGGAGATTTACGCAAAGCTATCCGATAACAGTGTCGAAGTCTTGTTGGATGACAGGGATGGCTATCGGCC